>CAMQZC010000010.1 GCA_947039485.1 uncultured Verrucomicrobiales bacterium | reverse complement strand
ACTACAACTTCCGCCACTACAACCCCGCAGATGGCCGCTGGATCAACCGCGACCCGATTGGAATTGAAGGAGGACTTAATTTGTATGGTTTTGTCGGGAATAGCGTTTGGTTGTGGGATGCTTTGGGCGCGATTTTCTTTGGTAATGAAATTGCAGTTCAAGCAACACTAAATATTAAAAATGATACAGCTGGAGGTGTTATAATTGAAAATCGTTCATTTCAAGGTCTTATTGATATAATTGATGATGCCACTTTGTGTTTGGAGTGTGTAGAAACGTTAACTGTAATGATTCATGGTGATGTCAATTATTCTTTGATTGAACAACCCCGTGGCAAAGGTAATTCAAACACAAATAATACTCAATCTAATTACATTACTATTAGTAATGTAGATGCTTTATTTAGCAAATTGAATTCAGAAGAGTCCTTTTGCTCTGATTGTGTAATATATTGGATTTCTTGCTTTACTGGTATAGGCCCTATTCCGCAAGCAATAGCAAATATCACAGGTTGTAAAGTATATGCACCTAATGGATTAGCAGAAACTGGAAGCGAACATGACCCTTTGAATAGTGATGTATCTACAGATGGGAAAAATTACTTACCAAATGGAATAGGACCGAAAAAATCTTTTTCTGAATTTAACATAACATCGAACAAATAATAATGAAACAACAAATAAGCTTTTATTATATCTATTCTTTATCTCAACTGATGGGTAGTTTCAGTAATTAGCAGGCTTTGATTTTCACTTTTAACAAGTAGTCATTGATTTCGCACTTAATGACTACTTGCCCTCCTTATTACTATACAACAAATGTTATACTTTAATCTAATGTCATCTACACTCAATAAATACGCTAAGTTTAATAAGATTATCTCAATGAAAATATTCTTTTATCTATTTGCCATATCAATAGCATGCATTCTTTTTTCATGCATTCTTTTTTCATGCAAAAATCATGATTCAATAATGATAGATTTGCAAACTTTAAACAATCAACCTATTTCTGCTTGTGTTGAGGTATACAGAAATAATAAGTGGTATCATAAAATATTTAATCCAGTAGGTTCTACTTACCATCCCAGATATATGGTAAGTAGAAAAAATACAAAAAATAAATTCGCTATAATTGAAGGGGATCTTATACAGCTATATATTAATGATAAATTTGTACCTTTCACTATTGAATTTAATGAAACCCAATCTATGGAGATAGATAAGTATATGGTAAATAATTACTTAATATATAAAAAGTTTAATAAAGAAAAAAGGGGGTTACTTATTACATTTAAATATCGGAATGGATTGTTTGCCGTGGAGGATATTGGTAAACCATATTCTTTACAAGGCATCCAGTATTGCCAACAAAGCTTTTTATACACTTAAATGGTGTCACTCCAATGCTGTTAACTTAAGAGATTTTAAATGGTCAATGGAGCGCAATATACTACAATTAAATAAAGAATAAAGCTCTACCTATCCTTTCGAGACGGGCTGACTCTTCCATGAGCCAGCCCGCCTCTTTGTGCTAGGAGTGCTAGGTGCCATTCAGCATAATCACAATATATTTAAGTTCTTAAATACTTAAATATGGATTTTTCTCAACTTGCGCAACTGGACATTACTCTCGATATCTTGTTAGGTCTGATTAGATTTACTAAGCCAAATTAATCAGGCATCTGCATTTTCGGTGTCGATTACATCCTTCTTGATGACTTGTTTGACCTACCCACTCGCAACTTGATGCGATCATATACCAAAGATAGAGACGAAAGAAATTTCTCATCGCCAATCGATTTGTTCGAATTTCTAAAAAGATTCAAATCTTCTTCATAGGGCATTTTCAAATATTGAGCGTATAGCTCTTGATAAGCATCATTATATGTGTCAAACGAGCTATGGTAGGAATGCTTAAGGGGCTTAATGAGCTTGTCCGACTTGCCACGATAAATAATAATGAGCTGAGCTCCATTTATAGCTTCTAAGTTCCTTTCGCTCAATCATACCGGCGCGGACGTGGTTGAGTTCAATGTTGCGACCCAGCCGCGAGAGCTAATGCTCCTTTTGAACTAGTATACTTTTGTAGCGACCTTGCCAAATTGAGCCGTGTCCATTATCATAAAACTTGTGGTAATGGATTGTATAGCGGGAAGAAAGTCCGCTGACGAAGGCTGAAATCTCTTGAATATCACCTTCAATTGCTAGATGAAAATGCATCGTCATAATGGCGTAATGATAGATTTTAAGATGATATTTCGCCTTATATCGTTCTATCAAATCAAGGAAGTGTTCTTTTAATTCATCCGAATTAAAAATTCTCATCTTATTCGAACTACGATTGTAGATATGGTAAATACCCTGTCGATTTCTGCTTCTAGCTTTGCGTCCCAGGTTGATGGTAGAGTTATTTTAGGCTTTGGATAAGGATGTCAAATTATGGGGTATTTGCAAATAAAATCCATATTTGACTATTTAAAAGGTTTAATAATAGATGATTCTGCTGAATGGCACAATTTAATTTATTTTAGGCTTTGGATAAGGATGTCAAATTATGGGGTATTTGCAAATAAAATCCATATTTGACTATTTAAAAGGTTTAATAATAGATGATTCTGCTGAATGGCACAATTTAATTTATTGTGCGAGGGGCATATTAACATGCTTGCCAAAATCGCTTGGCATCAGCGGAGCTGATACCGCGCAGGTTCACATAGCGCGTGAGCAGCAGGCGACAGTCTCGATGCCCCATAGCGAGTTGGAGGGCGGGTAGATTGCGATGATGCTTGGCGTGATAGCTCGCGTAGCTGTGGCGCAGCACATCGGGCACCCAGTGATCAAAGCCCGCACCTTGGCGCAGGCTCAGCCATCGCTCACGCCAGCGTGGGGGGCATATGCTGCCCTGTCGCTCCTGCGCAGGCAGACTCCGCAGCAGACGCAGCGCAGGAGCCGCTAGGGGCACGTGGCGCGCACCGCCAGTCTTGCTATGGCGCGAGGCGATGCAAAGCTCCTCCTCCTCCCAGTCAATATCCTCCCAGCTCAGGCGGCGCAGCTCATCGGGGCGCACGCCAGCGTAGAGCATGAGGCCTAGAGCTGGCTGGCAGTCTCGGTGTGCAGGACGCGCGGCAGTGCTGATGAGCTGGCGAATCTCAGTGAGACTCAAGGCGCGTATCTCACGCTCGCGCAGCGCAGGGATTGCTATATGGGTGATAGGATTCCCCGCGCAGTAGCCGAGCCGATAGGCATGATTAAAGACGCCGGAGAGATTGGCGCGAGCCTTGACAAATCCAGCCGCCGAGTGGGCGAAGCTCAGACGCAGCATACGCTCACAGTCAGCCATGCGCAGACTGCGCATGCTCTGTTGTGCTAACTCGGGGCTGTCTTTCATCATACGCTTCATATTCTGACGGATATCTTGCAGGGTGCGCTCAGAGCGATGCGCCTTGGCAGCGAGGCAGCTTTGCACAGCCTCGCTGAAGCTGATACTCCTCTCAGCAAGCTGCAGCTGCTCGGCCCCTGCGTTAATGGCGGCTCGTAGTCGCCGCCAGTCCTTGCTTCCACCTGTCGCCTCGATGAGCTCTAGCGCAATACGCACGGCATCAAGTAGGTTGAATCCTGTTCCTCGTAGTAGTTGCTTAGCAGCAACAACGTTCTTGTCTTCTCCGCATTGCAAATGCGTGTTCAAGCTCAAAAATTGTTTTTGCTTAATTTTCATAGTTTACCTGTCTCACTCAACAAGTAAACACTACAACTAAAATTATATCAAAGATTCGTAAACTAATGACTACCAAGCCCTCTATGAACACGCATTTGCAATGCGGTATTTTTCTAGAGCATGTAGCCGAAAAAAACATTCAAACATAGCATGAGAACCATCTGATCATTCACCCACATCCAGCAAAAAAAATCATGAGCACCCAAACTGTCAAACTAATATCCAACAAAGTAAAATACTTTCCCCCACCGATTCACACCCTCTATGACAGAGTCAAAAAAGCAGAGATCCATAACACCGCCATCGAGATCATCAATAATCCCAATCCACAACATTACGCAATAAAAACAGCACGCCGCACAAACCGAAGCAGCCTCATCGTCATAAACGATTCATTTGAAATACTCTCTATTGCAGAGCTTCAAGTAGATAAAACAATCCATCAATACGAGGTTCTAACCAAACAGCTAGGACCCGATGAGTATGAAAGCGCGGCACTCGGCAATCAAGACATCAACGCTCTCATCAAGGACTCGAATATAATCATATTATTGCCCGATGAGAATATCGCCGAGCTAACCAGAGCGGAGTACCAGCAACTCAAGGACCTTGGCGACATCGACGCCTTCATGGACTATTGCAACAATCAATAAGCAAGCCAACAACCACAACCAAAGCCGCGCCCCCATCACAATACCCTACAATGAACAGGAGCGATATACAAATCAAATATCAATCAAGTGTTACCTAATCAGATAACAACCAGCCTAGAAACACGGGGCATAGACATACGCTGCAACCGAGTTATCAGGATCAAAATGACAAGAGAACGGTATAATATGTCGAGCAAAATAGACAAATTAATAAAAACAAATCTTAAAATAATTATCCACAAATCCACAAAAAAACCATCAACTTCATTTCACGCAGCCGAGCACGAACTTGCTACAAAGTCACAGCGTACATCTTATTTACTCACAGCTCTATGAATGGATTTATTTCAGCCGTGTTATCTCCGACCCTTATTAAATATATCGATGCTTCCTACACAACAACATCATGTGTTTATACGTTATTGATGTCTGCACTTTATATTTTAGGATAAGAAGACCGCCACTAAACTTAATTTACAACTGATTTAACTCTATCCGCGATTGTCGAATATGATACATTAGATACTCACGGAGCAAATGCTTTTTCTACGGCTAATCCTTCAAGTGTTTCTTCAAGTGTTTCTTCAAGTGTTTCTCAAAGTAAACATAGCCTGCTTCTGTAAGCTTATAATACGAGCTAAAATCTGCATGTGTTAAGCGCACAGAGTATCCCAAAGCAAGCATTTTCTCAGAGAATGCCCTTAGTTTAGCTATTAAACGTTCTTCAAACTGCCACCAGTGAGCCCCCAGTAATACCTTATCGCTTCCAAGTGAACAATCAAACCCTAGGGAATTAGATTTTGCAGTTACCCAATTTGAATATACACTACGCTCAAACTCATCGAACTCTATCACCTCCTCAATTTCCTCAACAGCTGTGACAGCATCATTAAAACCACTAAGCTTGCGATTAATCCAGAGAGAAAGCTGTTGCTTTATTCGTTTTTGAAAATCATTAATGTCGTCATATTCTAAATACAACCCTCGTTTTCCCACTTCTGATTTAAATTGATGGAGCCTTGTGACTTGTTCTATATCATCGATGCGCGCTTTACTGCTAAAGAAAATCATAACATCCTTTTTTTGGGATTCATGCTCAACTATTTCAGATACGGTTCCACTATAGGAATCCCCAACGGGAGTGCCTAGGCGTGAGGCAAAAATAGCAATCAACAAGTCACTACGATGAGTAATCTGATCATTGATTGATGCTTGTGGTTGCCCCTCTACAGTAGAATGAACATTAAATTCCCAATGAAGGGGGAGTAGCACCACTTTTCTAGATTCAGCATTCTCATCATTCCACTCCATGATTACCTCTCTCACCTTCATGGCCTCATCCTTCGTGTCCGAAGGATGACCAATCATGATATTATAAACGTTTGCTTGATACATATAATATTTATTTTAAGTCTTTTCGATTACTTACTCCGTCACCTCTAGAGTCCTTTTAGGAGGAGTAAATTCATGGAATAAGCATATACTACCGCGCTAGTGCACGGGAATTTTTTGTAGATAGATTATAACAGATTCTAGCACAACTGTACAGGGAGAAATATGCAGATGCCAGCAAGAAAGCGATGGGCTCGCTATGTGATTCACGGGCTCAATTGGAGAACTGAGTTAAAATTGATTAGTAACTTTTATCTAAAATTTCCACTAGTCAATTTACAAACACGCTACCGCACCCTAGCATGGGGTACCCTCACTTGCTTTTAATCACCCAGTGACCAGTTTTCTTAGACCCTTCTCGTCCGATGATTTTCTTTGAGCTCAGGCGTTTGAGTTGGCTTCGGATAGTTTCAACTGGGATGTTGAGTTGCTCTGCCATCTTGATGGCGGTGATGGTTGGGCGCGTTTGGATGAGGGCTAGGATTTTCTCCTTTGTTTTGATGGGCTCGCTTGGCTCACTTGACTTGCGTGCTGCTTTGTTGCTTTGCTGGCTTGGGCTACCCTCATTATTGGCTGTTTCCTCGCTGCTGGCTGTGGGGTGAGTTTGCGTGATAGCTTTGATGAGCAAGTCTCTGCTACGAAGTTGATGCTTTTTGTTCCAGAGGAGGTTTTCTAGGAATTTGTTGAGGGGGGCTTGGCTGGCGTAGATTCCCTGCGTGTGGTTCTGGTAGTTGGCGCGCACGAGGGCGTTTCTAAAGTATTTGGAGTGGAGGGCAAAGGGTTCGTTATTGATTTCAAAGCCAAGTGTGCGGAGGTATTTGATGAGAAAGATAGCGGTTGTTCGGGTGTTGCCTTCGACAAAGGGGTGGATTTGCCAGAGGCTTGATATGAATTGTCCGAGTTGCTGGAGACTTTCTTCAGGGCTGAGCCCTTGGTATCTGCGTTTTTTCTCTTCGTCGATTTCGTAGGCGAGGGTTTCGCTGATGAAGCTGGCGGGGGCGTAGTAGACGCTTGCCTCATGGAGGACCCACTCTTTTTTCTTGATATTGACGCGGCGAGGTGTGCCTAGGTCGGCTCTGTCAAGGATGCCATCAAAGAGGCGTTTGTGGATGTTGAGGTACTCGATGGGGGAGAAGGTAAAACTTTCTTCGCTGAGGATCTCTGCGATGCGTGCTGAGACTTTGTCGGCTTCTTCTGTTCTTTGATCGAGCGGCTGTGCTGATTGGGTTTGGTAGTATGATGCGATGCGTGAATTGACTTCGTAGAAGCTGATGTCGCCTTGGATATTTTGCTTGGCGGTGCTGATGAGGTAGGCTGAGGGCTGGAGCCCATCGACGTCTTGCAGGCCGATGGCGGCTTGCCAGTTTTTGCTTTTTACGAGTTGATCGGGTTCTCCGATTTTTTCATATTCATCAAATTCATTTAATCCCATATGCGTGCTTCTCTTTTTTATAGGGTTATTATAGTTGAGTTCGCGTGGGAATCAAGTTTTAATGGGTCTATTTTTATTTTTAATAGGGCTATTTTAATGGGGGTGTTTTTATTTAAGCTATTTCTCAATTTAGATATATGCTTAGTTGTTTATACTCGTGTTTATTAATTGGCGAGTTTTTAATGGGTCTGTTTTCGCTAGCTGGCACGTATGCGATGCTAGTGCGACCCGAGGCGGTGAGTTTTGCAGCCTTGCGTGTGGGGGGGGGGGTGGGGTTTGACAAGGGGTTTCCGGCTAAAGAAAAGAAAGCACGGGAAAGTCAACGGGTGTTTGAAATAGCCTGTACAGAGATTGATGTGTAGAATATACGCTGGATTATAATCAGTGCTCGCTTGAGACCAAAACACACGATAGCACACAAAATCTAGCGTATTCAGTATGACTGGATACAAATATAAAAAGCCCTCTATCGACTAAAATCGATAGAGGGCTTTTTGTGTTCACGAAAGAACCTTAAAAAGGGCATCGTGATGGGGATGGTTGTTGGACGGTGGGGCTTGGGTTCCTTCCCTCGGCAAGGGGGGCGGGCATGTTAATTGTCCGCATCCCATGCTCTGCTGGGCTCTGCGCCTCAGTCTAGCGCCTAGACGCGGTCGTGGATCGTCAAGGCTCTGGTTCTCTTGACTCCGTTAGGGGGGAGGAAGTTGCACCATTCGGAGCTGATTGCTTCTTTTACTTGAGGAGGGCGCGATTATTGAGATTTGATTTCATTGAGCTTCTTTTGCATTTTTGCGGCAATTTCAGGATGTTCTTTGGCGATGTTGTTTTTCTCTCCAATATCGGCATTGAGGTCATAGAGTTGTGAGGCTGTGCTTTTATTTCCGGGGATGTACTTCCAGTTGCCTTGGCGTAGGGCTAGACCCCAAGCATGCTCAACGAGGGTTTCTCGAGCTTTTACCTTGGCGTCCATGAGGGCGCTGAGGTGGTTTTTACTATCTGGGGCGGCTCCTTGTGGGATTTCTACTCCGAGCATGTTTGCAAAGCTGGCTAGCATGTCTATTTGGCTCACTAGGCTAGTGGAGCTTGCGGGCTTTACGGTCTCAGGCCATGAGAGGATAAAGGGGATGCGTGTCCCTCCTTCATAATAGCTATATTTGCCTCCGCGCAATGGGCCTGATGGTTGATGGTCTCCGAGTAATTCAACGGCTTGATCTTTGTAGCCATCGTCGAGGACGGCTCCGTTGTCGCTGGTGATGATGATGATGGTGTTCTTTTCTATGCCGAGCTTTTCTATTGTCTTGATGACTTGTCCTACGGTCCAGTCAAAGGAAAGAAGTGCGTCGCCTCGGGGTCCCATGCCGCTTTTGCCAATAAAACGTTGGTGGGGGACGCGGGGGACGTGGATATCGTTGGTGGCGAGGTAGAGGAAGAAGGGCTTGTTGGCTGCGGTTTCGCGTTGGATAAACTCGAGGGATTTAGCGCTAATGACGTCGGCTATGTTTTCATCTATCCATCGGGCTTTTTCACCTCCTTGCATGAAGCCGATACGTGGTATTCCGCCTACGATGGCTTGGTTATGTCCATGTGAGGGGTGGATGCGTAGGAGTTCTGGGTTTTCTTTGCCGCTGGGCTGTCCGGGGAAGTTTTTTTGATAGCTTACGTTGATGGGGTCTGTGGAGTCGAGGTTGACGCCTTTGCCGTTTTCTATAAATATACAAGGTGTGCGGTCGGCTGTGGCGGCCATGATGTAGGAGTATTGGAAGCCTATGTCGCGGGGGTTGGGTTTTATTTCTTTGTTCCAGTTTTGGGCTCCTGCTCTGGCTCCTAGTCCTAGGTGCCATTTGCCGATGACGCCTGTGCTATAGCCTGCTTTTGTAAACATGTCGGCTATGGTGAAGCGGTCTGGTGTTATGATCATAGCGGCATCTCCTTTGGCTATGCCTGTGCCTCGTTTGCGCCATGCGTATTCGCCTGTCAGCATGGAGTAGCGTGATGGTGTGCTGGTTGCGGAGCTGCAGTGGCCGTCGGTAAAGCGTATGCCGTTTGCTGCGATTTTATCGACGTTGGGTGTTGCTACATTTCCTCCATAGCAGGATAAATCACCGTAGCCGATGTCATCGGCATAGATTAAGATGATATTGGGCTGCTTTTCTATGGGTGGGTTTTGCTCTGATGCTCCAGCGATGCTACTTGCTGCAAGTATTCCTAGGGGTAGGATTTTAGTTGAATATTTAATCATGGATATATAGTGATTCAACCCTAGCAAACAGGCTGAATAAGTCAAGTTATATTAATTGTGGGTTGCTGGTGTGTACTGGATAAGCGTTCTATGATTAACTTGTTAAACGATGGCGGCACGAGGGTGATGGCGGTGGGGCTATTTTATTGGGTTTATGCTCGCTACGTGGCTCCATAGGTGGCTCCATTGGTGAGTTTTGCCGCGGCTCTCCTGCTCTGTTCTCTTTCTTTAAATTCATTGAGTCTCATGTGTGTGCTTCCTTTTTTGTCGGGCTGATATTGTGGGGTTTGCGGGGCGAGCAAGATTTAATAGGTCTATTTTAATGGGTCTATTTTAATGGGTCTATTTTAATGGGGCTATTTTTAATGGGGCTATTTTTAATGGGCTGGCGCGTGCGGCGCTATCGCGTCCCGAAGCGATGAGTTTTGCCGCCCTGCGGGCGGGGGTGGGTGGGACGGCAGTAACTTCGCTAGGGTAGGTGGTTTTACCCGAGGCGTGTTGGGCTCGGGTGATTGGTTTTGGGTTCCTGCCGTCAGGCAGGGGGGGACATTATATGTCCCCCCCCTGCTCTGCTGGGCTCTCCGAGGGGTCTGCCGACGGCCTGAGGCTTTGCGCCTCAGTCTCCGCACCAAGACTCTGTCTTGGATCTGCAAGGGAATGATTCCCTTGACCTCTCAGGGGGCGGCGCGTGTGGTGGTGTTGGCTCGGTTATGTTGGCTCAGTTATGTTGGCTGAGTTTTGCGCGGATGTTGGCGATGAGGTAGTAGGCAAAGGGGTTGATGAAGATGCAGATGAAGGCGGTGGCCATCATGCCGCCTACGACGCAGATGCCGACGGCTTGCCGCGCTCCTGCCCCTGCGCTGCTGGCAAAGACGAGGGGCAGGCAGCCGAGGATGAAGGCAATGCTGGTCATGAGGATGGGCCGCAGGCGTTCTTTGGCTGCCATGAGGGTGGCGCGCAGCAGGGGCATGTTTTCCTTGAGTCGGTTTTGACCAAATTCCACGACGAGGATGGCGTTTTTCGCGCTGAGTCCGATGAGCATGATGAGGCCTATTTGGGTGTAGATGTTGATGTCTTGCTGCATGTAGTGGAGGGTGGCTAGGGCTCCGAGGATGGAGAGTGGGAGGGGGATGAAGATGGCGAGGGGGAGTAGCCAGCTTTCATAGAGGGAGGCGAGTAGGAGGTAGGCAAAGATGCCGCTGAGCGCAAAGATGTAGCTGAGGCTGAGTCCTTGTGAGGCTTTTTCTTCTTGGTAGCTCATGCCGGTGTAGCTGTAGCCGATGTCGGGGGGCATGCTGCTATGGGCGCGTTTGAGGGCGCTGATGATTTCTCCGCTGCTATGGCCGGGGGCTCCTACGATTTCTAGCATGCTTGCGTTGTACATGTTCTGGCGGATGAGGAAGCCGGGGCCTGTGCTGCGGGTGATGTCAACGATGCTTTCGAGTGGTATTTGGCTGTTGTTGGCTCCGGGGAGGTAGTATTTGGCGAGGTCTTGGGGGGTCATGCGGCTGGTGGCGTCTGCTTGGATGTAGACTTGCCATTGGTAGCCAAAGCGGTTGAAGTGGTTGATGTAGTTGCTGCCAAGGTAGCTTTGGAGGGTGGTGTAGGCTAGGTCGAGGTTGACGCCTTGGCTGAGGGCTTTTTCTTCGTTGAGTGTGAGTTTGTATTGGGGGGTGTTGCTGGCCATGTAGTTTTGGATGGCGGCTATTTCAGGTTGGGCTTCTGCGACGGTGATGAATTGCGCGGTTTGCTCGGAGAGGTAGGCTTCTCCTTTGCCTGATCGGTCTTCGAGCATGATGCTGATGTCGCCTGACATGCCTATGCCTGGGATGGGGGGGGGTGTCATGGAGAAGCCGATGCCGCCGGTGTCGAGGCTGTTCATGGTTTTGCCGAATTGATGGGCGATGGCTTTTGCGTTTTGGGTGCTTAGGTTGCGCTGGCTCCAGTTTTTGAGGCTGATGAAGAAGAAGGCGTCGCTGGGGGTGTTGGCGCCTGTCATCATGTTGAGGCCGTTGACGGAGACGATGTTTTCGATGGCGGGGTTATTGAGGGCTTTTTGGACGATTTGGGCGGTGGCCTCAGCGGTGATGTCGCGAGAGAGGCCATAGGGGAGTGTGAGGGTGCCAAAGATGTAGCCTTGGTCCTCAGCTGGGATGAAGCCTGTGGGGAGTTTGCTGCCGATGTGGATGATGCCGTAGGCGGTGGCGATGAGGATGGCGAGGCTGAGTAGGCTGTGTTTGATGAGTTTGCCAGAGAGGTGGATGTAATGTTGTCGCGCGCGGTTGAAGCTGCGGTTGAAGCTCTCTCCTGCTCGGCTGATGAGGCTGGGGGGGGCGGCTGAATTTGACGATTTTGCGCTGGGCTTGGCTTTGAGTAGGAGGCTGGCGAGTGCGGGGCTGAGGCTCAGTGCGGTAAAGGCTGAGATGAGGATGCTTACGCCGATGGTGATGGCAAATTGGCTAAAGAGTTTGCCTGTGATGCCGGGTAGGAGCATGCAGGGGAAGAAGACGGCGCAGAGGACGAGGGCGGTGGTGATGACGGGGCCTGCTACTTCGCGCATGGCGCTATGGCAGGCGTCTAGTATGCTCATGCCGTGATTGAGGCGGCTCTCGACGGCTTCTACGACGACGATGGCGTCATCGACGACGAGTCCGACAGCGAGGACGAGTCCCATGAGGCAGATGGTGTTGATTTCTAGCCCAAAGAGGGGGAAGCTCAAAAAGCAACCGATGATGCTGATGGGGACGGTGGCTAGGGGGATGAGGCTGGCTCGCCATCCTTGGAGGAAGATGAAGATGACGAGCATGACGAGGATGACGGCGAGGATGAGGGCTTTGACTATTTCTGTGATGCCGAGGCTGACGGACTGGGTGGTGTTGAGGCTTTCTGAGAGTTTGATGTCTGCAGGCAGGGGGTATTGGGCGAGGGTTTTTTGGATGTTTTTGACGCTTTGTAGGGCGTTGCTTCCGGGGCTTTGGTAGATGGCGATGACGGCGCAGGCTTTTCCGTTGATGAAGGAGGAGTTTTGGTAGCTTTGGGCGCCGAGCTCGATGCGTGCGATGTCGCGGAGGTGTATTTGGGCGTTGGTGTCGGAGCGGATGATGATGTCTTCGAATTCTTCGACGCTGCTAAGGCGGCCTTTAGCGCGGACGGTGTAGGTTGTTTCTTGGTTTGGGCTGCTGGGTTGTCCGCCGATTTTGCCCATGGGTTTGATGCGGTTTTGGGCTTTGATGGCGGCTTCGACTTGATCGACGGTGATGTTGAGCGCGGCCATGCGCTCGGGCTGTACCCAGACGCGCATGGCGTATTGTCCTGCTCCCATGATTTGGACGTTGCCTACGCCTGGGGTGCGCAGCAGGGGGTTGAAGAGGTTGATGTAGGCGTAGTTGGACATCCAGAGCGCGTCGTAGCTGCCCTGTGGGGATGTGAGGGTGTAGAGGAGGATGGGCACGCCCTCGGTGCTGCGGATGCTGATGCCCATTTCTTGGACTTCATTGGGGAGCTGCGAGCTGCTTTGGGCGTAGCGCAGGTAGGAGAGGACTTGATCCATGTCGGGCTGGCTGTCGATGTCAAAGAGGATGTTGAGGATGAGTTCGCCTTCGTTGGTGGAGGTGCTGGTCATGTAGTCCATGTTCTCTACGCCGCTGAGTTGCTGCTCGATGGGGGAGGCGACGGAGTCAACGACGGTAAAGCAGTCTGCCCCGGGGAAGCTGCTGCGGATGCTAATCTGGGGGGGGACGATGTTGGGGTATTGAGCGATGGGGAGGCTCAGCATGCTGATAATGCCTCCCATGAGCAGGATGAGGGAGAGGCAGATGGCGACGATGGGTCGGCGGATGAAGAAGGCGTACATGGTCGTGGGGAGGTTTAGTTTGCTGGCTCAGCGGATGGGCTGATGCGGAGGCGGGCGCGTTTCATCGAGGCCATGAGGCCTTGGTCGCTGCCTTTGGTGATGATGATGCTGTGCTCATCGAGCTTGCCTGCGGCATGGCTGATGACGACGCGGTCTTTGTATTGCTCTCCGAGGATGACGGGGATGATGTGTACGGCTCCTGTGCTTTTGTCGTAGGTGAGGACGAGGGTTTTGCCTTGGACGTAGGCGAGGGCGGCGAGGGGGACGGTGAGGGCGTTTTGCAGGACTTGGACTTGGGCGCGGACGCTGACGTACATGCCGGGGCGTAGGATGAGGTCAGGGTTGGGGAGGTTTGCATCGATCATGATGCTACCGGTGTTGCTTTGTACGCGGTTGTCGATGCCGCTGATGGTGGCTCTCTGGTGGTAGCTGCTGCCATCTGCGAGGATGATGTTGACGCTAGAGCCTGGGCGCAGGCTGCCTGCAGGTCCATCTTGTCGCAGCCAGTCTTGCTCGCTGATGTTGAAGTAGATGCGGATGGGGTTGAGGCTATTGACGAGGACGAGGGGGGGGCTGCTGGGGGAGACGTAGTTGCCGACAAATGCCTTGGCAAACCCGACGGTTCCGTCCATGGGGGCGCGTAGGGTGCAGTAGCCGAGCTTGGTTTGGGCTTGCGCGGCCTCGGCTTGTGCGGAGGAGAGGGAGGCTTTGAGTGATCGCTCGATTTGGAGGGCGTCGGTGTAGCTTTGGCGTGAGATGCTGCCGCTTTTGACGAGGGGTTTGTAGTAGTTGGCGTCTTGCTGGGATTTTTTATATTGTGCTTGGAGGGAGGCTACTTTTTGCTGGGTTTGCTGGTAGGCTTGTTGGTAGATTTGCTTGTCAATTTGGTAGAGTATTTGGTCTTTTTTGACTTCTTGTCCGTTGGTGAAGAGGCGGGATTGGATGTAGCCGCTCACTTGGGGGATGATGGGGGACTCAGCGATGCTATGGAGCTGCCCGATCCACTCACGCATGACGGGGATGTCCTCTCGCTGCGGCTGCCCGATGCTGACGCTCAGTTCGGGGAGTTGGGCTGGGCTGGTAGGGCTCGTTGATTTCTCATCTTTGCAGCTGCTGAAGATGAGGCAGAGGGTGGGTATAAGCAGGGCGCGACATGTCATGACTTATCATGAGATGCTGCGCCCTGCTCTGTTATTCAATACTTGTTAATGTTAGTTTCTCAGCAGCTTGCTCACTATTGGATGGGGGGATAGATACGGAGATAAAAAAAGCTCCTCGGCGTAGCTGGTACGCGCGAGGAGCTGGGAAATTAGTCTGAACTAGCTCAACTTAGATGTCCATCTCAAAGAGATGAGAGACGGAGTCGTTGTTGTGGATGTTCATGATGGCCTTGGCAAGCAAGGGGGCGATGCTAACGGTATCGACCATCTCGCCATGAGCCATGGGGACGGAGTCGGAGGTGAGCAGGCGCTCAATGCAGCTATCCTTAAGACGGGCGCGTGCCTTGTCGTTGAGAACACCGTGGGAGACGCCAGCAAAGATGCGTGCTGCACCGTGTTCCTTGAGGATTTCGGCGGCGGCGCAGAGTGTACCACCAGACTCGGTCATGTCGTCGATGAGCAGGACATCCTTACCCTTAACGTTACCAATAACGGCATGGGCATCAACTTCTGTGGCGCTGATGCGTTGCTTGGCTACGATAGCGAGGTCTGTGCCGAGGTAGTTGGCGCAAATCTTGGCGTTTTTCACACCACCGATGTCGGGGCTAACGACGACGAGGTTGCTGAGGTCATCCACGTAGTTGTCTTGAAGGTGTTTGATGAGCAAGGGGGCGCTGTGCAGGTGGTCGACGGGAATCTCAAAGAATCCTTGGATCTGTGCTGCATGGAGGTCCATGGTGAGGACGCGATTGACGCCTGCTGCGGTAAGGAGGTTAGCGACCAGCTTGCTGGTGATGGGGACGCGGGGCTTGTCCTTGCGGTCCTGACGGGCATAACCGTAGAAGGGAAGCACGGCTGTGATGCGATCCGCACTCGCGCGGCGCACTGCGTCAACCATAACAAGGAGTTCCATGAGGTTATGGTTTGTTGGGGGGCAAGTGGGCTGGATGATGTAGACGTCTTCTCCGCGGATGGATTCTTCGATTTGTACAAAGCTTTCACCGTCTGGGAAGGTGGCTACTTTAGTCTCACAAAGAGGCATTCCGAGGGTTTTGGCGATGTCTTGGGCGAGTTGGGGGTGTGCTGTGCCTGTGATGATTTTCATGTTGAATATGATGTGCCGTGTGCAGGTCTAGTATTGACATTTTCTCTAAAATATCAATACTAAAAGCACAAGCTTGTCTTCTTTTTTTGTTACGCGCGTATGAACATCTCCCAAAAACGATCTACTTCCCATTTAACTTTAGTTCATTATATAGGTTTTGCACTTTCATGCCTGATCTTGTTATGGTTTTATGGTTTTTTCGACGCATTTGTACTTTCTTCGAAGTCTGCGCTCGCTTGGCTTTTCTCAGCGTGGAATCCTGAGACGGATTATGAGCATGGCTGGATGGTGCCTGCGCTGTCGGCTTTTATGCTGCATCAGGTGTGGAAGCATGCGCGTAATGTGCCTAAGTCGCCCTCTCTCTGGGGGCTACTGCTGCTGGTGATTGGGGCTTTGTTCTGCGTGCTTGCGGTGCGCACGCAGCAGGGGCGTATTGCGATTGGGGCACTGCCCTTCCTACTCACGGGGCTATGCTGGTGCTATTGGGGTGGGCGTCATGCGCTGCGCTGCGCTTTCCCATTCTTCTTCTTATGGATGAGTATTCCGCTGCCAGGATTTCAGCAGGCGACGGTATGGATGCAGCTGCTGGCGACTCAGGGCGCCTACTGGGCAGCTAGTCTCTGTGGTGTAGAGACCATTGTCGAGGGTACCAACATCAGCTCAGTGAGTGGTAATTGGGACACCTACAGCGTGGCTGGGGGCTGCTCGGGGATGCGCTCACTGATGTCGCTCATCATGATTTCTACGGCATGGGGGTATTTGGCCTTTGGGCTGGCTCTGTGGAAACGCGCTCTGCTGGCTCTCGCTGCTATCCCTCTTGCTATTGTGGCAAATGCCTTTCGCGTGTCGAGTATCTTTATCTTTGCGGAGTATGTCAATCCCGCCTTTGCGGGCAAGACCTGGCATGACTGGTCGGGGCTTATCTTCTTCTTCCCCGCAAGTATGCTAGGACTGGTTGTTTTACATTCCATCTTGGCAGGTGAGCTGCCCTTCTTCAAAAAGGGGCCGCGTGTGCAGAGACGCGTGCAAAAACGCATGCCTCAGGAGAAAATCACGGCTGCATCACCCAAATCTGAGGAGGAGGCAACGCAGAGCCGTGTTGAGCGCCATGCGGGCGATAAGAACTGATTCTTTATTACATTACAACTTTCCCTATAATCATGAAATCTTATATGATAGCCTTTGCTCCTCCTGTGTTGTTGGCGTTGTTGCTGGCGATGATTTTCTGGCTGCCCAAGCATAATGAGTTGCTGGATTCCGCTATTTCTCCCGATTTGCCTCTGGGCGCGACCCTCTCATCATGGTATGGGGAGAAGCAGCAGGAGAGCAAGGTAGAGCGTCAGGCTCTGGCCGCGGACACAATTTTCAGCAAAGCGCGCTACGACCACCGACTGGGGATGCTGCCGAGCATTCACGCCTCGATTGTGTACTCAGGCGATGATATGAACTCCTCTATTCACCGTCCAGAGCGCTGCCTCCCCTCGCAGGGGCATTACAATATCTTGGGTGCGCCCTCCATTATTGAGATACCCTCAGGGCGTGAGCTGCGCTTCACCCGCCTGAGCTCAAGCTCGGTGGTCAAGCGGAAAAATGGCGAGAATGCTCGCATCAACCACATCACCTACTACGTCTTTATTGGACATAGTAATGTGTGCAGCAACCACATGGGACGCACACTGCAAGACATCCTCGACCGCATCCTGCTGGGCACGGTGCAGCGCTGGGCTTACTTGCAGGTGGGGACATATTGGTCTGCGGAGTTTGGCATCTCAAAGGAGGCCAGCGAGGCGAATCTACGGGCACTTATCTCTGAAATATTGCCGCAGGTGGTGGACTGGGATAGCATATCAGACTCGCCCTTCAACAGGCTCTAATCTACCCGATGACACCATCTCAAGCCATCTGCTCAGAAGTTTAGATGCCTAGGGCTAAAATACGGCTTGCCAATCAGGGGGTGCTCATGTATAGTGGTGTGGCATTGATTCCAATTTTTCATGTCCGGCAAGCTTACCTATAAACAATCAGGCGTCGATACCATTGAGGCGCAATCCTTCGTCAGCGATATTAGCTCTCACGTTAAACGCACACAGCAAGCTCGCAAGCTTTGCAATGCCTTTGGTCTATTCGCAGCAGCGTATGACCTATCATCCTACAAGGAGCCAGTAATGGTAACAGGTACGGATGGTGTGGGCACCAAGTCAGAGATCCTCTTCCAGATGGATATGATCGAGGAGGCCGGTAAAGACCTCGTCGCCATGAACGTCAACGATATTCTCACGACAGGCGGCGATCCCCTGCTCTTCCTCGACTACCTCGGCATCTCCAGCTTGGAGATGGAACGCACACGCATCACTCGCCTCGTGGCAGGTATGTGTGACTATCTTGAGAGCTGCAACTGCATCCTCGCAGGTGGTGAAACAGCTGAAATGCCTGGAGTTGTGCCTGCGGGCATGATTGAGATGGCTGGCTTTAGCATCGGTTGCGTTGAGAAATCAGAGATGATTGACCCCAGCCAGCTCGAAGAGGGCGATGTCCTCATCGGCTACCCCTCCGATAGCTTCCACGCTAATGGCTGGAGCCTCGTACGCCGCGTACTTGAGCAAGAGCCCGATCTACTCACTCGCGACGAGATGATCTCTCTGCTCGCACCTACACGACTTTACCACGATGTGGTCACGGACATGCGCGCCCTCAAGGTGGTGCCCAGGGCCTACGCACACATCACAGGTGGCGGTCTTCCTGAGAATCTTGAGCGCTTCCTTGGCGATCGTGGTTCCGATTTGACCATCCCCTATTGGAATCATCCTGCCGCCCAAAAGGTGCTCAACTTTGTTGATGCAGAGGATCGCTTCCATACCTTCAACATGGGTATTGGCTGGGTAAGCATCGTCAAGCCTGCCGATGTCGAAGCTGCTCTCAAAGCAGGACCTGGAGGCAGCGTCATTGGCACACTGCGCGATGGCAAGGGTATCACAGTACGTGTTGCCCAATAAGCCAGTCAATTTTGACCCTCCTGTGATTTTTCATCCACGCTTTTATGTCTGACCCCCTCACACACGAATGCGGCGTAGCCGCAATCCGTCTCCTCAAGCCCCTTTCTTACTTTATCGAAAAATACGGGTCGGCCGACTGGGCCTTCAACAAGCTTTTCCTCCTCATGGAGAAGCAGCACAACCGCGGTCAAGATGGCGCGGGTATCGGCTGCATCAAGCTTGATATGCCTCTGGGCGAATCCTATGTCTTCCGCCAACGCGATGCATCAGGTGCAGCTCTCGCCAACATCTTCACCACGCAGCAGCGCAACCTGCGCCACATGCGTGAGCGCGGAGATATCCAACCTGAAGATCCTGCAAGCTATAAAAAGCATTTCAACTTTGGCGGCGAGCTCCTCATGGGGCATCTTCGCTACGGCACAAGCGGTCAATTTGATGAGGGCAGCTGCCATCCCTACCTGCGCCGCACCAACTGGTTGACTCGCACACTAATGGTGCTTGGCAACTTCAACATGACCAACTCGCCCGAGCTCAATCAGCACCTGATTGACCGTGGCCAGCATCCCATTTTCGAGACAGACACACAGACCGTCTTAGAGGAAATTGGCTACTACCTCGATGAGGCACACACCGACATCTACCGCGAACTGCGCGGCAAGATTGACGGCAAGGACATCCCTAAGAATATTTCTAGCCGTCTTGACATCTTTGACATCATCGGCAAAGCATCCAAGGCATGGGACGGTGGTTTCTGCATCATGGGCGGCATCGGCAATGGCGATTTCTTCTGCCTGCGCGATCCCCATGGCATCCGCCCCTGTCACTACGTCCTCAACGACGAGTTCATCGCTATTGCTAGCGAGCGAGTACCACTCATGAGCGTCATGGAAGTCGATAGTGAAGATGTGCACGAGCTGCCTCGCGCCAACATGATTTCAGTCAAGAGTGACGGGCAAATCACCATCAAGCCCTACACAACACCGCTTGAGTCCACACCCTGCTCCTTTGAGTCCATCTACTTCTCACGCGGCAACGACCCCATCATCTACAAGGTACGCAAAACCCTCGGAGCTCTGCTGACCGAAAAAGTCGTAGCCAGCCTCCATGGCAACCTCTCACAGGCCGCAATCTCCTACATCCCCAACACCTCTGAGGTAGCCTACTACGGCCTGCTCGAAGGTCTGCGCGCCTACCGCCGAGAGCACGTCACGCAAGCGATGAAAACCGCCTACCATAGCGGCAAGCTCGATGACGAACTCATCGAGGAGCTCATCATGCGCCGCTGGCCCCGTGCAGAAAAGATCGTCCACAAGGACATCAAACTCCGCACCTTCATTACCAAGGAATCCAACCGCAGCCAGCTCGTCTCGCAGGTCTATGACCTCACCTACGCAGCTGTTGAGGAGAATGAAGTACTTGTCGCCGTGGATGACTCCATCGTACGTGGCACCACGCTCAAGACATCACTCCTGCATCTGCTCTCTCGAGCCAAACCCAGCAAAATTGTCATTGCGTCCTCAGCTCCCCAAATCCGCTACCCCGACTGCTACGGCATCGACATGAGCGAACTGGGCAAGTTTATCGCTTTCCAAGCGGCTATCTCCCTGCTGCGCAAGAAGGGCATGTACGACTACATCACCTCCATCTATGAGGAATGCAAGCGTCAGCTCACCCTGCCCATCGATCAGCGAGTCAACCCTGTCAAGCAGATCTACGCTCCATTCACTGATGATGAAATCACCAATGAAGTCACAATTCTAGTCACTCCGGAGAATACAGCCTGCCCCGTGCAAGTCATCTACCAGAGCATCGAGGACCTGCACAAGGCCATCGAGGGACCCTGCGGCGACTGGTACTTCAGCGGTGACTACCCCACAGCTGGTGGATACACCACGGTAAACATCGCATTCATCAACTGGTTTGAAGGACGTGATGGGCGCTCTTACGCCCTGCCTGTCTAAATCTGTAAGTTATAGGCTAGATGCACCACATCTAGCCTATAACTATACTCTCTCTCACTCAGTCTCGGCTGAGTTTCCTTTACCCCAAAGGCCGCACCCGCCACCAAGCCAGAATGAGCCCCGAGCAGAACTACCAAGAATCTGATGACAGCACACTAGTGAGCCAAACGCTCGAAGGCCACACCAAGGCCTTTGACGAGCTTGTTAGACGCCATAGCCGCAAGCTGCACTCCATGCTCTTGCAGATGGTTCACAATGATGCCGACGCCTACGACATCGCCCAAGAGGCATTTTTAAAAGCCTTTCACTCCCTTCGCTACTTTAGCGGCAAGAGCGCCTTCTACACATGGCTCTACTCTATCTCCGCCAACCACGCACGCAACTTTCTGCGCAAGCGCAAGCGAGAAAACAGCTATAGCCTCGACAATGACGACAAAGGCAACCAGCTAGAGAAAGACGATCGCCTCGCTGACAGCTCGGTGGAGTCCGACCCCATCCGACAAGCGAGCAACAAGGATCTCAAGATCAAGCTAGCCTCTGCCATCGAGACCCTCTCGCCCAATCACCGTGAGGTAGTCACCCTTTTTGACATCCAAGGTCTTAGCTACCAAGAAATCTCCGATTTGCTCGGTATCTCTACAGGCACCCTACGCAGTCGTCTGCACTACGCGCACCGGCAGTTGCAATCCATCCTCAGCGAGGAATACAACTAAAGCGTGTCGCTCGCTGCGACCGAGCTCACTAGCCCCAAAAAAGACGCTATTTCAGCTCGCGAATAGCCTTGCCACATCGCTAGTCAAATGCTAAACTATGTGGAACATGAAAGCAATTACCATCTTAGGCAGCAAGAGCGACCTCCCCTTCATGGAGCCCGCACGTCAGTACTTCGCAGATAATGGCATCGAAAACGAAGAGGTCATCCTCTCCGCTCACCGCGACCTCCCCGAACTCATCGAATACCTCCAAGCACTCGATGCAGCAGGTACCAAGGCCGTCCTCCTCTGCGTGGCTGGCCTCTCTGCAGCCCTCCCAGGCGTCGTCGTCATGAACACCCAATTGCCCGTCATCGGCGTACCCGTCCCCTGCGGTCCACTCAACGGCATTGATGCGCTGCTCGCAATCGCCCAACTGCCCGGTGGCGTTCCTGCAACAACAGTAGGCCTTCACTCCAAGGCTCCACTCAACGCAGCCCAAGCCGCCCATCGCATCATCAAGTTCGCTCAATAAGCAAGCTTACCCCACCCCTACAGACTCTAGCCATGGTTCATATCAGAGAACAGGCGATTGATCAGGCGATGGACGACTGGGCATCCTTCATTGCGCAAGGCGCAAAGCAAGATCCCAGCACACCCATCGCCCTCGTCGGTCTCATCAGCCATGGCGACATCTTGGCACAACGCCTCATCAAGCGGCTGGCAGAGCAAAACTGTCAGGCGCGATATGGTGCGCTTGACATCACGCTCTATCGTGATGACCTCTCAATGCAGAGCATTAAGCCAGCTCTTCGCTCTACCTACCTCCCCTTCTCAACGGACGGGATGAAGCTTATCCTCATTGATGATGTCGTCTACACAGGACGCACCATCCGCGCGGCGCTCAACGCCATTTTCGACTACGGTCGCCCCGCCAAGGTCGAGCTCCACTGCCTCGCCGAGCGGCAGGGCCGAGAGCTCCCCATCCAGCCCAATTTCTCCGCCTTCCGCGTCACTGACGAGGGAGCCGATGGAGTCACTGTCCAGCTCAGCGAGATTGATGAGCAAGACTCTATCTCCTACTAATTTATCGCCCCCCATCGACCGTCCCATGAAGCCTATCAAAGACCTACTGACTATTGGCGCTCTGAGTGATGCCGACATCCTGAGCATCCTCGACAACGCCATTGCCATGAAGGAAATTTTCACAAAGAGCGTCAAGAAGGTACCTGTCCTCAAGGGCAAGTCCGTACTCACGCTCTTTTATGAGCCAAGCACCCGCACACGCTCCTCCTTTGAGGTAGCCGCTGATCGCCTCAGTGCTGATATCACAACATTCTCAGTCTCCACCTCCTCCGTCGTCAAAGGCGAGAGCGTGCAGGACACCATTGACACACTCATGAGCATGAAGATGGACTACATCATCGTGCGTCACAAAAACAGCGGCATCCCTGGCATCATCGCCAAGCACAGCAAGGCCGCCGTCATCAATGCAGGAGATGGCTCACACGCTCACCCCAGCCAAGCCTTTCTCGATGCCTTCACCATCCGCGAGAAATTCGGTGAGGTAGCAGGTAAGCGCATTATCATCATTGGCGACATCCTCCACAGCCGCGTCGCTCGCTCCACGAGCCTCATACTCAAGCGCCTAGGCGCAGAGGTCGCTTACATGGGACCGGGACCCCTCGTCCCCCCCACAGCTCACACAGGCATCACGCGCTTCACCAACTGGGAGCAAGCCTTTGCGTGGCAACCCGACGTACTCTACATGCTGCGCGTACAAAACGAGCGCATGGACGCCCCCTTCTTCCCAGCTGGCGACTATCACAAGGCCTTTGGTGTCACCACTGAGCGCCTCGAACGCATCGCTGGCGAGAACCTCGTCATCATGCACCCCGGCCCCGTCAATCGCGGCGTCGAGCTCTGCGATGAGGCCATGGACTACAGCAACAGCCTCATCAACACACAGGTGGAGAACGGTATAGCCGCACGCATGAGCATCCTTTACCACCTGAGCCCCCAGACCAAAAACCATGACTAAACGCTTCATCAAAAACGCCACTTGGGCAGCCGACGGCAGCCAGATTGACATCCTGCTTGAGGGCAGCAGTAACATGAGTGATGGCCTAGGAGGCAGCATGCCCGTCTCTGGTAGCATCAGCCCCACGGGACAGAACGCCCCCCCAGCAGATGCAGAGATTATTGATGCTACAAATCAGTTTATCCTCCCTGCTCTGGTAGACATGCACGCCAAAGTCTCCCAGCCGGGCAAGAGCTCAAGCCTCGCAATCAAACTCGCGAGCGAAGCCGCCCGTCAAGGAGGTATTGGCAGCATGCTCGTCATGCCCACCAAGTCGCACAGCTTTGACAACCACGCAGATCTCGACAGCTTCCGCGACGCGGTTAAGGAGCAGTCCTGCATCCATATGTGCCCAGCAGGGCACATATCCATCGGCGGCAAAGGCGAGCAACAAGCCCCCTACGACACCCTCGCAGCGCGAGGTGTTCGAATCCTGAGCGATGCTGAGCACAGCCCCAGCAACCTGCTCATGCTCCAACGCGCGATGAGGTACATCGCCGAGCTCGGACTCTGCATGGCCATCCGTGGCGATGTCGCAGCTCTGAGCCATATGGGCAGCATGCACCACAGCGAGACATCCTACAAGCTAGGTCTCCATGGCATCCCAGCATGTGCTGAGGAGATTGGCATTGAGACCCTCATCCGCCTCGCCAAGGACACCAAAGCCAAGCTACATATCCAGACGGTGAGCACCGCCGAGGGCGTGCGCATCCTGCAACGAGCAGGAGACTCCGTCAGCGCAGAAGTTGCCCTGCATCACCTTATCTTCAGCCATGAGGATATTGCTGACTATGACACCAGCTTCAAGACCCAGCCCCCACTGCGCGACAAGAGTGACCGCGAAGCACTCCTCGCCGCCATCAAAGAAGGCAGCATCGACTGCATCGTCAGTGACCACACACCCTGCGCCCCCTTTGCTAAGAAGCAAGACTTCCACACCGCACCACAGGGCATGCTCGGGCTCGATACATTCCTACCCGCCATCTACAGCAAGCTCATCAAAACCGACAAGCTCAGCTGGGCTGAAGTCATTCGTGCTTGCAGCAGCCGCCCTGCAGAGATTCTCTACGGGCATGAGGCTCACGACTTTATTCGACCCCTCATCCTCTTTAACCCCAATGTCTCGCGAAGCATTGAAGCAAGCGACCTCCCCAGCCGTTGCCTCAACAGCCCCTTCCTTGGGGCAGAGCTTCTCGGGGAGGTCAGCTTCCTCTAACACGCACATGAACATCTGCATCATCAGCGACAGCAAAAATGGGCACCTCAGCCAGACTAGAGGTCTCGCGCAGGCGCTGATTGAGCGTGCTAGCATCCTCGCACCTCAGAGCGAGCATCGCTGCATCGAGTGGGATGTGAGCAAGATGCCCTTCTGGGAGAAGTTCTTCTACAAGGGCGAGACTAGTACCAGCCTTGATCTTGTCCTCTGTGCTGGGCACAGCACCCATTTGGCAGCCTTGAGTCTCGCGCGCAAGGCAAAGTGCCTCTGCATGGTCTGCATGCGCCCCAGCCTGCCGATCTTCCTCTTTGACCTCGTGCTCATGCCTCAGCATGACCTCAAGGTCTGCCAGTCAGCAAAGGGGCGAATCTTCCTCAGCAAAGGAGCCCTCAACTCCATCAAGCCAAGCCCCAATATCGACAAGAAGCACAGTCTTCTCCTCATTGGAGGCCCTAGCAAGGAATACGGATGGGACAGCGAGATGCTCATCAACCAAATTGGGCACATCGCGCGACAGACACAGCACCCCATGCTGCTCACAACCTCGCGCCGCACACCCAAGGACTTCATCGCTGATATCGCGCGCAGCAGCCCCAGTATCCGCATTGAGCCAGTAGAGCGCACCCCTCAGGGATGGATTGCCAAGCAACTTGCGGCATCCAAAGACATATGGGTCACGCAAGACAGCGTCTCGATGGTCTATGAAGCTCTCTCTAGCGGTGCACCAGTAGGCATCCTCGACATGCCACGACTCGACAAGCGCAAGGGGAAAATTAGCCGCATCACCCGAGGGCTCCATCAGCTACTGCAAGAAAACCGCGTCAGCAGATTCTCTCAATGGGCGAAAAACCACCAGCTCCCCGCCGCGCAAGCCCTCAATGAATCAGGGCGAGCCGCCGACTACATCCTCAAGCACTACCCCAAGCTCTTCACATGAAAATCATCCACATGCTTCCCTCCCTGAGCTCAGGAGGCGTGGAACAAGTTGTACTTGAACTCTGTGAGGGACTCCAAGCCTCGGGAGCGCAGAACATCGTCATCTCAAGCGGTGGCAGCATGGTAGCAGCCATTGAGGCTACTGGGGCAAGACATATTTGCATGCCCGTGCATCGCAAAAGCCCCTCTACGCTCCTTCAAATCGCCCCTCTGCGTCGCCTCCTCCTTGAGGAGAAGCCTGAAATTCTACACCTCCACTCACGCGTACCGGCGTGGCTTGGACAGCTCTGCTGCAAGACCCTCCCCCCCGATGCGCGCCCAGCCATAGTGAGCAGCTTCCACGGATTCCACTCCGTCAACGCCTACTCAGCGATCATGAGCAAGGGCGATGCCATCATTGCCGTCTCGCAGAGCATGCGCCAGCACATCTTGGACAACTACCCCAGCTGCCCAGAGTCCAGCATCAGCGTCATCCCCAACTCTGTTGACACCAGCCTCAACTACCCCACATACCGCCCCAGCAATCAATGGCTCCAGCAGTGGTATGCGGACTATCCTGAGAGTGAGGGCAAGTTCACCCTCTGCCTACCTGGCCGCATCACACAGCTCAAGGGCGCCAATATGCTTGTCCCCCTCCTCGATCTGCTCCATGCAAAATCCATCCCTGCCCATGCCGTCATTGTAGGTGAATGCAAGCCAGGCAAGGAAGCCTATAAGGAAAAGCTCAAGGAGCAATTTGCCCAGCACAAGCTTAGCAATCACATCAGCTGGACAGGACACCGTCATGACCTGCGAGATATCCTCAGCAGCTGTGATGTCACACTCTCGCTCACCTTGCAGCCAGAGTCCTTTGGCAAGACCACCCTCGAAGCCCTCGCGCTAGGTCGCCCCGTTGCAGGCTGGGATCACGGTGGAGTTGGCGAGCAACTCGACATCTTTCTACCTGAGGGCAAAGTCACCATCCCTGATATCGAGCAGCTCGCCGAGTTATTAGCGAGCTGGTATAGCGCCCCTCCATCCCCCAAGCTCCCCCTCCCTGCGCCCTACCGCCGTGAGGACATGCTCCGCTCACACCTCCTCCTCTACCAGCAAGTAGCAGAGCTATGAAAACAAGCAGCGTCGTCCACTACTGCCCGCAATTTACAACAACAGACATCGACAATCTCATTGTTGGAATCGCCTGTGGTCTGCAAAAGCAGGGCATCCACAACATCATCATCAGCCCCAACTCTGAACGAAAAGCTCAGCTTGCGGAGCTTGGTGTCGAGCACTTCACCAACGATGAGGCACGTGCCAAAAACGCGTTTACACGCAATAAGCACGGCAAAAGCATCGCGATAAGCATCGTCTTCAACTACGATCAATCCCAGAGCCTCGTCGTAGACCTTGCACGCCACATCAACGACGGCTTAACCACCAAGCCAAAGTACGTCATGGTCTACAACCGCTTTGAGCAAGCCCGCGACCGCCCCTACGCCCAGAGCTTTTATGATGCCTACATCGCCACCTCCAAATGTGTGAGACATGATGTGGAGCAGCACCAGCGCAACAACCCAGACAAGCCCTTTTGGGTCATCCCTGGCAGCCTAGAAGACAAGAACTGCCACCCCCAGTACAAAGCAAGTCCCAGCTGGATGTTTAATTGGCTGCAGCTCTACCCCAACTTTGAGCAGGAGTTTAGCATCTGCGTCCCCTGCAACATCAGCCCCCTGCATGGACTTGAGGACCTAACCCCCATCATCAGCAGCCTACGCGCCCAAGCCATCCCTGCCCAAGCCTATATCACAGGCGACTGCGCGCAGGCCGATGCCAGCTACCTGAGCCAGCTGCACAACCTCTATCGAGAGGCAGGTATTGAGCCCTACATCAACTGGGTAGGTCCACGCAGCGACATGCGCGATTTGCTCAGTGTTAGCAGTGTCTGCATCAACCTCTGCAACAAGCCCATCAGCTATGCGCGCGGCATCTACGAGATGCTCTATCTCGGCGGATCAGGCGCAGGCTACAATCATGGATTTGTCGGTGAGCTCATCGAGCAATTTTTATCGGAGGGGCTCATCGAGCCACAGCAGCATCAGGATATGGTCAAGCTGCTCAGCAAATGGCATAGAGAGCCACCGCAACGCATCACAGAGGTACCCTATCCCTACCGCATGCAGGACTGCGTCGATAATGTCTACAAACTCATCAGGCAACTGCTCGACTAAGCCGCCTCACTCAAACTTGTCGCCAAAGATGCGACCAAATTCCTCCGCATTGATCCAGTCGATGAGCGGCTTGCAGCCAAAGCCCTTCTTCTCCTCAAGGTAGAGCAGTGTGGGAGTGAGAGCCGTATTGAGCTCGCGCATCAGCGCCTCATCCTTCCCCCAACATGCGGGCCAAGGTTGCGACTTATCAGCGTAAAACTCCAAGAGCTCAGCCGACATCTGGGTGATTATCGGAGCAATCCTCTGAGCCTTCACCTCAGAGTCAATACTAACCAGCGCATAGAATAGACGCCTCGCCATTTGCTCTGAGGCCGTCACGCCAAAGCGCGCGTTCATCTGACCATCAGCGCCAGCCTCAATCAAGCGAGCCTGTTGCCCCTCCTCAAGCTTGAGCACGGGACGAATCAAATCGACATAGCCCGACCTTGCATCAAGCAGCCAGCGCTGAGTCATGCGCGTCTTGCGCTCATTAGCAATCCCTGGACTCTGCACCGTCAAATCGCAGAACACATCATACACGCGCTGCAGCTGATAGCTGCCATCAGGCATACGCATCCGATAGCTCGTGACAGGATTGACGCCATAATGGGCCGTCATACGATCATAGTCTGACTTGAGCGTCAATCGAGGGTGGTTCGCGCGAAACTCCATCTTTCCATCCTCCGCAGATAAGACAATCGTCCACTCCGCTGACTCCAGCGCATCAAAAGCCGAAGGATTCAAATCACCGACAGATAAGGTATGTTGCGGGCTCTCCAAGAAATTCCAGCGATAAATCTGGGACAAGCGGTGACCATCACCCTCACTCTCTTCTAAATCATACACATAGCTCATATAGCTCAAAGCACCTGCAGGCTCAACCACGTCATGCGAGAAGAGAGAGCGATAATACAAAGCTGTACAACCCAAAGCCGATAAGGAAAAAACGAATAGAGTGCGCAGGATATGCTTGTACATGGCAGCATTCTAGCTGATACGATGCCACAATTCAAGACTTGAGTTAGCCAGACACAAAAGCTATAATGAGCGCACAACTATGAGCATCCGTCACTACGCTAACCAAGACCTTCTCGAGCTCGTCGCCTACGAGCCCGGTAAACCAATCGAAGAAACAGCCCGCGAAATCGGCATGGACCCTGCCGACATCGTCAAGCTCGCCTCCAACGAGAACTCCATGGGGCCCTCACCCAAGGCAATTGAAGCCCTCGTCGCCAGCGCCTCAGGCAGCCACATCTACCCCGATGGCGCCTCATTTGACCTGCGCAGCCTCATTGCAGAGAAATTTGATGTCGAGTTCAAGCAAACTGCCGTTGGCAGCGGCAGCAGTGAACTCATTGAGCTGCTCTGCCACGCCCTACTGCGCCCCGGCAGCGAGCTCCTCGCCGCAAAGCACAGCTTCTCCATGTACCCCATTATGAGCAAGCTCTTTGGCGCAACATACGTGGAGGTAGCCAACAAGCCCGACTGGACGCATGACCTTGCCGCCATGCGAGCAGCCATCACACCTGAGACGCGCCTCATCTTCATCACCAACCCCACCAACCCACTTGGCACCATGGTTGGGCAGCAGGAGATGGACGCCTTCATGAGCGACCTCCCCGAACACGTTGTTGTCGCCTTTGATGAAGCCTACATCGACTTCGCCGATGATAAACCCAACGTACTCAAGTACATCAAGGAGGGCAAGAACTGCGTCATCCTGCGCACCTTCTCCAAGGCCTACGGCCTCGCTGGATTGCGCGCTGGCTATGCCGTCTCCAACATCGAGATTGCCGACATGCTCAACAAAGCACGCACCCCATTTAACCTAAACCTCATGGCTCAGGCAGCCTGCGTCGCAGCACTGCAAGACCAAGACCACATCAACAAGTCCATCGCGATGGTCAAGACTGGGCTCGCCCAGTACTACGCCGCCTTTGAGAGCATGGGCATCGACTACATCCCCAGCCACACCAATTTCCTCATGGCCAAGGTGGGCAAGGGTAAGGAAGTCTTCCAAAAAGCCCTCGCACAGGGCGTCATCCTGCGCGCCATGGACAGCTACCAGCTGCCCGAATACATACGCATCACCGTCGGTAATGAGCGCGAGAACACTCGCTGCATCGAGGTACTACGCAACGTACTCGGCAAATAAAACCCATAGCCCGTGGATGCTATCGGCATCGCCTTTTCCGCCCCTTGCGCTCGGCAACATGTCGAGCGCAAGGGGCGGCATGAGTGCGTCTTTGCCACCATCACCCATACACCATGACCAAACTCACCCAGCTGCGTCAGAGACTCAGCGACCTCTCCGCCCAAGGCATCGCCATCGCCTTTTCAGGCGGTGTAGACAGCTCTCTGCTCCTCGCCCTACTCCAAGACATTCATCAAAAAACACCCTTCCCCCTGCTTGTCCTCTACGCCCACTCCTCCCTCCAACCCGAGAAGGAAATCGAGGAGGTGCGCGAGCTAGCAGGTGATTGTAACCTCAAAATCATTGAGATGAGCCCCATGCTCATCCCAGAGGTGCTCAGCAACAGCCGTGAGCGATGCTACCACTGCAAGTATCATATATTCCGTCAAATGCGCGAGCAGGCCAACCAGCACAACTCTCAGCACCTCATTGATGGTAGCAACGCTGATGACATCGAGCTCTACCGACCAGGTCGCCGCGCCCTACGTGAGCAGGGCGTCATCTCCCCCCTCGCAGAGCTCGACATCAACAAGAGAGAGCTGCGCGCCATGGCCGAGCAGATGGGGCTCTCCACCGCCCTCAAGCCCGCAAGCCCCTGCCTCGCCACACGATTTGACTACGATACAGAACTCAGCGACAAAGAGCTCACCCGCGCCATGCAAGGAGAGGAAATCCTACGCAAGATACTAAGCAACACCTGCCAGCTGCGCCTGCGCGTCCACCTCCCCCAGCTCATCGCACGCATTGAGGTTGAGCCCAGCGAATTTGCCAACCTCATTGAGCATCGAGAGCAGATCATCAGCGAACTCCGCCGCCTCGGCTACCAGCGCATCAGCCTCGACCTCCAAGGCTTCCTCAGCAGATCCATGGACATCTAATGCCATTACACCACCCTCGACAACAACAAAAGAATCAACAACATCGCTATACGCTTATCCTCTGATAGCTATTCACCCCATGGCTCGCGCAAGCTAACCATTAGTCTTGCTGCAGCACATTTCTCTTGACGCGCAAGAAGGCATGGCGTATATTAATCCCCAGATGCAACAGCAACCCTACAGTTTATTGAGCAGCAGCTCCACAACCTACGCATGGCGTTGGTATATCATATAACTCATTAGGAAGCCCCCTCGTGCGCCACACGCACACATCAACATTTTCAACCTGCCTTGGCTTCCACTTAAGCCAAGGCTTTTTTTATCTCAATCAGATAACACATTCACAACAAAGCCGTAGACATGAATATCACCCTTCAGCAGCATTGCCAACTCCTCCCCGAGGGAGACACGCAAACACCTATTCGACTCTTTATGCAAATTAGAAAGCAGACACCCAAGGCGCTGCTCTTTGAGAGCGCGGAGGTGGATGGACGCTGGGGCCGCTACAGCCTCATTGCCACCGACTACATCTGCGAGTTGAGCTGCCAAGATAGCCTCCTGCAAGTCGATATCCATGACCCCATACTCAGCGAGCTCTCCGCCTACTCAGGCCGCCCCTACATGGAGGCCATGCGCGAGCTACTCAGCTCAATTGAAATCAACGGCAACGACAAAGACGCGCCCCCCATCACACGCGCCATCTACGGCTACTGGGGCTATGAGATGGCCACAATCTTCCAGCCCAAGCTGGCGAAGAGCATCGACAACTCCGCCGCAGAGAGTCGACTGGTCATCCCCGCGACACTGCTCGTCTTTGACCACATGTACAACAAGCTCTATCAGCTGAGCATCGGCACAGCTCGCGACCTCAGCAAGCTGCCCGAGCTAGGCGACTCCCAGCCCAAGGGCTTTAGCGTCGGAGAGACCATGCGCAACCCCAATGAGGAGAAGTACATGGCAGGCGTTGAGAGCGTCCGCCAGCTCCTGCATGCTGGCGAGGCCATTCAAGTGGTTGGCTCCACCCAATGCTCCGCCGACTTTGAGGGAGATACCTTTGAGCTCTACCGCCACATGCGAGGCATCAACCCATCGCCCTACATGTTCTACATGCACTTTGATCAGCTGGAGCTCTTTGGAGCATCCCCCGAGGTCATGGTGCAGTGCAGCCGCAACAATCTATTGCTCTCCCCCATCGCAGGCACGCGCCGCCGAGGCAAAAGTCCTGCTGAGGACGAGTCCCTCGCAGAAGACATGCTCGCTGACCCCAAGGAGCGCGCGGAGCACACCATGCTCGTCGATCTCGGTCGCAATGACCTCGGTCGCGTCGCCAAGGGCGGCAGCGTCATCGTTGAGCGACTCATGAAAGTTGAGAAATTCTCCCATGTCATGCACATGACCAGCCGCGTCACCGCCCAACTTCGCGAGGACAAGGACGCACTAGACATCATCGCGGCCAGCTTCCCAGCAGGAACCGTCAGCGGCGCGCCAAAACTCCGCGCCATGGAGATAATCAGCAGCATCGAGGACAATCCCCGCGGACCCTACGCTGGCTGCATCGGCTGGATTGGCCTTGATAAAGACAGCGTCAACCTCGACACAGGCATCACCATCCGCTCCATGTGGAAGCGCGGCGGCAAGCTCTACTGGCAGATGGGAGCTGGCCTCGTCTATGACTCCAACCCAGCCTCAGAATGGATGGAGTGCCGCAACAAAGGTCGCATCATTGATAGCATCCTTGGCAAAAACTAATTCCCTCAACCTTCACGCCCCCCCCAAGTATGTTCCTCTTTATCGACAACTACGACTCATTCTCCTACAACATTATCCAGTATTTCCAGCAGCTCGGAGAGAACCCCATCGTCTACACCAATGACGATGTACGCATCCTAGAGCTTGCAACTGACCCCATACTGGAGAAGGTCGTCATCTCCCCCGGCCCCAGCAACCCAGAGAATGCAGGCTACTGCCTTGAGTTCCTCTCGCGTCTACCCCATCACATCCCTGTGCTTGGTATCTGCCTCGGGCACCAATGCCTCGGGCACTTTGCGGGCTGCCCCGTCGTGCGAGGCCCTCGGGTCATGCATGGCAAGAGCAGCCAAATCGAGCACTCCGCCACAGGTCTCTACAAGGGACTCAAGTCCCCCATGACCGTCGGTCGCTACCACTCGCTAGTCGTCAAATGCCCCGATAACCACCCCTCACTCGACGTCACAGCACGTGATGATGATGGTGAGGTCATGAGCCTGCGCTACAAGGATCGCCCTTGGGTCGGTGTCCAATACCACCCAGAGTCCATCCTCACCCAGCAGGGTATGGAGCTGCTCGCCAACTTCCCCGATGCCATCATCGGCAGCCATCAGCGTGCCACAAGCATCTCCCCCATCATCGACCAGCTCGCCAATAGGCAGGATCTGAGCCTTGATGATGCAGAGTTTGCCTTTGCCGCCCTCATGGATGGGGAGCTCACCGCAGCCCAGTCTGCAGCATTCCTCATGACGCTGCGCAGCAAGGGGGAGACCGCCAGCGAGATGGCCGCAGCAATCAACTGTGCCCTGCTACGCGCCATCCCCATCACAGGACTGAGCGGCGACTACATCGACATCGTCGGTACAGGTGGTGATGGCAAAAAAAGCTTCAACTGCTCCAGTGCCAGCGCCATCACCCTCGCAGGGCTGGGCTATCAGGTACTCAAGCACGGCAACCGCGCCATCTCATCCTCCTCAGGAGCAGGCGACGTGCTGGAGAAAATCGGCTACATCTTCAGCATCGATGCCGAGGGCATCCTGCAATCGATCGCCAACAGCGGCTTTGCCTTTGCCTTGGCCCCTCACTTCCACCCCAGCTTTAAGAACATCGGGCCCATCCGCAGCGAACTAGGTGTGCGCACCCTCTTCAACATGCTAGGACCTCTCATCAACCCCAGCCGCCCCACCCACATGCTGCTAGGCGTCCCTCGCCCCGAGATGGTGCCCATGATGGCCGATGTACTCGCTCAGATTGGAATCCAACGCGCCGCTGTCGTCTGCGGAGCTCTCGGTTACGATGAGCTCAGCTGCTTTGGCCCTGCAACCGTCTGCCTCATCCAAGACGGTGTCGTGAGCGACATGCCCTTTGACCCTGCCGACTACGGATTTAGCAGCCCTGAGAACGAGAAAGAGCTCATGGTCGAGGACAAGGAAATTGCCGCGTCCACACTCATCGAGCTGCTGCATGGCAAAGGCAATGCTGCCATGCTCGACATGCTCTCCCTCAACTGCGCCATGGCCATCTACCTGATGGAGCCAGCAATGAGCATGGAGCTCTGCGTTGACAAAGCTCGCAAGGCCGTCGCCAATGGAGTAGGCGCGCGAGTCCTCTCTCACTGGAAGAAATAAGTATGAATCTCCAACGCTTCATCGACGCAAAACAAGGCGAACTCACCCGTCTGCGTGAGCAAATGCCCACAGCGCTCAACATCACGCGCCCTAGCTTCTACGCCGCCCTCATGGCAGAGCCTCCCCGAGACGAGCCCCTGCGCGTCATCGCAGAGTTCAAGCGAGCCTCTCCCTCCGAGGGCATCATCAACGACCAACTCCACATCGCCGATGTCGCCCAGCAATACGCCAAGGCAGGAGCTAGCGCCATGAGCGTACTCTGCGAGGAGCAGTACTTCCAAGGTCATCTAGGCGACCTTGATGCAGCGGCGCGAGCAAGCATCCCCCTGCTGCGCAAGGACTTCATCTTTGATGAGCTTCAGGTGCGCCAGAGCTTTGCCTCACCAGCCGCAGCCATGCTGCTCATCGTCGCCCTCACTCCCGATGTCAACACCCTGCGCTCCCTGCGTGAACTGGGTGAGAGCCAAGGCATCGAGTCTGTCGTAGAGATATTCAACGTGGAGGAGCTACGCCTCGCACGAGCTTCTGGCGCTCGCATCATCCAAGTCAACGCCCGCAACCTCGAGACCTTTGCCTCCAATCGGGAGGAGGGTCTCAAACTCGCAGCCCTACGCGAGGAGGGAGAGTGCTGGATAGCAGCCTCCGCCATGAGCGAGCACGCCCACCTCATCGCCGCCGCCGAGGCTGGCTATAACGTCGCCCTGATCGGCACAGCCCTCATGCGAAGCAACAGCCCAGGGGACAAACTCAACAACATCATCAAAGCATGAGCATCATCCAACACAAGCAACCCCCGCTCATTAAAATCTGTGGGCAGACCCATCAAGACGCCGTGGACACATCCATGAGCAATGGAAGCAACCTGCTCGGTTTCATCTTCCACCCCAAAAGCCCACGCTCCATCACAGCCGCGCGAGCCGCCAAAATCAACAGTGGTCTATCCAAGCGCGTAGGCGTCTTTGTCAATCAGAGTGCTGATGAGATCATCAGCATCATGATTGAAGCACGACTCGACTACGCCCAGCTGCATGGCGAGCAAAGCCTAGCCGATGCGCAACACATCGGAGCTGCGCGCGTCATTCGCGTCCTCTGGCCCGAGAGAAATGAGGACATGGACAGCCTGCAATCCGAGATTAACAGATGGGGCGATCACTGCGCCTACTTCCTCCTCGATGCAGGGCATCAGGGCGGTGGCCACGGGCGCAGTCTGAGCGACCTACCCTTGGAGCAGCTCAGCTTCCCCCGCCCATGGATCCTCGCAGGAGGCCTGCACGCAGGTAACATCCCCGAGCTCATGCAGCGATACAAGCCCAACGGCATCGACATCAACAGCGGCATCGAGGCCGCCCCCGGTATCAAGCTCAAGGACAAAATGCGACACGCCATCCATGCGGCGTACGCACATCGCTAAGACGTCAACCAATTACTCTCTCCACCAATGACAACCAAGCGCGCTGAGTCTCAATCTAAAAAACGACTCGATTCTCTCGATATCGCGCGACTCATCGCCGCAGCCCTCATCATCATCCTGCACTACCCAGGCTCTGATGGGCAGCCTCTCTATACCACCTACCTCTTTTTAGGCGCGCGCATTCCCTTCTTCTTTCTCTTGGCGGGCTTCTTTTGCCAATTCAAATCCAAAGAGCAATACATCAAGCGCCTCGCCCTACTCATCATCCCCTTCATCATCTGGGAGCTAATCGCGTGGTCACTCTACCGATTCGAGATGCACACCCTGCCCCTCCACCTAGAGAAAGGCCTCATTGGACTCCTTGACAACCCACTCAATGCGCCACTCTGGTTCCTGCGCGACCTCATTATCCTCTCCATCCTCTCCCCGCTATTTCTCAAAATCAAGCGCTACGCCCTCGCCATGGCCATCTGCTTCTTCACCCTAGCCGACCTCTCCATCCTCAAGAGCGCCCTAGATATCCACATCCAGCTCTACAACTACCCCTACATCCTTGGCTACTACTGCCTAGGCATTGGATTGCAAGCTCTGAGCTTTGAGCGCATCCAAATCTACCTCAATCGATTCTGGCGACCCATACTCAGCGCAAGCCTCTTCTTTAGCTTGATGCTAGCCCTCACCAGCACCCACCAGCACTTTTCTTTTAGTATCTCTATCCTAGGAGGACTGCTCGGCATTCTTGGTATCCTCTCCGCAGCTAAAGGCCTTGAGCTCATGCTACCCAAGATGGCCCGCCTGATAATCCATATCTCGCCAGCCTGCTACCTCATCTTCCTGAGCCACTCCGTCCTCATCAACTTCATTGCCATCCTCATCGGCGGCGGCATCTACGAGCCAGGGCGCGACATCTTCATCCAACACAGCTGGCTGCTCATGCCCCTCATCGGGATCATCTGCATCGCGCTCCCCTACGCCTGTATCGGCCTGATGCGCCGCTTTTCACCACCTCTGCTACCCATCATCGCAGGCATCAAGAGATGAGCCCCTCGCGACATCCCGAATTTTCAGCTTGAAGAATGAGTCTCTAGAGGCTAAAATACATCCGTGAAGTTTATTGTTGTAACTGGCGGCATCGCCTCAGGAAAATCTAGCGTCGTTGAAATCATCAAAGAACTTGGTGGAGAGGGGCTGAGCATCTTTGACTGTGATGCAGCCCTCGCAGAGCTCTATCAGACGGGACGACTCTCCCGAGACCTTGTCACCGCCTTTGGCTCCGACGCGCTCACTGATAACGGCAGCGTCAACAAAGACTTCCTACGCGACCTCGTAAAAAACGACCCCGAAGGTCGCGCCAAACTTGAGGGACTCATCCACCCCAAGCTCATGGAGATGTGCCGCGAGGCACGCGACCGCGCTGAGACTGAGGGTCGCACACACAGCTTCATCCTCGATATCCCCCTCTACTTTGAGAGTGCGAGCACAACACGCCTGCCAGCCGAGAAAGTTTGCGTCGTCGCAAGCAGCCGCAGCTGCCAAATAGCTCGCTGCATGAAGCGAGACAACTGCAGCGAGAGTGCCGCCATCGCCATGATGGAGGCACAGATGCCTACTCAGGAGAAAATTGAGCAAGCCGACATCGTTTTCTGGAACGATGGGGGTCTCAAGGAACTACGCGAGCAAGTCGCCTGCTTCTACCAAAGCGAGCTTGCCCAAGGAGCAGCAGCCATGAACAAGGTGCCCGAGAGCATCAATCTCAACGAGCTGCGCATCCTCCCCCTCAAGGAACTTCAAGAGATAGCCGCAGGCCACCCCACGCGTGGGCTCGGCAGCCTCAAGCGTGCAGAACTCATCTATGAGCTCTGCCGCTACTACCTGAGCCGCAGCTGCGATGTCTACGTCACAGGTGTCATTGAGCACGGCAAGGATAACTTTGCCATGCTGCGCGACCCTGCACGCAGCTTCCGCCCCATGGAGGATGACATCTACTTGAGCCTTGAGCTCATGCGCCGTTACGACCTGCGCGTCGGCAACAGCGTCAAGGTCATCCTGCGCAATCATACCAAAGGCAAGAGCGACCGCTACATCGCCGCCGCTGACGTCATTGAGATTGAGGGCACAGCCGCAGCAGACTACACACAAAAGCTGCACTTTGACAAGCTCACCCCCCTCTTCCCCCGCGAGCGACTCATCCTTGAGAACCCTCGTATGAAGGCTCCAGCCATGCGAGTGCTCGACCTCATCACCCCTCTGGGCAAGGGACAGCGCGCCCTACTCGTAGCACCCCCACGCGGAGGCAAGACCGTGCTACTCAAGATGATGGCCAAGTCTCTGCGACTCAACTACCCCGACAGCGAGCTACTCATCCTACTGCTTGATGAGCGCCCTGAGGAAGTCTCCGACTTTGAAGACACGGTCGACGTCACCGTCTACGCCTCCACCTTTGATGAGCCCTCACGCCGCCACGCGCAGCTCAGCGACCTCTTGATTGAGCGAGCCCGCCGCCTCGTGGAGCAAGGCAAGGATGTCATCATCATGCTCGATTCCCTCACCCGCCTCTCACGCGGCTACAACGCCAACCAGAGTGGAGGGCGCACCATGTCGGGAGGTCTCGGCTCAGGAGCCCTTGAGAAGCCACGCAAATTCTTTGGCGCAGCCCGCAACGTTGAGGAGGGCGGTAGTCTGACCATCGTCGCCACCTGCCTTGTCGATACCGAGTCACGCATGGATGATATCATCTTTGAAGAGTTCAAGGGCACAGGCAACATGGAAATCCGACTCGACCGCGAGCTCTCCGAGCGCCGCATCTACCCCGCCATCGCCGTACAACAGAGCGGCACGCGCAATGATGACCGACTCTACCACCCAGACGAGATGACACGCATCCTACAACTGCGTCGCCAGCTCGCCAGCCTGCCCGGCTGGGAGGGCCTGGAGACCCTGCTCAAGAACATCCGCAAGACGCAGAACAACGCCGAGCTCCTGCTCAAGGGCATCAGCATCTAAGCAAGATAACGCTAGCCCCATAACAAGGGGCGCAGCAGGGATGTGACATCAAAAAAACATCCCTGCAACGCCACTCACTGATTCACATCGGCGAGCCACTCGAAAAAGCTTGCATTTTCCTCGCAGCAACTGTATCCTATCCGCGCAGCCCCGCGCGTGTATTCTACACAAGCAAGTAGCGCTGCGCCAATCCTATTATAACAACCAGTTCAGTGAACATGAAGAACCCAAGAATAGCTATCGTGGGCGCCACCGGTGCGGTGGGCGTCGAGATTCTTTCCTGCCTTGAGACGCGTAATTTCCCGCTCAGCTCCCTCAAACTTCTCGCTTCTAAACGCTCCGCTGGTAAACAGGTTTCCTTCCGTGGTGAAATGATTACCGTTGAAGAGCTCACCAAAGACTCATTTGGCGACGTCGACATCGCGCTCTTCTCTGCAGGTGGCGACATCTCCATCGAGTACGCACCAGCAGCTGCTGACGCAGGTTGCGTTGTCATCGACAACTCCTCCGCCTTCCGCCAAGATGCTGATGTGCCCCTCGTTGTCCCAGAGATCAACCCTGAAGCAGCCTTCAATCATCCTCGCAACATCATCGCCAACCCCAACTGCACGACCATCATCACCCTGATGGCCCTCTACCCCCTGCACAAGCAGTTTGGTCTCAAGATGGTGCTCGCCAGCAGCTATCAGGCTGTCTCCGGTAGCGGACAACAAGGTATTATTGAGCTGGAGAACCAAGTGCGCTCCATCGTCAATGGCCACCCTGTCGCCTGCACAACCTATCCACGCCAAATCGCCTTCAACCTTATCCCCCAGATTGACAAGTTCAGCGACTGTGGCTACACTAAGGAAGAACTCAAAATGTGCGTCGAAGGCCGCAAAATCATGGGCCTGCCCACCCTCTCCGTGAGCTGCACCTGCGTACGCGTCCCAGTCTACCGCAGCCACGCCATCTCCTGCATCGCCCAGTTCGAGCACCCCATCGACGTTGAGCGTGCCCGCGCAGCCTTTGCAGGCATGCCCGGTATTGAGCTCATGGACGATCCGGAGAACGGCATCTGGCCCACCCCTCTCGACTCCACCAATGGCGATGACTGCTACGTCGGTCGCATCCGCAAGGATCAGGCCATCGACAACGCACTCAATCTCTGGGTAGTCGGCGACCAAGTACGCAAGGGCGCTGCGCTCAACGCTGTCCAAATTGCCGAGCTCCTCGTGCAAGGACAGCAGGGCTAAAACCATTCACACAACCTTGGCAAGTCTCTAAGTGCAATTGCACTTAGAGACTTCTGCCTTTTCCAAACACTCCTAAAAAAACACCATGCCCCGCGACATCAAAACACTCATCCTCGAGAGCGTCACGCTCGTCGAAGCCCGCCTTGACGCCCTCCTCCCCAACGAGGACATCTCTCCTAGCACTCTACATAAGGCCATGCGTTACAGCATCTTTGCAGGCGGCAAGCGCATCCGCCCCCTGCTCTGCCTTGAGGCAGCCAAGGCCTGCGGTGCCACACCAGAAGCCGCACTCAATGCCGCATGCGCACTAGAGACCCTGCACACCTACACCCTCATCCACGATGACCTGCCAAGCATGGACAATGACGACCTGCGTCGCGGTCGCCCCACCAGCCACAAGGTCTATGGTGAGGGCATCGCCATCCTCGCAGGTGACGCACTGCTCACCGAAGCCTTTGCCATGCTCGCACAGAGCCCCAGCAATGAGCGCTACAACGTCGGCAACTACGTCCGCGAACTAGCCCATCAGACAGGCAGCAAGAAACTCGTCGGCGGTCAGGTCCTCGACCTCGAAGGCGAGGGTCGAGAGCTGAGCCTCGATGAGCTGCGCGCCATCCACAACGGCAAGACAACAGCCCTCATCCTCGCATCCCTGCGACTGGGCGGCATGTGCGCCAACTGCAGCAGCGAGCAACTCAAGTCGCTGAGCGACTTTGGCAACAACCTCGGACTCGCCTTCCAAATCATCGACGACATCCTCGACATCACCTCCACCCCCGAGATGATGGGCAAGAGCATCGGCAAGGACGAAAAAGTACAAAAAGCCACCTACCCTGCCATTGTCGGACTCGATCAGGCACGCAGCGAGGCACGTGAACTCACAGCCGCAGCGAGAGCATCACTCAACGTCTTCTCCGCAAAACGTCAGGAGAACCTGCTTGCCATTAGCGACTACCTGCTCAACCGCAACTACTAAAACCGAGCCCCTATTTCTATCAAAAGGTGCCCTCAACAAGGGCGCCTTTTTTTGCACCAACATAGCATTGACACAGCATCTACTTGACTTTCTAGCAATAAAAGCTATCATATCATGATGAACGACTCATACATGAAAAATTTCACAGCAACGGACAACCTCAATGCCGAGGCGTCCAACCGCGTACGTGTCTACCTCAACAAGGTCTACACATGGATGTCCCTCGCCCTGCTCTGCACCGCGCTGGTAGCCTCCTACACCATCACCTCAGAAGCGACGCTCACATGGATTAGCACGGGCTACAATTCCATCATGGTGCTCCTTGGCAGCGTTGCCATCTTCCTCGTCATGCTCTTTGCTCAGAATCGTCTGACGCCAATGGCATTGGGCACCCTTTTCCTCGCCTACTCGGCACTCTCCGGTCTGGTCTTTGGCCCTATACTCATGCAGTACACCCAGCAATCAGTCGGTCTCGCCTTTGGCTGCACAGCAGGTACATTTGGAGCGATGTCAATCTATGGAGCCTGCACCAAGCGTAATCTCTCAGGCATTGGCCGCGTCATGACCATGATGCTCATCGGTCTCATCATCTGCTCCGTGGTCAATATCTTTGTTGGCAGCAGCATGTTGGATTTTGGCATTAGCATCGCTGGTGTGGGTATCTTTAGCGTCCTCACCGCCTACGACACGCAAAAGCTCATCGAGCAAGGCCGCGTGTTAGAGCCCGGTGAAACAGGACGCCCCGCAGTCATGGGAGCGCTCACACTCTACCTCGACTTCATCAATCTCTTCCTCTTCCTGCTGCGCCTTCTGGGTCGCCGCGACTAATTTCTCACAGCTAAAACAACGCAACAACCATGTCTGATAGCGACAAACTCAAAGAACTTGCCACAGAGAGCCTCGGCAAGCTACTCTCCTCCCTCAACTACGAGTACACACTAGAGTGTAGCACCTGCGAGGAGGGGCTCAGTCTAATGATCTCCAGCCCGCAAGCCTCATTCCTCATTGGGGACAATGGAGACCGCCTTGATGACCTCCAATACCTCGTCAATCGCAGCCTACAGAGTCTCTGGGAGGAGGCTCCCCGCGTCCGCATCGACTGCGAAAGCTACCGCGCTCGCGTGGAGGAGAAGCTGCTGCGTCGAGCCTGCTCACGCGCTGAGAGCGTAATGGATTCAGGTGTACCCCTCCGTATGGAGCCCCTCAACGCCTACCAACGCCGACTCGTGCACAACGCCCTCGCCAAGATTGAGGGCATCGCCACCGAGTCAGAGGAGACCGAGTCGCGCTTCAAGCGCATCACCATCCTGCGGAAGTAAGATTTGCCCATGCTACGCGCCCTTATCATCCCCCTGCTCGGCCTCTCCGCGCTCGCCAACGAGACGCGCATTGTTTATAGCAGCAAGGCTGATGATAAGCAGCAGCTACGCAAGCTCATCCTACCCCTCCAAGAAGCAAGCCCCGAGGCTCGCTGGATCTGGCTAGAGCTGCCCGATAAGCCAACGAGCATCGCTGAGGCCGAGCTCTGCGCCCAAGCCATCAGCCACGGCATTGGGCAGAGTCCCACTATCATCCACCTCAAGGATGAGAAGCCCTACGCTCAGCTCGATGCCCATGGCATCAGCACCAAGGCCAAGCCCAGAGCTATGGAGCCCTGCCCCAAGAGAGAAATCAAGGCTGAGCTCTACCTCATCTACGCCAAAAACTCAATAAGCAACCCCAGCGATGAGCATCTAGCCAACACCATCGCACACTGCCGTGAGCTCAGGGAGAATGCAGGCGATGACATCGACCTCTGCCAGCTCATCGACATGCAATTTCTCTACCCCATGCTCATGTGGCAATACCAGCGCGGTCATCTCGGAGCTCACAGCCCCGAGACCGAAGACAAGCTGCTAGAGGCCGTTGCCGCCCTTGAATCCGCACGCGATGCCGATAAGACAAGCGCCATCGGCCGCGCCGCACATACCGAGCGCGAGCGTCTGCGCATGGCACGACGCAAGGCTAGGCAGTACGAGTAAAGCGACACGGAGCCTCAAAGCTCCTTCCATCGCGTCACCAGCGGATTGAGTCGCAAATGCGCAATCATCTCCGTTAGAGCCAAGCGCGCGCGGATACTATTCCCTGAGGAATCCAGCTTAGGAGAGAAAGCCGCCAGCCCCATCACACCTGGCACCACACAAATCACGCCTCCACCCACGCCGCTCTTGGCCGGCAAACCGTTGTCATAGAGCCAAGAGCCTGACCCGGTGTAGAGACCCTCCATCACCATATCCGCAAGGATCTCTGGCACATTTGAAGCATGCACCACCTGCTGGCGAGTGAGAGGATTAGCCCCTCCTGAGGCGTAGCATGACGCCATCATCGCAAGATCGCGCGTCGTCACCCCAAAGCTACACATGCGAGTGTAGAGATCAAGTGCATCCTCCGTGTCGGAGTACATGTAGCCATAGCTCTTGAGCAGCCAACTAATACCGCGATTGTGCTCATTATTATCTGACTCCGAGCTATAGACCTCCTCCATCAGCGCTAGGGGCTGACCACAAAGCGACTCAAATCGCTGCGACATACGATCCCAGCGCTCATCTGCAGAGGACGCCTTGACGAGACTTACCGTAGAGATAGCCCCAGCGTTGACCAGAGGGCTCATGGGTCGCCCCTTGTGTAGCTCAAGCGCCATCACAGAATTAAAGCCCTCTCCTGTGGCCTCTGAGCCCACCTTAGCACGCAGCTCCTTCGCACCCCAGTCATCCATCGCAAGCGAGAGATTAAAAGCCTTGGATATACTCTCAATAGCAAAGTGACGCTGCGCATCACCGATAGTGATAACATCACCCTCAAGCGTCACCGCAGCGATAGCAAAAAGCTCGCTATCCACCCCTGCCAAGGCAGGGATGTAGGACGCGTTGGCACCTGATTGATTGTGCTTATACTGCTGATAAGCAAGCTTCATAGCATGCTCGATATCATGAGACTTCATGAGTTCCCCCCCCCTTTCTCATCATGATTCACCCTCTGCTCAATAGATGAAGCAGCCTGTGACATGCGATCCTCGACATCCTCGACATCCTCGAGAGCATTACCAGAATCCACAGCCAGTTTCGCAGCATCAAGCTCCCAGCTAAAGGGCTCAAAGTCAGCCTTAGCAACTGGATCAGCCCATTCTGGACGACGCAGCGCATAAACAACAAACGGCATCCCAGCAAACACAACAACCCCCGCAATAAGGACAGCTACATAAATCCACGGACTACCTACAGGAATCTGGCTTGGAGGCACAAAGCTCAGCACAAATGCCAGCAGAGAGCCCAAGAAGCCCATGCCACCCACCAAGTACATACCCCAGACCTTACCACCGGGAATACGGAAGGCGCGAGGCCTATCAGGCTCCTTGTATCGCAGATGAAGCGCAGCCGCAAACATGAGCATGTACATGATGAGGTAGAGCAGAATAGTGAGCTGTGAGATAATCTGATAAGCTGTTTGCACGCTTGGCATCATCACAAAGAAAAGCGAGAGCAGCGTCACAACGCAACCCTGAATCATCAGAATACCGATCTGCACACCGTTGCGATTAGTCTTTTGCATAAAGCGAGGCAAATACCCCGCACATCCCACCTGAAGCAAACCCTTAGATGGGCCACCAACCCAAGCAACAACTTGAGCCAAAACACCAAACGCGAGGCAAACCGCAATAACCGAGCCAGCCCAAGAAATACCAAAGAAGGCAAATAACTTATCAAAGGCGATGAGCAAGCTCTGCACCAGATTAATCTGGCTATTGGGGATAATAAAACCGATTGCCAGCGTGCCAAAGACAAAGATAAGCACCACCATCACCGATGAGATAGCAATAGCGAGAGGGTAGTCGCGCCCCGGATTCTCCACATCCTTGACGTGGACAGCGCTCATCTCCATACCTGCGTAGAAGAGGAAGATACTAGCCGCCATCACAATATTGTTAAAGCTGCTCATATCGGGCACTAAATCACTCATCTTCATCTGAAGTTCAATAGGGTTACCCATGCCCCAGTAGAGCATGCCCATAAAAATAAGCAGAACCGCTGGCAGGACAGTACCCAGCAGGGAGCCCCACTTGGTGATATTACCGCTCGACTTCATCCCGCGCAGATTGAGCAGGGTTGCCGTCCAGTAGACAGCCAGCACGATGACAAGCACATACAGGCTATTGGAGGACATCGCAACATCCCAACTCTGATTTGGCCCAATAAATGCGAGCGACACCGCCGCAAAAGTCAGCACCGTAGGGAACCAAATCGTGCTCTCAATCCACTGCAACCAGATGGCAAGAAATCCCCAGCGAGTCCCAAAAGCCTCACCAACCCAGCGAAAGACACCGCCCTTTTGCGGCCAACCCGTCGTCAACTCAGCAGCAACGAGAGAAACTGGCACGAGGAAGAAAATTGCGGCAAAAATATAATAAAAGGCAGAGCTGAGCCCATACACACTCTCGGCAGGCAGCCCTCGCAGACTGACAATAGCCGAGACATTGATGAGAGCCAAGGTAAAGACCCCCAACCTCACAGCGCCAGAGCGAGTGACCGCAGGCTTGCTCGATTTAAGATCAGACATTGGATTGCTCTCCTTGCTTAGCTTCATTCTCATTCTCATTCTCATCCTCATCCTCATCAAGCTCATCAAGAGCCTCCCAATCCTCCTTGAGCAAACCATCATTTGATTCTTGTAAAAGCGAACTCATCGCAGGCAGGGGGTGACCAAGGTCAGCATCAGTCAGGGCCTCTGACTGACAAATTTCATCCTCGCATATCCATTCATGCTCGAGCTCAGGGCCCTCAGTGGGTAGTTTTATTGTGTCCATGAGGTACCTGACCATGCAAAACACCCCAACGTTCTATATATGATAGCAGTAGTTAGCATCTTGATAGCGGGGGCATTAGAAAACTAAACACACTTAAACATTAACCAACACCTAATTACAATCGACATCACGAATGCCACGTCGCCAAAACAAACTTAACAATAATAAAAAAAACAGCAAAGTAATAGAATCAGGAGAGAGATATAACTCAGCTAAGAGAAAAAAGCGGCTTTTTTATAGAAAAAATGCGAGAAAGTTACAGATTCAGCTTGACTTTAATCTCCATTTGATGTAAATATCTTTCCACAAAGTTATGGCAAAGAAAAGCTGGATCGAAAGAAATAAAAAGAAGGAAGCTGTCGCGGCTCGTTATGCAGATGTTCGCGCCAAGCTCAAAGCTGAGGGCGACTACATTGGTCTCACCATGCTCCCCCGCAACGCATCACCTATCCGCCGCGTTAATCGCTGCGAACTCACAGGTCGTCGTCACGCATTCTTGCGTCGCTTCCACCTTTCCCGTATCTCATTCCGTGAGCTTGCCAATGCTGGCATGATCCCCGGGGTGACAAAGTCCAGCTGGTAAGCTACGACATCAAATTTTCTTGACTTTAACAACTCACGGTCTATTCTTAGGAATAGACCGTGTTTTTACGTTTAGCAATCTACCCATGCCTATCTACCAATACATCTCGGAGCAACCAGAGAACCCCGACTGCTCCTGCCGCATGTGCCGCAAGATCTTTGAGCTGATGCGCCCTGTTGACCGCGCCAAGCTCACAGCCTGCTTCTACTGCAAGCACCCCGTGCGCAAGGTCATTGGCAATGTGAACAGCCCCAAGATACACGCGCCAATCTCTATCGTTGACGCCAAGAAGGCAGGGTTCACCGTGCTACAAAAGCGCGATAGCGGCACCTTTGAGAAGCTCTGATTCACCGAGTCATCAATAGCCCTGCACTCCCTACGTGTCAGTGCATCGTTATTATTTTGACTTTCCGTAGCAAATCCCCTATAATCACCGCGCATGGATACAGCCTTTGTGCCAGATGACTACTTTAAGCGCCACAGCGTGCTTGATATTTTTGGAAGCGACAGCCCCTACAACAGCTACGAGATTGATCTCGGCTGTGGTGATGGCGGCTTCCTGCTGCAGATGGCCGCTCACTACCCAGAGCGCGCCTTCCTCGGCATTGAGCGACTACTGGGTCGCATCCGCAGGGTATGCAATGAGAGCTCGCAGCAAGGCCTGAACAACGTGCGCGGTCTGCGCATTGAGAGCCGCTACTTCCTTGAGTACTTTATTGCGCCAGGTAGCATCAGCCGTCTGCACTACCTCTTCCCCGACCCATGGCCCAAGGAGAAGCATCACAAGAACCGACTCGTACAGGAGGACTTTATCCCTGTGCTGCATCGCGCCCTGAGCGAGAAGGGTGAGCTACTCTTTAAGACGGACCATGAGGACTACTACATCTGGTGCTGCGAGCGTCTGGATGCCAGCCCCCTCTTCCAACGCGTTGATTGGGATGAGCCATTTTACCCCAAGACAGACTTCCAACTGCACTGGGAAAGCATGGGCAAGCCCATCTATCAGGCCAAATATATCAAGATTGAAGCATGAGTTTCACCCTACACAAGACCGACCCTAGCGGAGCACGCCTCGGCACCCTGAGCCTCCCCCACGGTGAGGTACAGACCCCAATCTTCATGCCTGTTGGCACGCAGGGCTCTGTTAAGACCCTGCATCCTGACGAGCTTGAGATGCTAGGCGCACAAATTATTCTCGGCAACACCTACCACCTCAACCTGCGCCCAGGTGAGGAGCGCGTGCAGGCCATGGGTGGTCTCCATACCCTGATGGGTTGGAACAAGCCCATCCTCACCGACAGCGGCGGCTTCCAAGTCTGGAGCCTCGCCAAGCTGCGCAAGATTACAGAGGAAGGCGTACGCTTTGGCAACCACATTGATGGTGCCAAGATGATGCTCAGCCCCGAGCGCAGCATGGATATCCAAGCCAAGCTTGGTAGCGACATCGCGATGCTCTTTGATGAGTGCCCCCCCTACCCCTGCGAGCGTAAGTACGCGGAGAAATCCCTAGGCTACACCCTACGCTGGGCTCAGCGCTGCCGCAACTGGATTGATGAGAACAAGCCCATGAGTGGCGACAAAGCTCAGCTCCACTTTGGTATCGTACAGGGTTCCATCTACGCCGACCTCCGTCGCCAGTGCGCCGAGGAACTCGCCGCGATGAACTTTGATGGCTACGCCATCGGAGGTGTCTCCGTGGGCGAGCCCGAGGAGGAGATGATGAGAGCCATTGAGAACACTATCCCCTACCTGCCCGAGGACAAGCCCCGCTACGCGATGGGTCTCGGCACCCCCACCCAGCTGCTTGAGATGATTGAGCGTGGTATAGACATGTTTGATTGTGTCAACCCCACTCGTATCGCACGCCATGGCATCGCCCTCACCCCTGACGGCCCCATGCACATCAAGAACAAACGCTGGGAGAACGACTTTAGTCCCATCGACCCCGAAGGACATCCACATGTCAACCGCTTTAGCCGTGCCGCCATCAGGCACTTCTTCCGCGCCGGTGAGATGCTTGCCCTACGTCTACTCTCCTTCCAAAACCTTCACTTCTACCTCCGTCTCATGGAACAAGCGCGATGCGCCATAGCCGACGGAGAATTTGCTGCCTTCAAAAGCAGCTTTATCGCGCGTTACAAAGCAAACAATATCACATGAGCACTTACATCATTGCCACAGCTGCCCCAGTCGCAGCCGCCACTCCTGCAGCAGCCCCCGCCGAAGCAGCCATCCAGACAACCACACAGAGCACAGAGCAGCCCAGCACTTGCGAAGCAGCACCAGCAGCCGAAGGTGGCAGCACTAGCATGATCTTTAGCTTCCTGCTCATCGGTGTCATCTTCTACTTCCTGATGATTCGTCCTCAGATGAAGCAGCAAAAAGCCCAAAAAGCACGCCAAGAAGGTATGAAGGTCGGTGACAAAATCATCACCAACGCTGGTATCCACGGCATCATCCGTGAAGTGCTCGAACAAGCTGTACGCGTTGAAGTCGCTCCTAACGTACTCATCAAAATTGAGAAAAGCTGCGTGACATCCACCCTCGACAAGGCTGGTAACAGCACTGCTACCGACAAGAAATAAATCTTTACACGAGGCGGGCCAAACTAAACATTTGGCCCGCCTTTTTTTTGCATATGGGCAAGTACAACACCGTCGAGCAAATCAGCCATCTGAGCGCCAGCAGCAAGCTGGGCGTCATCGGTAACCCCATCGCTCACTCCAAGTCTCCCCAGATGCAGCAGGCAGCCCTTGATAGCGCTGCTCTACCCTACCGCTATATCCGCATCTTAGCAGAGCGCGAGCAGGGAGCCTTTGAGAATGTCATCGAGCGCTGCGCCGAGAAGGGCTTTATCGGGCTCAACGTCACCATCCCCTTCAAGGAGCAGGCCTACGCCGCCGCCAGCCAGCGCGACGCACTCTCAGAGCTCTGCGGAGCCTCTAACACACTTGTCAAGCAAGAGGACGGCAGCTGGCACGCCTGCAACAGCGATGGCGAGGGCTTCAAATCCGCCATTCTTGACTATTTCAAACTTGCCATCTCAGAGCAGCGTATCCTCATCCTCGGCGCATGCGGTGGAGCAGGTCGCGCCATTGCCGCTCAATGCGCCCTCGATGGCAGCCCACGCATCAGCCTCGTCAATCGCCCACGCCCCGAGCTTGCGCAATTGCGAGACAAACTCGCAGCCATCGCTCCTGAGAGCCAGATTGATGCCCTGCATTTTGATAGCCCCGAGCTTGCGGAGGCCATTGCCTCAAGCCAACTCATCATCAACGCCACCAGCCTCGGACTCAAGGAGAGTGACCCCCTGCCCATCCCCAGCGAGTTGCTGAGCTCTGAGCATAAGATTTTTGACATTGTGACGCATGAGACCCCACTCATCCGAGCCGCACGCGCACAAGGCTGCGCCTGTAGCAGCGGAGAGAGCATGCTCCTCTGGCAAGGTGCTATCGCCTTTGAGCGATGGTTTGGGCAGCAGCCCAATATCAACGCCATGCGCGCAGCACTTGCCTAACATGACGCTCCGCCCCATGGTGGAGCACATATTTAGCCCAATTATTACATGATGACTCTCCGCCGCTTCATTAGCATCATTATCAATGCCACCATCATCTCGGCTGTAACATTCGGCTATACAACCCTCCTCAAACCTACATCCTTCGATAATGATGAGTCAAGCTATCATCCTTACCGTGGCGAGATGCACATCACCATGGGAGTTGATCCCATGAGCATCAATCGAGTAGCCCAAGGAGAATACCTACTCAAACTCCCCGAGGGACTCTCTGGCCAAGCCCGCGTGAATAAAAGCTATGGCGATGTGATTGAACTCCCCATGTCAGAGGCTCTCTACAAGCAGTTCGGAGATGATTCAAGCGAGCCAGACGAGCTCAGTTTCACCTTCAAAGGAGTCAAGGAATCAAGCTACCAGCCAAATGACATCCGCTGGCTCATCACTGATGGCAAGACGCAAATCTGCTTTATCAATTTCAACCAGCGCCACAATGCAGAAGGCGATCTTGTATTCTATCGAGAGGAGGGCCTACCAACACTGTTTCGTAATTGCGCACGATACCTCATCATCTTCCTCAGCGTCTTCCTGTTTCTCCTTGGCGTTGACTACCTCGCTGAGCGCATTTTCCATCGCAAAAAGCAGCGTTAATCCGCAACAATGCGCCGCCATCAAAAGTTGACACAAGAGCAAACTCTACGCATCCATGCAACACCTTGCCCCGCGCATCGTGTTGCTTTTTTGCTGGACATTGAGCAGCAAAGGCAGATAATATACACAAAGCAACATGACCACTGCTACTTCGCGCTCTTATAACTTAGCATTACTATATTACGACTCTCCGCCGCATCATTATTAAAAACATTATCCGTGCCGCCATCTTCTCGGTCATCATCTCGGCCATCTTCTCGGCCGCCACGGTCTTACGCATCAATTCCAATAATATTGAGTCAAGCGATGAGCCTTACAGTGGCGAGATGCACATCACCAAGGGAGTTGATCCCGTGAGCATCAATCGAGTAGCCCAAGGAGAATCCCCATTCAAAATCCCCGAGGGCCTCTCTGGCCAAGCCCGTGTAAATATAAGCCATCGCGATGTGATTGAACTCCCCATGTCAGAGCCACTCTACAAGCAGTTCGGAGATGATGCAGAGGAGCCCGATGAACTTAGGTTCACCCTCAGCGGAGTCAAGGAGTCAAGCGACCAACCAAATGACATCGCCTGGCTCATCACTGATGGCAAGACGCAAATCTGCTTTGGCTGTTTTAAACAACGCCACAATGCAGAGGGCGATCTTGTCTTCTATCGAGAGGAACGCCGATCAAACCTGTTTCGGAATTGCGTACGATACCTCATCACCACCTTCATCATCATCTTCATCTTCCTGATTATATATTGCGAGGACTACATATCCCATCGGAAAAAGAAGCGTTCATCCGCAACAATGCGCCGCCATCAAAAGAAGCGTTAATCCGCAACAATGCGCCGCCATCAAAAGGTGGTACAAGAGCAAACTCTACGCATCCATGCAACACCTTGCCCCGCGCATCGTGTTGCTTTTTTGCTAAAACCTGGGGTGCTGGCAGCATTGATGCCACCCCACACACACAAAGCGCTATTGGCATCATGGCGATATGAATAAGCCCTGTGGCAAAGAGGTAGCTGCCCGAGGATTTCAGACCCCGGAGCGCAGCGCTCCACCATGCGCTCCACCATGCGCGCTCAGCGATGCTGAGTCTGAGCAGCATTGGCTACGTCACACGAGCTCTTGAGCAAAAAAAAGGGAGCCATGCCTGAGCATGACTCCCTGATATTTTTTAAACTTTGAAAGCTTTAGCCTTTGCAAGTGCTGCCATCACAGCAGGGCTTAGCAAGCACCTTCTTGAGGCGTGCAAAGCGAGGAAGAGCTTGGACAGTCTTCATACCTGTTTCACCCTGAATGAGGGGGAGGCAGTAGTCGATGAAGGCCATTTCGATGCCGTTACCAGCAGCGTTGATCCACTCACGGGGAACCTTGCGTTCTGCGTTTGCAACGTACTCAAGGGAGAGCAACTTTGTGTGGCAGACGTACTGACCGTAGATAGTTTCGCGTTCAAAGGCGACCATCTTGTCAGTTTCACCTTCTACTGCAGCCGTGACAGCTACCTTACCAGCATTGTATGCTTCGAGGGCGTCTGTGGTGGATGCGAGATGAGTACCGCAGCGTTGGAGGAGGGAGGGCTCGATAGCACGAACCTTAGCGGAGGCGATGCGACCGCGAACGATTTCAGCGAGCTTGTTAGCAAGACCACCGAGCTGGGCGTGACCGAAGCCATCGTTGGAGTTGGTCTTAGCTTCGGAGATGAAGTTACCATCAGCATCATGGATGCCTTCGGAGACAACAACGAGGCACTTGCCTGTTGCCGCGTAGATGCTTTCAACGTCATTGAGGAAAGTGTCCATGCAGAAGTCAACCTCTGGGAGGTAGATGAGATCTGGGCCTGCACCTGCGTAGCTAGCAAGAGCTGCGGATGCTGTGAGCCAGCCTGCGTTACGACCCATCACTTCAATGATGGTGACCATACCTGTGTCATAGCAGCAAGCATCGTGCTTGACTTCCATGCAGGATGTGGCGATGTACTTAGCTGCGGAGGCAAAGCCGGGGCAGTGATCGGTACCGAAGAGGTCATTGTCAATCGTCTTAGGGATACCCATGACGCGGCATTCGTAACCACTCTTTTGCATGTACTTGGAGATCTTGTTGCAAGTGTCCATGGAGTCGTTACCACCGTTGTAGAAGAAGTAGCGTACGTCGTACTTCTTGAAGGTATCAAGGAGGGCTGCGTAGTCGCAATCATCGATTGCAGGGTCCTTCATCTTGTAGCGGCAGGTACCAAGAGCGGAGGAGGGAGTGAACTTGAGGAGTTCAAGCTCGACTGGATCTTCCTTACCGAGGTCATAGAGATTGCCGTTGAGCACACCCTTAATGCCGTTAGCAGCACCGAGGACGCGAGTAATCTGAGGGGAGTTAAGAGCTGTCTGGATAGCACCCAGAACGCTGGCGTTGATCACAGCTGTAGGACCACCGGACTGACCGATGACGCATGCACCTTTAAGTTCGTTCATAACAATAGAATGAGAATGAGGATTATAATGCAAGCAGGACGAGACTAATTCCCGCACGCTTGCACGGTTATTTTACACGCTCTAACTGGTATTTACAAGCCTATTTGTGGATATGGCGTTTTTTTACAGGCTGCTGGATTGGGGCATTTTACTCGGACTTATGACAGGGGCATTGGGGGCATTGCTGATGGACGACTCAGAGCTTCTTGCACTTGAATCCGGTCTCTCCCAAAGCAAAAAAAGGGCGCCCCTGCTCTTGCAGGGACACCCTCTTGTAAAGACTCTATTGTGCCGTTCTTATTTGCCGAAATAACGCTTGGCGAGACCGTCAAAGCCCTTGCCGTGGCGTGCTTCGTCCTTGCACATTTCATGCACGGTGTCGTGGATAGCGTCGTAGCCGAGTTCCTTGGCGCGCTTGGCGATGGCTAACTTGCCTTCGCATGCACCAAATTCAGCATCGGCGCGCATCTTGACGTTTTTCTCAGTGCTATCGGTGAGGACTTCACCGAGGAGCTCTGCAAACCTAGATGCGTGATCAGCTTCTTCAAGTGCGTAGCGCTTGAATGCTTCTGCAATTTCAGGAAAACCTTCGCGGTCTGCTTGGCGGCTCATGGCGAGGTACATACCTACTTCAGCGCATTCGCCTTCAAAGTGGGCGCGGAGGCCAGCGAGGACGCCCTCGTCGAGACCTTGGGCAGAGCCTACGCGATGTTCATCAGCGTAGTTCTTATCACCGTCAAGGGCGACGAATGTGGTGACTTTGCAGACGGGGCAAATTTCGGGCATGGTGTCACTCTCGATGACGTGGCCGCAGACTGTGCAACTATATTTCATAACGTATTAAATTTTTTGTTCGTGTTTATCGTGTAATTATTCTCTTGCGGGAACACCACCACTCTATCAGCTGATTTTCATTGGGTCAAGGGGAAAAAGTAGCTTTTTTAGAATATTTCTCAAATTAAAAAACCCGAAGAAGATTACCTCTTAAATAATAATACTTTACAGAGTTAATTCAAACTACCTTATTTGTCATAACAAAAAAGCCCCTCGCAGCCATATTTGGGCGCGAGAGGCTGTGAATTGACTATTTCGTGATGATTTAGTCTTGGTAGATGACGTAGCGCTTACCATCCCATGAGACGGCTTTGACAGATGTTGCATTTTTAGGGACAAAGACAACGGTGGTTTTATTGTCTTTGTGCCCGAGTCCAAGCAAGGAGATTGCAATCTTTTTTTTGCCTTCATAGACTTCAAAGGCGACGGCGCCTTGCCACTGGTTGGCTGGGACGATGAGTTCTCCGTTGTTGGGAAGAAGCTGCTGTCCAGGTGTAATGGCTTGCTTGTTTTTGAAGATGTCAACGCTATTGGCGCTGATGTATTGGATGACGGAGCTATTGGCTGCAGGGTATTGCTGGGCGTGTCGCAGGAAGTCCTCAATCATCTCAGGGGTGATGGTGAGCATGGCTGAGCCGTAGTCATCTTTCCACCTATTGATGGGGGCAAGCATACGGGTGATGACAAAGAAACGCGTGAGGTTGAAGCCTGAGGCGTCGCAGGCGGCTTTCATGAAGTTGATGCGCTGCTGACCATGGCTAATCTTGTCTGCGTCGCCCTTGCGGAGGCTTTGAAAAACTTTGGGGTAGAAGTCTTTTTTACCGAGGGCAACTTCCATGTAGAGCTGGAGCTGCCAGATGGGTCCAAGGTTGACAAAGTGGTCAAATGAGTGCTTTGTTGCTTTGACTTCCTCGGCCTTGCTGCGTGACTCGTCATTGTAGTTGGAGAAGTCAGGGCCAACTTGGTACTGCCAGACGCGCTTGTCGATGATAGAGCTTTGGATGTAGTCATGCAGACGTCCGCCACGGAGGGTACCATTGGCTGTGGCGCAGACTTCATGCTCGATGCGCATGTTATCGGGGTTGAGCAGGTAGTTGCTCCAATAGGAGTAGAGGTTGTTGGTCACCTCTTTGGTACCAACCCAGCAAAAAACAGGACTCAGCTGATTGACATGACCAAACTCATGGGCTACTCCCCAACTGGTATCGCGCAGGTTCTTAGGGTTGCCAATACCGCGCATGGTGTCGTGGTGGAAGGCAGCTCCAATACCATCTGCATGCATGAATCCGCGCCAGATGTTGCGTCCTAAGATGTGATTGCCCGGGTGGATGCCCTCGCGATCCCAGCCCATGAGCTTCTGCTGCTGGGCGATAATCTCGTCATAGAGGGCCAGCAGTGCGGGGCCGTCCTCAGGGCAGTTCTCGCGCAGGGCTTTGACATTGAAGACGAGTTGGACTCGATTCCCAATCAAGTCAATCATGTCGGTCTTAGCTCCTGCCAGGAGGCGTACCCAGTCTTCTTTGCTGTCAGAGAGCCCAAAGAGCCCATTGATTTCTCCGCCCTCTATGCTGACTTTGATGGCTGGGGCTTGCTGGGGTTGCTCGCTGCGATAATCGATGTAGGCGAGGCCTTGGCTGCTCATCTTGATGTTGTTCGCACCTACCTTGAGAGGGTAGCGCGTCTGGCGTCCTGACTCGCCAAAGTCATGGACGACGAGGCTAATTTGCTGCGCTGTAGCCTCAGGGCTCAGCGTGATGGTGGCGTCATCTCCTTGGAGAAAGAAGATGCCCGTGGGGTTCTCAAAGGCGGAGTAGTTGCCAACCTTGAGTTGCTCGCTTAGGAGCTCAAGTGGCAGGTAGGCGCGAATCACCCTCTGGCGGTAGGCGCTCTCATCGCTTTTGTTAATTTGACTGCTGTCTGTGCCTGCGGGGAGCGCCGCTGCCATCAGGGGACTGAGGGCGAGGAGGCTAGCGAGACCAAGGAGGCTAAGGATAGTCTTCATATTCTATAAAGTTTTTTTGGGGGGGTATGGGTCGGAGGAAGTCTCTAGGATTATTTATCTCTTGAGTCCGGCCTTGTTGAGCATGTCGAGAATCTCGCTGTTATTATTATTCTCCGCCTCAATGAGCAGGGAGGGATTGTAGATGGGCTTTGTGGGGTCGAGCCCCGCGCGCAGGAAGCTCTTAACTATCGCAGGGCGATTCTTCCGGACTGCTAGATTAATGGGGTAGCCGAGGCTACCTGCATCGGGGCTGTAGTTGATGGATTTGTAGGCTGGCAAGAGAGCCTCGAGAGCCTCGAGACGATTCTCCCAAACGGCATCATGCAGGGCAGTGGCTCCATTGCCTGCGCGGTGCATGGGGTTAGCGCCTTTCTCAAGTAGGATGTGTATGACCTGCCTGTTAGCTCGTGCCGCGGCGGTCATGAGGATGTTCTTGCCCGCATATGTGGGTGCTTCGGCTTTGGCTCCTGCTTTGAGGAGGAGGAGGGCCGCGTCATTATTTCCCTCGCTGACGGCTTGCGCAAGGAGGCTAAATCGCCCTGTGCTGTCAACGGCATTGGCTGAGCCCTGCTGGGAGAGATAGCGCTTGAGGGCTACTAAATTACCAGCCTTGATGGCTTCAGAGGCGGCTATTTCTTTCTTGCGGTAGTTCTCGGCACGCTTGCATATTTTACGGATTTTCTCATCCTCAGAGAGTTGGGCAACGCGGCGTTCTTGAGCATCGAGGATGAAGACATCACCACCTGACTTGATAAGCTGATTAAGTACGGCGTGTTGACCAGCAGCGGCGGCGATGTGCAGGGGGGTATTGCCCTGCTCATCGATTTGATTGGGGCTATCACCCTGCTCGATGCAGATTAGCGCTATTTCCATATTGCCTTGTGACGCAGCCTCGTGCAGAGATAGGCATTGATGGGGCATCTTATTGATGATGCGCATCCATCGCGCTACGTCTTGGTCAGGGCTCGCTATACAAGGGCTAATGAGCAACGTGGCAATGAGGAGTAATTTCATGATTTAAGAGGGGATAGAAGGTAAAGAAACAAACTTCATCTTCCCATCTAAACTCTCATACCACCCTCATGATGTCAAGGTAGAAGCACGCGTTTCTTGAGCTTTCTACGTCTTACTTCCCTCACTCAGCGCTGGGATAGTGGTAGATATCACCGCGGTAATTGCGCACGGCAATACCCCCATTGATGCGCAGCACGCTCTCGCGTGTCAGCGGCACCTTGCCACCACCACCGGGGGCATCCATCACGTAGTCGGGGACGGCATAGCCTGTGGTATGACCTCGGAGGCTGTCGATGATGTCGAGCCCTTCCTTGATACTTGTGCGAAAATGTGAGGATCCGCTCACGGGATCGCAATGATAGAGGTAATAAGGACGCACACGGCAGCAGAGAAGTCGATGATAGAGGGCTCGCTGAGTAGCGGCATCATCATTGACTCCGCGCAGCAGGACGGACTGACTGCCCAGAGGGATACCATGGTCGACGAGGCGACCAAGTGCCTCCTCCGCCGCAGAGCAGAGCTCTCGAGCATGGTTGCAGTGGACGGAGATAAAGAGTGGGGCAAACTCGCGCAGCATGGCGCAGAGCTCATCGGTGATGCGCTGGGGTAGCATGATAGGTACACGTGTACCGATGCGTAGGAACTCAATATGCGGTATCTCACGCAGGCGGCTGAGTATCTCACGCAGTTTCTCATTGGAGAGCAGCAACGGATCACCGCCAGAGAGGAGGATATCGCGTAGCTCGGGATGCGCCTTGATGTAATCAATGGCAGCGTCCATATTCAGTGGCATGCGGCATTTGGAGCCTCCCGAGACCATGCGTGAGCGAGTGCAGTAGCGACAGTAGGTGGCGCAGCGGTCGGAGCAGAGCAGCAGAGCGCGGTCGGGGTATCGGTGCACGAGGCCGGGGGCCTTCATATCAGCATCCTCACCGCAGGGGTCAAGGAGCTCACCCTCCTCATGGCGCAGCTCTGCCTCGCGGGGGATGACTTGCAGGCGCAGGGGGTCGCTGGGATCAGCGGGGTCAATGAGGCTGAGGAAGTGGGGGGTGATGCGAAGCGATAGCTTCTCACCGCAGCTCTGTAGCGCGGCGCTCTCATCTGCGCTGAGCTGGAGATAGCCCTCTAGCTGCGCTGCCTGCGTGAAGCTGTGGCGCAGCTGCCAATTGGCATCATTCCACTGCTCAAGACTCGCGCCCTGAATCAAACTAGGATGCAGCGAGGTGGGGAAATATAGGCTCATAGGGTTGATTGATTGATGATATAGTGATGATGCCGCTTTGTCAAACTCCCCCTGCGGCAAAGGGAGATAAAAATGTGGTATTACGCCTAATTTTTCTTACGATATCTCAAAAAATAACATATAATCCACAGTGATGAAACATTTCCGAAATATCACTCGCTTTACCTACGAGCTAACCTCATTTCAGGGATGGCGCGTATCAATTTGCCGTCACAACACGCATTTCACACGCTACTTTCCCGACAAGCAATATGGAAGCGCTGAGGAGGCCTTGATAGCGGCACTTGAGATGCGCAATAGCATCCTCAAGCAGCTAAGTCAGGGAGAAGAGCCTGCAGCTATCTTTGAACTAAAGCGCCACTCTGAGCAGCTGCAGGACTACCCACGCGGTCTGCGCCCCAAGAAGAGCGCAGACCTGTAAGAATCACCCTCAAGTATGCTTAAATGTCATACGCTGAGCAGCGCTCGCGTCCTCGCCAGCAGCGAGGACGCTCAAGTAGTCAATCGCCATGCCCACATCGTGCATGAAGAGCTTGGCCATATCCAATGAGAGTCCCTGCCTGAGCATGATGCGCATCACAACCATATCCTCCATCTCGGAGGGGAGGCTGTAGGCTGGCACCTGCCAACCACGCTCACGCAATCGCTCAGAGAGCTCATAGAGGTCATAGGGCAGCTTTGCATCAGGCTTGATATAGAAGCACACCGCTGGTATACCTTCCTGAGGGTCCCCCTTGTTAATGAAGTCGAAGTCCCCCATCTCATCAAAGGCCTCGGCTAAGTAGGCCGCGGTCTGATAGGTGGAGGCATGCACGCGCCTGTAGCCCTCCTTACCCAGTCGGACAAAGTCGTAGTACTGAGCAATCACCTGCCCCGCGGGTCGGGAGAAATTAATTGCAATGGTGGGCACGCTGCCACCGAGGTAGTTGACGTCAAAGCAAAGCTCCTTGGGCAGATCCTGCTTCTCACGCCAGAGCACCCAGCCACAGCCCAGAGGGGCAAGTCCGTACTTATGTCCGCTAGCTGAGATGGACTTCACACGCGGAATGCGGAAGTCAAAGAGAATATCGCTCGCCATAAAGGGAGCCAAGAATCCACCACTAGCCGCATCAACATGCAAATCCACATCGGGGCCACCATGGGCTGCCAGCGTATCAAGCGCATCCGCGAGTGGGGCTGGGAACTCGTACTTCCCCGTATGTGTCACCCCAAAGGTGCACATCACCATAATACTATTCTCATCGACTCGAGCGAGCATGGACTGAGGATTCATAGCGTACTCGCCGGGCTTCATGGGCACCTCGCGAATCTCTACCCCCCAGTAGCGGCAAAACTTATGCCAACAAATCTGCACAGGGCCGCAGACAAGGTTAGGCTTCTCCGTAGATTTGCCCTCGGCATGCATGCGCGCTTTCCAGCGCCAGAGGGCGGCCATACCTGCGAGCATGCAGGCCTCACTTGATCCAATAGTGGCACATCCGATGCTGTTATCTGCATCGGGTGCATTCCAGAGCCGGGCTAGCATCTTGATGCAGCGCTGCTCTAGCACCGCTGTCTGAGGGTACTCATCCTTATCAATCAAGTTTTTGTTCAAGCTCAAGTCCATCAGCTTGCGCACCTGAGGCTCAGTCCAAGTCTGGCAAAAGGTAGCAAGATTCTGGCGAGCATTACCATCTAGTAGCAGCTCCTCTTCAATGAGCTGATAGGCTACATCAGGGCGCATTGAGTGCTCAGGCATCTCAATAGAAGGCAGAGCCAACATCGTATCAGCAGCCCCAAAAATAGAGCTATTGACTTCATCATTATCCATCACAGTAGGGAGCGATTCGTTCATATTACAGAGTGAGACAAGACCCGTTGAAAATATACTAAAAATCTGTTGGAACTCATGCCTCAGCAAGAATAAAAAGCGTGTAATCCCTCAGATTTACCTTGCTATCTACAGGTCTTTTGGTATAAAATCACCGCGTGCCGCATCGCTTGCGGCTGGGGATATCCCTCTTCTCAATAAAAACATAATATACCGCAGCTATGGACTACATCACTCCCAACGTCGCCGCACTGGAACCCTCACTGACTCTTGCCGTTACTAACCGTGCCAAAGAGATGAAAGCCAATGGCGAGCAGGTCTACGGACTCGCAGGTGGCGAGCCTGACAAAGACACTCCAAACCACATCAAGCAAGCCGCAATCAAGGCTCTTGAAGACGGAGCTACCAAATACACACCTTCCGCCGGCCTCCCACAACTCCGCAAAGCCATCAGCGAAAAGCTCATGAACGATAACGGACTGGACTACGGCATCAACCAAATCTGTGTCACATCCGGTGCTAAGAACGCTATCTACAGCGCTCTCAAGGCCGTGATTAGCGAAGGCGATGAAGTCCTCATCCCTGCCCCATTCTGGGTCAGCTACCCCTCCATGGTCGAGATTTGCGGTGGTACTCCCATCATTGTTGAAACTAAGGCTGAAAATGACTGGAAGCTCACTGCTGAAGAGTTTGAAAACGCAATGACCCCTCGCACCAAGCTCGTCATCCTCACCACTCCCAACAATCCTACTGGCTCCGTCTACAGCGAGCAAGAACTCCTTGCCCTGGGCAACGTTGCTATTGATGAAGAAATCCTCATTCTTGCTGATGAGATATACGAGCACCTTGTCTACGATGAGGCTAAGCACGTTTCCATCGGCTCCCTGAGCCAAGAACTCTACGACCTCACCATCACCATCAATGGCTTCTCCAAAGGCTACGCGATGACTGGCTGGCGTCTCGGCTACTCCGCAGCTCCTCAACAGATTGCTGATGCCATCCGCCTCATCCAAGACCACACCTGCTCCAATGTCACGACATTTGCTCAGTACGGTGCAATCGAAGCACTCCAAGGTGACCAAGGCTTCATCTCTGACCTGCGTGAGGAATACGACTTCCGCCGCAAGTACGTCTACGACCGCCTCAAGACCATCCCTAAGATCAAGGTAAACGAGCCTAAGGGTGCGTTCTACTTCTTCATCGACATGAGCGAGCTGGGCATGAAGTCCCTTGACCTCTGCGACAAGTTGCTTGAGCGCTACAAGGTTGCTGTCATCCCTGGCATCGCTTTTGGCAATGACTACGCAATCCGCATCTCCTACTGCACATCCCTCGACGTGCTCAAGGAAGGTCTCGATCGTCTCGAAGAATTCTGCAAAAATCACTAAATCATCAGCCACTGCAACTAGCAGAGCTTGATTATCACATCCCCAGCTGCGTGCAGCTGGGGATGTTTTGTATACATACCCGCCCCACGCCCTAGCTTGACTTCCGCGCGCCAGCTTTGTATACTCCTCAATTAAACATGAAAACCGCGCATTCTAACTATATTGCAATCGCCTCTTGCCTCATCCTCTGCAGCGCTAGCCTCGCCTCAGCCGCGGAGAGCAGCCTAAACGCTCTTGACCAAAAATCACCCATTGGGCTGATTAGTGAGCTTTATAAGAATGATGAGCGCGCTCAACAAATCATCCTAGCACAATTCAATCAATGGGACCAAGCTAGCCATGCCCAACTGCTGGAGCTGCGCAATCAAGCAATCAAAGACCTCCCTGCTCTGCAAGAAGAAGCACGACTCTGCCAACAAGAGCTCAAGCAGGCTCGTGAGCCCATGCAAATTAGGAAAGCCACCCTCAGAGCCAAACACGCCATGGACAAGCTCACTAGTGCAAGCAACTGGATTGAGCACGCCAGCAAGCTCGACGAGCTAGACAAGAACGCAGATCTAGCAAGCATCCTTGATCAAATCATCAAGAATCCACAGTGGCGTGATATGATTCTCCAGACAGGCGATGCTATACCAGTCAGCCGCGTCGTGAGCATCATCCACGACATTGCCAAGCAGCACCCAGAGATACGCAAGCAGCCAGGCATGGCGCGCCGCATAGCCACCGCAACCGCCATTGAGTACGCCCGCAACAACTGGTCAAGCCACCGCGCGGTTAGTCGTGCTAACTTCTTTATCGAGAGCTGGGCTGAGGGGAAGCTCAACTCTAGCTTTGATCAACTTCCCTTCTATCTCCTACGCGTCACCTGCGGCATTCAGGGCAACCACGAGGCTGGTAGCCTAGAGAGCCTCCAGTGGGCGCAGGACAACATGAAGATGCCAGCTGAGCACTACAGCGGATTCAAAGGCCAAATCTCCATCTGCTGGCGCCCGGGCTACCGCCCTTTTAGCGCCTATGGCGAGAGCGTACACGGTGAGTTCTACTACGGTCCATTCAACGACAACTACGGGGACAACTACCTGCAAAAAGTCCTTGAGCAGGGCGGCATCTGCGGATCGCTCTCCTACTTTGGTGCTTTTTGCGCGGCGGCCAACGGCATTCCAGCCTTCACGATGAGCGAGCCCGGTCACTGTGCCCACGCCGTCTATGTGCATGGAGAGTGGGAAGCCGCCTACTCTCTGAGCTGGATACGCTCCCCTCACTGGATAGCATGGCAAGGGCTCAATCTCTACTCTGCCCTCAACTTAGCCGAGGAGTACTATAGCCCACAAAACGCCTCGGCACGAATCCTGAGCCAACAAGCCCAAGCTATCGCAGAGATCTCGCAAGCTCAAGGCAATCTCCTCATCGCTGAGAACTGCTACAAACTCGCCACCCAAGCCAGTCCGCTCAACTACGGTGCGTGGCGTGACTGGGCTAGCTGCCTCGTCACGCTCAATGACCAGCAACTCTGGCGCAACTACCTCAGCAGCCTCTGCCAGCAAATCAAGAGCCTCGGCCCAGATATTGGCGCCAGACTTAACCAACATGCCATGAGCCAAATCAACGATATCAGCAGCGAAGAGAAACTGGAGATATGCCAGCAATTTTGGAGTTCCTGCAAGGAATTAGGCAACACGCAATGGGATGTCGCAGGAGAGCTGCAAAAGCAACTTGAATGGCTACAGCAAGGCAATTCGGCAAGCAAAGGAGAGCTCCTCTGCCAGCTCTTTGACTCCATCTTTGATGTCGCCAAGGGTCCCTACCCCAGCATCATCATGCCTTGGGCCATCCTTCAATCCAACGAGATGCGTGACCCAAAAATCTTTGAATACATCTCTAGCATCGCAGCAGAGAGCATCAAGGGCGGCAGCCTTGAGGGCAATACCAGCCAGCAGCTCATCATTGAGTGCATCCGCGCCGCTGAGCAGCTTGGTGATATCGCCACCTTCCGCGCCATGTCCTCCCTCGCTGATGAGTCAGAGCGCTACAGCAACAGCAACCCACAGTTTGAGCCCTTTGCGGGAAGCCTCATCTCAGAGCAAGGCATGATTAGCTGCAGCTCGATTCATGATAGCGACCGCCCCCTCCAGCACGCAGGCCTGCTTGACCCCAAGGGAGGATTCTTCCACACCAAAGAGGAAGAAGATGCATGGGTCACTCTCCAGCTCCCCCGCACTGGCGAGCTGAGCGGCATCGTGCTCATCACCTGCAAAGACTACAGCCAACGACACAAAAACATGCAGCTGCAGATATCCCAAACGGGCAACGCAGGCAGCTGGGAGACCATCCACCTGCTCGGCGAGAAGGTGGAGCGCGTCATGCGCATCGAGCTAGGAGACAAAAAACCCAAGGCCCGATTCATCCGCATCCTGCGCAAAGGCAAAGGCTGCTTCCACCTCAACGGCATCTACATCTACGGCAAGAACGCCGCCTAAGCCACATCCCATCCCCCAAACCTTATGAAACACCAACTTTGCAGCATTGCCCTCGGAGCCCTGCTCATCCAACCACTTGCGGCTGTGAGCCTCATAGAGAGTGCCAGCGAGGCACAATCACTCGTCAGCAGCAATGGCTACATCATCTTCAGCTACGCTGAGGGCTGGGAGCGCTTTAGCAAACGCAAAGCCTCACAACTCATGAGCAGCCGCGCCATCCAACAAGCCGCAGGCAATGCCCTCTACCTCCCCCTTCCTAGCTACGAGCGCCCTGATGAGGAGAAGCGTCGCCAACTTGCAGAGATTAAAGGCGAGCTCGACATCCCAAGCCCCACGAGCTACCCTGCCATCATCATGCTCGATCAAGCAGGCAAACACTACGCCACCATCTGTGGCTCAGAGCTCCTCAATGCCAGCGATCAAGAAATTGCGCAACTCATTGCAACGAAGATTAGCCGCAAACAACAGCAACAGAAGCTCCTCACACATGCCAGCTCAGGCAGCGCCACAGAGAGAGCCCAACTCATTCTAAAAGCACAGCTAATTGAAGAAATAGCCCCGCTGAGCAAACTTTGCGAGCGGCTCAAAATAGCTGATCCCAACGACGAGAGCAAGCTGCAAGAAATCGCCAAGTTCTCACAGAGCAACTACAGCGAAAAGCTCAAAAGCATGAGCCCTGAGAAAATCTACAGCGATGCCTCAGAACGCGTCAAGGACACGCGCTACAGCATTGCGCAACGCCAAAAAATCGCCGCAGCAGCCCTCGGGTCCATCCGCCGCAAAAGCAGCCCTCAGCACGCCCAACTTATCACAAGCCTCGCCGCTCAGATGCAGCAACTCAACCCCAACAGCCCCCTCGGTCTCAGCGCAAGCCATGTCGCCGCCGAGTGGCCCGTCGAGTTCAGCCTTGAGAGCGGCTGGTACCCCCAAATCATCCCCAGCGATGATAGCCCCATCGAGATCACAGGCCCCATCCCCATCCAGCAAGAAGGAAACTACGAAGTAAGCTTCCACTACACACACGGTGGAAATGCCCTACACATCCAGTCCGTCAGTCTCTACAACGGGGAAGCATGCATCGCACAAGACGAGCACCCGGGACGCAGTGGTCACCCCAACAGCAACCACATCTATAAATTCTCCCTCAAGCACCCCATTGAGAATGCGCGCATCATCGTCCAATTCAAGATGGATGGAGTAAAGAAATCCTACGGGAAAATCATCATCCAACGCCAATAAGGCAAGGACTCATCACGCTCTGCCCGACCCGCTAGCTGACCTATTCCGCACAGGCGAGATAAGCAGAGTCGTCCCCAGTGCCTCTAGGGGCAATCGAGCACGACTCAAATCATCACACAAAAAACTGGCAGCAAGTTGAACTTGCTGCCAGTTTTTTGTAAAAAAGTTTTTAGATAAAACTTAGATAGAAGCCTTGATGATAGCGGCGAAGGAAGCGGCTACGAGAGCAGCACCACCAACGAGAGCACCATCAATGTCAGCTTGACCCATGAGCTCAACAGCATTACCTGGGTTCACGGAGCCACCGTATTGGATACGGATAGCGTCAGCTGCTTCTTGACCAAATCCTTCAGCGAGGACGCTGCGGATGAAGGCGTGAGCGGACTGAGCATCTGCGCTAGAAGCAGTCACACCAGTACCGATAGCCCAGACGGGCTCATAAGCAACTACAACAGTAGCAGCTTGGGCAGGAGTGAGGTCTGCGAGACCTTCAACGATCTGTGCCTTGAGGATAGTTTCGAGCTGACCACTTTCGCGCTGCTCGAGAGTTTCACCGATGCAATAGATAGGGATAATACCAGCTGCGAGAGCCTTCTTAACCTTCTTGTTAACATAAGCGCTAGTTTCGCCATGGTACTGGCGACGTTCGCTGTGACCGAGTACAACGTACTTGCAGCCAATTTCGTTAAGCATTGTGGTGGAGATTTCACCAGTGAAAGCACCGCTGTCGCGGTCGCTCACATCCTGAGCACCAACGCCGAGGCAATCGCAGCCATCGAGGACTTCCATCACTGTAGGGATGGTGATAAAGGGAGGAACAACAACCTTGTCGACAGCTTTGCAGTCGCCGCAGAGTTCGGACTTGAGGGAAGCGAGGAATTCACGAGCTTCCTTAGGGCCCATGTTCATCTTCCAGTTAGCAGCAATAATAGGGGTACGAGACATATAATTATAGCGTCTTAATTGACTGACGTAGCTTAGGGTCTAGCAGCCTACAAGTCAAGTACAAATCATATCGGCGAGAAAATACTCAAGGCAACTCCATCAAGCAACTCTCAGCGAGGCCCGTTAACTACAGGCGGGAATCTCCGATGACGGCCTGCTGGGCCCTTTTTTTTCACCCAGCTGCTCGCCAGAGAGAATACGCTTGAGCAGCTCGCTCCACAGCACTTGCAGGTGTAGATGCTGCTCCCTGCACTCACGTAATGATCTCCCCTGCTGGTGGACTTGGTCGTTGCGTTCTCACAACCACAACGTTCACAGTAGTAATTTACCATGTTATCTTATTTCTATCACTTGTTTCGGCCTCCTCGTGAGGCGCGCTTTCACATTAAGTAAAACCTAAGCTAGCTTTAAGCATTAGTTTTAATAAATCTTTTTTTCTTTCACTAAGAGGCTAATTTTGTTACTCTAGCAGTAGTATTTACCTATGCTCATTTATGGCAGATTCAAAAAAAACCAACAATCCACAAGGATTTCACCTCGTCCACCGCTACATCTGGCTCGTTGAGACAATTCAACGATTCAATGGCGTGAGCTTTAAGCAGATTGAGGATTGCTGGAGATCCTCCGAGATCAACACCGATTCGGAGGCCTTCCCCCTCAAAAGCTTCCACAACCACAAGAACGCACTAGAGCAGCTCTTTGGTATCACAATTATCTGCCAGCGCAAGGGAGGCTACCGCTACTACATCGGTCAGGATGCCAGCCCCATCATCAGCCAGATCAAGCAAGCCCTACTGCAATCTCTCACGATCAATCAGATGACGGAGATGAACCACGCACTGCGCCAGCGCATCAGTCTTGAGAGCATCCCAGGCAATCTCGCCTTGATCCCCGCCATCCTCACGAGCATCGCGCAGGGTCACGGCATGCAGATGACCTACCGAGCCTACAATAGTGATGAGGAGAAAAGCTATGAGGTCGAGCCTTATGGCATCAAGCTCTTCCGCCAGCGTTGGTACATCGTTGCCCGATACGCAAAGTACGACAGCATCATCACCTATGCGCTGGAGCGAGTACAGGCACTGATCCCAACTGAGACAAGCTACGCCATCCCTGATGATTTCCAACTAGAGGCACACTTTAGCGAGAGCTACGGCATCATGTGCAATGAGGAGCCCGAGGAGGTCATCATCAAGGTTTACCACGCGGCAAAGAAGCATATGTATCTGCGCGACCTGCCACTACATCACTCCCAGCAATTCATTAGCGTTGAGGAGGATTATAGCATCATGAGCTATGCGCTGCGCTGCACCTACGACTTCCAGCAGGAAATCCTCTCGCATGGCACAGACATCGAGGTCATCAAGCCTCAACATCTGCGCGAGGCAATACGCGATATTTATCGCCTGCAGCTCACTCGCTATGAGAGCGAGAATAGTGAGCTCAGTGAGCTCAGTGAGGCAGAGCCACACCCTCTATAAGCTGGCTGTCATAGCCTTTCTCCACCAGCTGGAGAAAGGCATCTAGCGCCTCCTGCGTCACAGGCTGAGGCGTGGAGAAGCCAAGGCTGGGGTAGTGGAGGATGCGCTGAAAGTCGCCTACCATGGCATTGAGCACAAAGCTTGCGCTGAGCTCAGGGCTGAGGTAGGCGGAGAACGAGCATGGCGGGGAGCTCACCTGCAGACGGCACTCTGGCCACTGCTGCTCAAGCGTCGCAAGTGTGCGTCGCTCCATATAGGGCTTTTGCAGCGCAATGACTCGGAGATTGAGACCGTAGCCCTCATCCAATAGAATTTGCTGGGAGAAGCGAACATTCTCCCCTGTGTTGCGAGCCTTGCACTCGCAGAGAATAGCCTCATCGGGCACGCCTGCCGCACGGGCAATCGAAGCAAAGCTCTCCGCCTCGCTCAACGTCCAGCCATCGGTGAAGCGGCCAACACCGCCAGAGAAGATGATGCGCGGGGCTAGGCCTCGATGGTAGAGCTCCGCGGCATAGGCGGCAACTCGGGAGTCATTGCTACCAAGCACAAAAATGATATCCGCGGGTAGGAGATCAGCACTAACATGATGGTAAGCCCAGAGGCTATCGGCGGCGGCGAGTATATGGGGGCTAAGCTCTTGCATGAGACAAGGCTAGCATAGAGTATAGGATGATTCAACAAAGAAGTACTCATAAGAACAGAAGCGCCTATCCGCGATGAAATCTGCTGGATTGCTCGCAGAGAAGAACACTCACACTTTTCACCCCCTGCGATACTCGCTGTATGCTTGACGCAGGGGTGCAAAACTGCTATTCTTGCTCTGGTATCACCACCCTATGGAAGAATCACTCTACACCCGTCTCGAGGAAACCCCCGCAAACAGCTACGAGCTCAGCCTGCGACCTCCTGCCTTTAGCGAGTTCTGCGGTCAGGAGAAAATCAAGGAGCGTCTACTGCTCATGGTTGAGGCTGCTCGCATGCGCGATGATGTGCTCGATCACATCCTACTCTCAGGCCCCCCTGGTCTTGGAAAAACAACCCTCGCCAACATCATTGCCAATGCGGTAGGGAAGAAAATGCACACCACCTCAGGTCCTCAGATTGAGAAGGCTGGTGACCTTGCTGGCATCCTGACAAATGTTCAAAAGGGAGATATCCTCTTCATCGACGAGATTCACCGCCTCCACCCAGCTATCGAGGAGTATCTCTACCCCGCGATGGAGGATTACCGCCTCGATATCATCATTGATCAAGGGCCCAATGCGCGCTCTATCCAGCTCAATCTACCCAAGTTTACTCTCGTCGGAGCTACCACACGCGCAGGCATGCTCACAGGCCCCCTGCGCTCGCGATTTGGCATCATCAACCGCCTCGATTACTACTCGGCAGATGAGCTCTGCCACATTCTCAAACGCTCAGCCTCGCTGCTGAATGTTGAGATGAGCGAAGAGGGTGCGCTCAGTATCGCGCGTCGCTCGCGCGGCACACCTCGCGTCGCTAACTCTCTGCTGCGCTGGGTGCGTGACTACGCGCAAGTACGCGCTAATGGCATCATCACAGAAGAGGTTGCCCAGCAGGCCTTAGGCATGCTAGATATTGATGAAGATGGTCTCGATGAGATGGATAAGCGTCTGCTTGAGACGATGATTGGAAAGTTCCAAGGAGGGCCTGTAGGTCTCTCCTCTCTCGCGGTTGCTGTCGGTGAGGATGAGTCCACGATTGAGGATGTGCATGAGCCCTTCCTCATCATGCAGGGCTATATCAAGCGCACCCCACGCGGTCGTGAGGCAATGCCTGCCGCCTACCAAAAGCTAGGTCTCATCACCCATGCCAAACAAGCAGAGCTCTTATAAATACTCACATACAATCCCCCATGATGCGCCTTAGTCTTCTATTCTCCCTCATCGCCACTAGCCTCATTCTGATGACTGGCTGCGCCCAGCAACAAATGATGGCAGCTGTGCGAGATTCCCGCACGGTGGTGCTCGACATTGGGCACTACGATACGAATCGCGGAGCGACGAGCCCAGATGCTCGCCATGGCGGTACTATTGATGAGTTCTCCTTCTGGTACAACTACGCCTCAGAGATTAAAAAGACCATCGAGGAGGCAGGCTACGACTGCATCGTGACCAACCGCGCAGACTATCCAGCCGACAAGGAGCTAGCAAAGCATGGCAAAAGCTATGGCGTCGTGCAAATCAACAGCCCAGACCCCAAGGCCATCTACCGCTCCACCCAGCACCCCAAGCGCTGCGCAGTGGGAATGCTACCTGTCAACTATGCCCTCGATCGAGAGCCCGCCTGTGTCGTCTTTCTCCACCACAACAGCGCCTCCAACAAGTGGACCAAAACTCATAGTGCCGCCATCTACTGCAACCAGATTGGCGTGACCATGGCGCAAAGCGTCGCTCTTGAACTCAACCGCAACATCCTCAACAGCGAGATACCTAACGGTGGACGCAACTGCGGCATCATCGTGCGCAACGATGGTCGCTTGGGCGGTGGTGACTGGCTCAATGCCTGTCAAGAATCCTACGTTCCAGCCGTCATCACCGAGGCGCTCTTCTTGAGCAACCCCGAGCACGTTGCCGCCCTCAACCAAGATAAGAAAGCTAAAAAACTAGCCCGCACTATCGGGCAGAGCATCGTCAACTACCTCAACCAACGCTAACCCCCCTATTTTTTAACTATTATGACCACAGCCCCAGCAATAGCTATCGATGGACCAGCAGCTTCTGGCAAATCAACCGTAGCCAAGCGCATCGCGCAAGAACTCGGATTCACCTTCATCAACACAGGTGCCATGTACCGTGCCGTCACTTGGTACTGCCTGCAGCAGGGAATTGACCCCAACGACAGCAACGCAGTCACCGCAGCCCTGCCCAATATCCCCCTGAGCTTTGGGCGCGATGGTGCCATGTCCTGCGTCCTCTGCGAGGGTCGTATACTGGGTCGTGAGCTGAGCGAGACCGCGACCAATAACAACGTCTCCGCCATCGCTGCCATCCCAGAAGTACGCGAACTGCTGGTCAATCGCCAGCGTCAGTACAACGAGACAGAAGCCGTCGTCATGGAAGGTCGAGACATCGGCACAGTCGTCTTCCCCAACAGCCCATACAAGTACTTTGTCACAGCCTCAGAGGAAGTACGCACAGCTCGCCGCGCAGCTGAGGGCATCAACGACTCCATCGCTGAGCGCGACCGCAAGGACAGCTCACGCGCCTGCGCACCTCTGACCCAAGCCGCTGACGCCCTGCTCGTGGATAGCTCCGATATGAGCATTGATGAGGTCGTTGCTCTCATCGTTGCCGATATCCACAGCAAGTCAAACTAAAACCACTCCCCATACCTATGTCAATAGCCCCCAACTTCTTTGCCCATTTCTCCCGCATGCTGGCGATGAATCTCGGAGAATCCTTCTTCAAGCTACGCGTCCTCAACCGCGATCGACTTATTGAAGATGGCCCCGCCATCATCGTGGCTAATCATCAGAGCTTCTTTGATCCCCCAATGATTGGTCACATCTTCCCCAACTACATCCATTTCCTCGCGCGCCACAGCCTCTGGCATCCCCCAGGCATGAACTATGCGATGAATCACTGCCAGTGCATCCCCGTCAACCAGACACGCCCCGATCCAGCCAGCATCATCAAGGTGCTGCGTGTTGTGCGTGGTGGCGGCCGCGTCCTCATCTTCCCCGAGGGATCACGCAGCGAAGATGGAGATATCCATGAGGCCATGCCAGGCATCGGACTCATCCTTAGCAAGCTCGCAGGTATCCCCGTGCAGCCCATCCGCATTGACGGAGCCTTTGACTGCCTACCCATCGGCGCCAAAGCCCTCAAGTTCATGCCCATCACCGTCTCTGTTGGCAAACCCTACTACCTCAGTGGCGAGAGCGTCAATGGCCGCGACCGCAAGGCTCAGCGAGCACTAGGGGAGAAGGTCATGGACTCCATCCGCGCCATCAACGTGGATTACTAAGCCCCCATGCTCCACTCCCTGCGCCTGCACAACTTCCGCTGCTATCCCAGCCTGAGCTGGGATATCCCCAGCGCAGGTGCAATTCTCTGTGGAGACAACGCGCAGGGCAAAACCAGCCTATTGGAGGCAATCTGCTTTGCCCTCTCCCTCCACTCCCCTCGCAGCAGCCGACTAGAGAGGCTTGCAGGGCATGGGCAAAAGGAGTTTGGCATCAGCGTGAGCAGCATTCATGGCACACGACGCATCGACTGGAAGCCCCGCAACCTCCAACTGCGCGTCGATGGCAATATACGCCGCGACTATGCTGACTACCTACGCGACGCCTCCCCCGTCAGCTGGCTGGGCAACCGCGATATCTCCCTCGTCCAAGATGGAGCGGAGCCGCGGCGAGTGTACCTCGACTTCCTCGGCACGCAATGGCACCCAGCCTACCGCACAGCCCTCATCGCCTACCGCAAAGCACTGCGCTCGCGCAATGCCCTGCTCAAAAACCCCAGGCGCAGCCGCCAGCTACTCCATAACTACGCCCAAATCCTCGCCGAGCACGGAGCCATCATCATCAAGCTACGCGAAATGCTGCTTGAGAGGCTCCAAAACTATGTCAGCCAGAGCCACCAGCGCATCGCAGGGAAAAGAGAGCACATTGAGCTACACTACAAAGCGTATAACCCCGGCAATCTCGAGCAAGCCTTTGCCGCCAGCATCGATCAGGATGAGAGGCTAGGCTACACCAGCTGCGGACCTCAACGCGATGACTTCATCCTCCTCATCAATGACAAGGATGCAAGCGACTTTGCCTCCGAGGGACAGCAGCGCAGCCTTGCCACAGCCCTCCAACTAGGGCAGGCAAACCTCCTGCAAGACGAGACAGGACTCGCCCCCATCCTGCTCATCGACGACATCTTTGGCGAGCTTGACAGCCAGAGACGCCAAGCCCTACTTGAGGCGCTACCCAGCGACTCGCAAAGCATCATCACCACCACCCAGCTCAACTGGCTGGGTGGAGCCGCAGCCCCCCTACCCATCTTTCAGGTAGAGAACTTGCAGCTGCGCAGCTAAATTACTCGCTGCGCTTACCAAGAATTGTACCAGGCATAATCTTATGCCCAGCAAAGAAACTCTCCGCATTCATCTTGCGACTTCCTGGAGGCTGCATCGTAGCAATTAGAATAGCACCACCCTGCACACCACCGCAGGAGACAAGCAAGCCCTCAGGTCCAGCCTCAAGCACCTCACCATCCACCGTGCCAACGGGCTTCTCAATCCTCGCAAACACATTGATGGGAGGAAAAATTTTCAACAACTTATCAGTATCCTTCTTCACCGAGGGGTAAGAGGTGAAGGTACCGGGCCAAGAATGATAAGCTCGAATTTTGCGCGCTACCTGAAAGGCAGGCTGCGCCCAGTCAAGCTCACCGTGAGGACGCAGCAACTTAGGAGCATAAGTCATCAAGCTCTCATCCTGCTCCATACGCAGAGCAGAGCCATCCTCCAGAGCGGAGATAGACTGCATTAGCAGAGCAGGAGTTATATCAGAGAGAGCATCGTGCAGCGACTCCGCCGTCTCAGTCCCCTCAAGATTAATTGCGCACTGAGAGATAATATCGCCAGCATCCAGCTTCTTGACCACATGCATAATCGTCATCCCCGATTCATCATCCCCTGCCTCGATTGCAGCCTGAATACAAGCAGCCCCGCGATGACGAGGAAGCAGAGAAGCGTGAGCATTGATACATGCCAAGCGAGGGCAGTCAATCACCTCCTGCGAAAGAATCTGACCATAAGCCATGACAACCAGCACATCCACATCGAGAGCCGCCAGAGCGGCCACCGCATCAGCATCACGCATGCGCTCAGGTTGATAAACAGCTACGCTAGCCTCGAGAGCCAGCGTCTTGATATAAGGAGGCGTCAGCACTAGATGACGACCCACAGGGCGGTCGGGCTGAGTAAAAAGAGCAACTAACTGCCCCGATGCCTCTAAAGCACGAAATGTAGGAACTGCAATATCCCCAGTAGCCATCAGAACAATACGCATGACGTTTTTATGCACCAAGTATATACAATAGTCAAGGAAATTTCAAAAACTACGCGCTAGCAAGATCAAACAAAGCATATTATAGCCACAAAAAGAGCCCCGCTACACCAGCTAAGAGCCGCATGCCTCAAAATCATCTTGACCTCTCGCACTAACTGCATAAAATACACATACAACTATGAACACACGCCCATTTGAAACAGAAGTAAGACAGCTGCTTGATATCGTCATCCACGCCTTTTACAGCGACCGTGAAGTCTTCATCCGCGAGTTAGCATCCAACGGCTCCGACGCACTCGAAAAACTACGACTTAAGCAACTCACCGAGAACAGCATCTACCAGCCAGAGCTTGAATTAAGACTCAACATCAGCTGCGACGAGGAAAACAAAACCCTCAGCATCTCCGACAGCGGCCTTGGCATGACGGAGGAGGAAATCGTCGAATACCTCGGCACCATCGCCCACTCTGGCACCAAGAAATACCTCGAACTCATCAAGGAGAGCCAAGGCAGCAGCAGCAGCCAAGACCTCATCGGTCAATTTGGCGTTGGCTTCTATAGCGTCTTCATGGTCGCTGATGAAGTAGAAGTCACCACGCGCTCATGGCAGCCAGAAGCCAAACCTGTCAAGTGGATCAGCGACGGCAAAGAAGGCTACAGCCTCGGCCCAGCCCCCGAAGACACACCTCGCGGCACCAGCATCCTCATCAAACTCAAAGAAGACGCCGACCTCTTTGCCAAGCCCGACCATGTACGCCACATCGTCAAACAATACAGCAACTTCATCGGCTTCCCCATCGACTTTGAAGGCGAGCAACTCAACACCGTCCAAGCCCTCTGGCTCAAGAACAAGAAGGAGGTTAGCGCTGAGCAATACAATGCATTCTACCAATTTGTCGGTCACACAGAAAGTGACCCACTTGGACACATGCACTTTAGCGCAGAGGCCCCAATCTCACTCTCTAGCCTCCTCTTCATCCCCAAGGAAAACCCCGAGGCCATGGGCTTTGGTCGTACAGAGCAAAAAGTCTCACTCTACTGCCACAAGGTACTCATCGACAGCAAGCCCGAAGGACTGCTGCCTGAGTGGCTGCGCTTCCTCGTCGGTGTCGTAGACAGCGAAGACCTCCCGCTCAACATCTCTCGCGAGATGCTCCAAGACAACAGCCTGCTGCGCAAGATTTCGGGCATCATCACCAAGCGATTCATCAAGACGCTTGAGGACATGGCCAAGAACAACAGTGAACAGTACGGTGAATTCTACACCCAGTACAACCGCTACATCAAAGAAGGCGTCGTCACCAGCTGGGAGCACAAAGAGCAACTCGGCAAGCTGCTGCGCTTTGAATCCAGCTTCACAGAGGCAGGTAAGCTCACCAGCTTTGCGGACTACATCAGCCGCATGAAAGAGAATCAGAACGACATCTACGTCCTCTACGGCAACAAGCGCGCACAACTTGAGAACTCCCCCTACATCGACGCCCTCAAGGCCCGAGGATTTGAAGTAGCCTTCTTCATCGAGAGCGGCGACCAATTCGTCATCGACAGCCTCATGCGCATGGAGGAGAAAAATATCAAAGCCATCGACCGCTCTGACCTCGACCTCCCCGAGCTTGATACCCCCGATAACGACCGCCCCGGTCTCGATGCCGACGCCGCCACAGCCCTGAGCAGCTGGATGAGCGAAAGCTTCAAGGATCAATTTGAGAAAGTCAGCCCCGGTGACCGCGCCATGACAGCCCCCGCCATGGCCATGCAAGGAGCCAATGATGTATCCCCCGACGTCAAGGCCTACCTCCAAGCCATGGGTCAAAGCGTCCCTGAGACCCACCCAGAAATCGCCATCAACCCCCATCACCCCATCGTCATGAAGCTCGAGCAGCTGCGTCAAAGCGACGAAGCACTCGCTAAGCTCCTCGCAGGGCAAATCGTCAACACCGCCCTGCTGCGCGCAGGACTCCTCGACGACCCAGCCCAACTCGCAGAGAACTCCCAAGCCCTCCTCGAGCAACTTCTTGCTGACAAGTAAGAAGGCAGAGAAAGAAAAACGCCAATCCCCGCCCCGCGATACAAAAGCTGGGCGGGGATTTTTTTATGAAAAAATCCCCCACACACTCATCCTCCCTTGACTTATGAGCTCAATTATGTTAAATCACAAGTGAATGAAATTACGCGGCAACATCATTTTAATAGGCACAGCCCTGATCTCAGGAATGCTCGGCTACTTCGCTGGCCCCAGCTTCATGCAAGGCATCGCCTCCTTCAGTCTGAAAAATGACCCTAGCATCGCTAAAAAAAGCACCAAGGGAACGGAAAGCACTAAAAAAACACAAACAATCATTGTTAAAGAAACAATCGACACCGAGGACCTCTTTGGAGGGGACGAAAGCGAAGATTTTGAAATAACAACTCCCGAGGAAGACAAAGAAATTGCAGTCATTGAGGATGATAGCGACATGGGCAACAACCTCATCAGGACCATACGCAGCGAAAGCGATGGCTTAGAGCCCGCCGAAGAGCCTAATTTCAACGCCAGCATCAAGGCCTCGCAGTGGCTCAAGCCCAACATACTGAAAGAAAAATTTGCAGGGAAAATCCGCGCAGGAATCGGCTCTGGCCGAGACCGCGAAAAGGTCATGGCATTCATCAAAAAGCCAGAGAACCGCCTCATGATAGCCCAGTGGGAGCTGCTACACCGCTCCGACCTTGATATTCTCGCAGCCATGATGAAAGACGCCAAGATGCGTACCGATCTTGAGCCTTTGCTCAACAATCTCCCATGGGTGGCCAGCTTTGTCTACGATGGACAACTTGAGAAGCCCGAGATAGCCCTCTCCATGGTCTACCATTTCCGCCAACGCGACCCCAAGATGGATGAAGTCATCCTCACAGAGAATAGCGATGACATCCGCATGCGCGAGAATATCAAGCGAGACATCGCAGGAGCAGTAGCCGTAGAATACACACGCAATGGATGGTACACGGGAGGCGCGAAGCGCAGCCTCAGCGAAGATGAAATCGAGCAAATGCGCAAAGATGGACTCCTCTCAGCGCGCCCCAAGAAAAACAAGAAAGGATCAGTAGACATCTACAAACTCGCTCGTGAGCGCTATCTTTTCTTTGCTGAAGGCGTTGACAAGCAACTCTTCAATCGCGACTTTTACAGCCTACCTAACTGGCTGCTACGCTTCACCTGCGGTTGGAAAGGCACATCCTCCTTTGGTACAGCAAGCACCATGAAATGGCTGCGCGACAACAACTCAGCACCAGTCAAATCCTACACAGCATTCGGTTTCCAAGTACCCTATCTACCCTCCAATATCTTTGGTGATGTTATCTTCTCGGCACACTACTACGCCCCCTTCACCGTGAGCTACCCTGGCAACTTTGCTAAGATGACACGCGATATTGGAGCCGTGTGCGGTGGGGTCTCCCACTATGGCACCGCATCAGCCAACGCGAACGGCATCCCAGCCTTCACCATGGGCGAGCCAGGTCACTGTGCCTTTGCCATCTACATGGATGGCAAGTGGCATCCATGTAACTCCATCTTCCCCAAAAAGTACCCTCACTACCCAGTATGGGGTGAGAGTGAGTGGAGCACAATGCAAATGTATAGCAACATGTACAAGCAAGGCGCCATCACCCGTGACGCACAAATGCTCGCCACACTTGGCTCAGTCCTCGTCAACAAAGGCAATGCCCTTGCAGGACTCACCCTCTTTGAGCTCTCAGTCTCCCATCAGCCCCTCAACCGCGGTGTCTGGATGGAGTACATCAAATCCGCCGCCGCCAACCTCAAGAAAAACCCACAACGCTGGGTCAAGGTCAACTCCTTTGTCTGCGAAGCAATGGCACCACGCAACCCCGAGGGCTGCGCCAAGTTCCTCCGCGACTCAATCTACCCAACCATGCTGAAGCACGTGCGCAACATGAAGTGGAAGCAGCAATGCTTTGCCGCCTACTTCAACAACCTAGCAAAGCAGGAAGACGCACATTGGGATATGATTCCCTTCTTAGACATGCAGGCTAGTGCCCTGGGCAAATCAGCCCAGCAACGCAACACCTACTACGAGATGCTCCTCAACGCAGTTGGCGAAAAACCTGAATTCGCATCAGCCCTCACTTGGGCACTCCAAGACATCTTCCTCTTTAACAAATCGCAAACCAAGCGATTCATCAAACTCATTGAGAAAAAACGAGAAACAGTCAAAAACACACTCCTCATCGACGCAGCACTCATCCGCTCCACCGAGGAGACAAATGATCGCAAGCAATTCTGGAAGTACAGCGCCGACTACGTCAAAGGAAGCGGAAGCCTCCCCGACATTAGACAGCCAGCGAGAGGCAAGATCATCAGCGACAAAGCAGTTATCAGCCTCAGCACCTACCATGAGGATCCATCTAGTATCGTAGAGCACGCCGCAGCCCTCAACGGCACAGGCGGTCGCATCATGAGCGAAGGCGGCAAGCACCAACTCGTCACCATCGAGCTCGAACGAGCCACACGCATAGGCTGCATCCAAATCGTCCCCATGAGTTCACTAGGTTCCTACTACGAATGGCAAGTCCAGTACTCCATTGACGGCAAGAATTGGAAGATACTCACCGAGCTCCCCGAGCGATCAGACAAAGACTACCTCCACTTAGAAATCAAACGCAACCGCCCGTTAGCAAAATACATCAGAATCGACTCTGGATCTGATCAACACGTAGGCATCAAATTTAAAACCCTCCTCATCTATGACGACAAGATTCGCAATTAAAACCGTTAAAAGCAGCCTCATCCTTTGCCTACTCGCTAGCCTCATGATTAACAGTCAGGCACTTGCCAAAGCCAAGGCTCTAAGCTATAACGAAGCCCTTGATCAAGCTGGGGCCGAGGGAGTCATAGCCTACTGCTACGGCCCCGACTGGAACGCACGCAGCACCCGAATGCTCAAAAGTTTTTGGAAAAGCTCTGACACCAAATCAGCAGCTGGAGGAGCTATCATGATAGCAGTACCCTTCTACCAAAACCCGCATGATGAGAAAGTGGCAGAAGACGCAGCCAAAGCAATAATCATCCAAGGATCCATGCCCGCCCCCCCACTCACCGTTTGCCCCAGCGTTATGATGTTTGACAAAACCGGACGCAACTACGCAAAACTCATAGGCAGCGACTTTCTCGGTGATGAAAGCGGATCACTCGGACAGAGAAACATCTCAGTAAAACTAGCAGCCCTCAAAAAGCAGCAAGAACTCCTTGAGCAAGCCAAGAATGAGAGCGGCGCAGAAAAAGCCAAACTCCTCTCAGCCACCTGCGAACTCGGCATCGCTCCCCCTGAAGGTATTGAAGCCATGATTCAAGGAGCTGACCCCAGCGACACTGATGGCTACCTGCGTCGATACAAACATAATGCCTTGCTCTTCATGTACAAGCAGCTTGACACTACTGATGGATTCCTCAAACCCGACTTCGTCGAAGACCCCTCAGCAATAAAAACCGAGAGCATGAAAATCATCAAAGACGCAGCTCTACGAGAAGAAGACCGCCAAGCCGCCTATAACCTCATCATGGGCTCCATGAGAAGAGCCGGTGTACGAGGAGGAGCGATCAAAGCAGAAGCTCGCAACTCTGAGAAAATAGCACCAAATACCAAATACGGAGTCATTATGGCACATCTTGGTAACATCTGGGCAAACAACAAAGCAATCAAAAAAGACAAAAATGCGCGTAAAAAAGAAATAGCCGCTAAGAAAGCAAAGAACCAAAAAAATCAGCGTAAAAAAGACGCCGAGCGAAACTTTGACTTTGGAGACTAACGCAACACTCTAGTAAAAGCCCCCAGTGAACACACTGGAGGCTTTTTTGTTTTACAAATGCATCCCAGCCAACCACACTCTCCGCGTATCCCTTAAAACTAGAGATATAGATATTTGATAAGTTGCCAAAAAGCGCCGCCCCTCAATGGGGTTTGGGGAGCAAGCTCCCCAAGCCAGTCTGGCAAGACCCGTCAGAGACACCCTCGGTAGAGCACTCGGAGAGTCGCGGCTGCATCCGACAACATCAGCTAAAGTATCATAGCGATAGCATGCAAAAGCGCCGCCCCTCAATGGGGTTTGGAGAGCAAGCTCCCCAAGCCTGTCTGGCAAGACCCGTCAGAGACACCCTCGGTAGAGCACTCGGAGAGTCGCGGCAGCATCCGACAACATCAGCTAAGGTATCATAGCGATAGCATGCAAAAGCGCCGCCCCTCAATGGGGTTTGGAGAGCAA
>CAMQZC010000009.1 GCA_947039485.1 uncultured Verrucomicrobiales bacterium | reverse complement strand
CGGACTTGATGCCGGGGAGATTTTGGATTTTCTCGGTGAGCTCAACCCACTTGATGTCATTCTCACTGATGCTGCTGCGCTGACCCAAGCCATTGCTGCTGCTAAGCACGTAGTGAGGGGTAAAGGCGAGGACGCGATCCTCAACCTCCTTTTGCATCCCCTCCATAACAGAGAGCACGACGATGAGTACCATGACCCCGAGAGCGACACCCATGAGGCAGATCATGGTGATGATGGAAAACATGCTGCGCAGAGGGTTGAGATAGCGCAGGGCAAGCATGAGGCTGAGGTTTCGTCGCAGGATTTTCATAGAAGGGCTTAGCGATTATCTATGATAGCTGCTCGAATATCAAGACTAAAGAGGGTATGTAAGCTGGCTGGTCTCGCATCGCTCCATGGATTGTAGTAATTGCTTCTTTAATAATTTAAACTTATCTGGATAGATTGCTTAACCCGTTTTATACATTAACCCCAATTTGAGCTACCGCTAGGAATGGTTTCTCGGCCTCCATAGTAAGTTTAATGAACCGATGACGCGGTCAGCCGCGATCATAAACTAGTTTTTTAGACTGCCTTTGGCTGCATCGTTACGGTATCCAAAAAAATAGCTTGTAAAGCCCCAACAAAATGCTAATCTGAAAAATAAACCTCCCTTTTCCATCATTCGTTACCTCATCTAGATAACATTGCTCTTTTAAAAAAGGGGACCCCCTCATTTGTTCCTATGTCTTTTTTACACCACTCTCTTCTTCTTGCTGCTTCTGCTCTTCTTTGTAATGGCGCGCCAACTCCCAACGTGATCTACATCTTGATGGATGACTTGGGTTATGGTGATCTGGGTTGTTATGGTCAGCAGCGGATCAAGACTCCTCATATTGATGCCTTGGCGGCTGAGGGTATACGATTTACTCAAAATTATGCGGGCTCACCAGTGTCGGCTCCGTCCCGCTGTGTCACCTTGACGGGCTTGCATAGTGGACATGCCTTCATACGGGGGAATGATGAGATGGCGAATCGTGGGAATGTATGGAGTCATGCAGCGATGCTCAAGGATGCCTCGCTAGAGGGGCAATTCCCCCTCCCTGCAGCGACTCGCACGATTGCTCATCTGATGCAAGATGCTGGTTACAAGACGGCAATGATTGGCAAGTGGGGTTTAGGCTATCCGGGCTCTGAAGGCTCTCCAAACAAGATGGGCTTTGACTTTTTTTATGGCTATAATTGCCAGCGGCAGGCGCATAGTTATTACCCCATGTTCCTTTACCGTAATGATAAGCGCGAGATGCTCGATAATGCGCCACTGCTAATCCCCAATGCGCGCTTAGCTCGCGGGAATGATGCTCAGGATGCTCGCTCTTATGAGAAGTATGTGAGAGCAGAGTACTCCTGTGATCTGATGTTTGAGGAGCTGCTGCGCTTTGTTAAGAAGCAGGATAAGGAACCATTTTTCCTGATGTGGACAACACCAATCCCTCATGTTGCACTGCAGGCTCCTCAGCACTGGGTAGATTTTTATCGTCGTGAGTTTGGCGAGGAGAAAGCGTATCTTGGAGGTCGAGGTTATTTGCCTTGCCGCTATCCTAAGGCAACTTATGCTGCGATGATTAGCTATTTTGATGAGCAGGTTGGGAAGCTTGTCGCAGAGCTGAAGGCTGAGGGTATTGATGATGATACGATCATTTTCTTTGTCTCGGACAATGGTCCAACCTTTAATGGGGGGAGTAACTCTGCGTGGTTTGATAGCGCGAAGCCCTTTCGTAGTGATATGGGCTGGGGCAAGGCTAGTTTGAGAGAAGGGGGCATTCGTGTGCCTATGATTATTCGCTGGCCAGCACTCATCAAGCAGGCGCGTGTATCTGATCATATCACTGCCTCCTATGATATTTTTCCTACGCTAGCTGATATTGTGGGAGAGCCTGCCCCCAAGCATCTTGATGGCATTAGTCTCTTGCCTGAGCTGCAGGGCAAGCCTCAGCCTGAGCATGAGGCGCTCTACTGGGAGTACCCTGAGGGTAATGGCTCATGCGCTCTGCGTATGGGTCGATGGAAGGCCCTTATTCGTAATTTGAAAAAGGGTAACACGACTATGGAGTTGTATGACCTTGATTCCGACCCCCGAGAAGAGCATAATCTGGCTAGTCAGAGACCTGAAATTGTCGCGAAGTTACGCGTTATTATCAGGCGTGAGCATGCGAGGGCTCAGCATGCGCGCTTTGATTTGCCTGCTCTGCGGGAGTTGCCCTGAGCCTGCTCTTGCTTATACTGTGAGAATAATGAGGATTTGATTGATCCTTTATGCTTCTATATGGACGATAAGTGCCATTTCTCTATCCGTGAAAAACGGGCACTGCTTATCTAGTGGTCATGTGAATTAGCTACTTATTTTTTATAATAAAGTGCATTAACTATTTGCTCGATGCTCTATCTGATGGTAGGCATATAGTAGTAAGTCTCAATTTTTTCTTGCGGCTATGCAATCAGAACGATATAATGCTGCTATGGACGAACAACTCATCATTATCGGTGCTGGCCCAGCTGGCTACACTGCGGCTATTTATGCGGCTCGCGCAAGTCTTAAACCCTTGCTCTTTACGGGTGGTCAGATTGGCGGACAGCTCACAACGACGACAGAGGTGGAGAACTTTCCCGGTTTTGCGGAGGGTATCATGGGTCCTGATTTGATGTTTCAGATGAGCGAGCAGGCTCAGAAGTTTGGGACGCGCTTTGCTTACGAGGATGTCATTTCTGTGACTCAGCAGTCCTGTGACGATGTTTTTGTGGTGACAACTTCAGGTGGGGCTTATAAGTCCAAGGCCGTGATTATCGCAACGGGGGCTACCGCACGCTATCTGGGTATTGATGGTGAGAAGGCGCTCATCGGCCACGGCCTGACCGCCTGCGCAACCTGTGATGGTTCCTTTTACCGCGATGTTCCCGTCTGTGTCGTCGGCGGTGGTGACAGTGCCTGTGAGGAGGCTCATTTCCTGACTCGCTTTGCCTCCAAGGTTTATATTATTCACCGTCGCGATGAGTTGCGCGCCAGCAAGGCGATGCAGAAGCGCGTGCTAGAGCATGATAAAATTGAGATGATCTGGGATAGCACGATTGCGGCATATCAGAGTGATAAGGATGGTGAGCTTGAGTCCATCACGCTGGAGAATCTCAAGACGGGCGAGCAGTCCAGCCTTGATCTCAAGTGCGTCTTTATGGCTATTGGACATACTCCCAACAGCAGCTTCCTTGGTGATCTCGCAGATCGCGATGATGCTGGCTTTATTATCCGTAAGCCCGATTGTACGTTGACCAAGACTCCCGGTCTCTTTGCAGCTGGTGACGTGGCTGACGCTATCTACAAGCAGGCTATCTCCGCTGCAGGCATGGGCTGCTGGGCAGCTCTGGATGCCGAGCGGTACATCAACCAATTCTAAACTGCTAAATTAATACTGATGAAACACAGCTACATCACCCCTCTGCTCTCCAGCGTGCTGCTTTTCTCGCTGCTCTCCTGCTCCTCGACTCCTGACAAGTCCCCCGATGGCTCACTGGTGAGCCTTGGCGATAGTAAGCAAGCTCTCTTTATCTCTCTCCATGCGGCGGCCAAGAAGGGGGACACAAACTCTCAACTCAGACTTGCAAAGTGCTATGACTTTGGTGAGGGTACGGCTAAAAATCTCCCCCAAGCCATCAGCTGGTATACCAAGGCAGCGGAGAGGGGCAGCGCGGAGGCTCAGGATAGCTTAGGCTCCATCTACATCTCTGGAGATGATGCCAAGACTTCAGCGAAGGATAGGATTGGTATCCCTCGCAACACGACCTTAGCACTGCAGTGGTACAAGAAGGCTGCTGCTCAAGGCTATGCTCCAGCATACAATAACCTTGGGCTTTGCTACCATAACGGCGATGGCGTGGCTGTTGATGAAAAGAGCGCTGTCCAATACTACCGCATTGCCGCAGAAAAGGGTAATGTCGATGGCGCCTATAATCTCGGTCGCTGCTACTTCCACGGAATTGGCGTGACCAAGAGCCTCTCCAATGCTCTTGAGTGGCTGCGCAAGGCCTCTGCTCAGGGGCAACAGGATGCCGCTGGCTTCATGCGCGACAACATGATTGGCTAAACAATAAAACCGATTTCAATCAGAGCCATCATGCCTAGTCATGATGGCTTTTTTGTTGTGGGTGAAGAATAGCGTTGACTGTCCTCATGCTTTCGTTAGAATAGAGCTCATGCAAGTAGAGAGCTCTTCTGAAGAGCATAAGGTGCGCTGGGGTTCTTTTTGGAGCTTGGTTTTGATTCAGGCGATGAATTCACTCAATGAGAAAGGCGTACAGTTCCTGCTGGTTGCGTTGGGCATCTGGCTGATGGATGAGGCGCAATACGTCCTCTCAATTCTTATCGTACTGCCCTTTGTGCTATTTTCCCCATTGTCGGGCTGGCTCTCGGATAGCTATTGCAAGACGCGTGTGTTGCAATCGATGGTGCTGCTGCAGGTGCTTGTGCTCATTGGCATGACCGTGGGCTTCTTTACTCATCAGCTCTGGTTGGCGATGGGTTCTTTTACTGTTTTTTGCGTGCAGGCAACACTCTTTAGTCCTGCAAAGAAGGGCTTGGTCAAGGATATGGTGGGTACCAAGAATATTGGCTTTGCGAGTGGTGTCTTGGAGGTTAGCTCTATGCTAGCTCTGCTCGTGGGGCAGATTGGCGCACTTTTCATTGTCTACTACTTACTTTCCCTCTGGGGTGATGATTACGGCTGGGAGGCGGCGGCTTGGCCGACGCTCTTTTGCTGTGGCTCGGCACTGCTTGTTTTCTTTCTCAGTCTGAGCATTCCCCGCTATGAGCCAAAGGGTAAGCGTGAGTTCTCTTGGCGTTTGCTTTGGCAGCATTTTATCCAGATTAGGTCGTTGCTTGAAAATAAGATTTTGCTGCGTTGTCAGGTGGGGATTGGTTTCTTTTGGTTCCTTGGAGGTACCATGATGCTGCTAGTGTTGCAAATTGCGGGCGATGCGAATGAGATGACACTTCAGGAGCGCGACTTTATGAGTGTTCTTGGGCAGCAAAAGGACTCTGCTCTCTTGCTCGCATGGTTGAGCTTAGGCTCCATTATGGGTGGTCTGACGGCCGCTGTGCTCTGCGCCAAGCGCATTCGCATGTGGGTGACTCATTGGGGGGGTGTTTTTTTGGTGATTGGCTGTTTTGTGCTCGCCTGCTGCGATATGAACGATGTGGCGTTTTTGCCCGCTCTTGTGCTTTGCGGCTTCATGGCCTCAGGCTTTCTCGTGCCGCTTAATGCTCGATTACAAGATAGTGCGGCTGAGGATAGGCGTGGTGATGTGATTGCTGCGAGTAATCTTGTGGATTGTTTTTTAGGGATGATGGCGGTGCTGCTGCAGAAATCGCTCAATCTACTTGGCGCTAGTACCCAGATGCAATGTGCTATTCTAGGGGTGCTCAGTCTGATAGTGACGGTCTATCTTTGGCGCAATATGCGGCATTGACAAAGACGGGACTTGCCAAATAGCTAGGATTTGTCTAATATACCTGCTCATGATTCGTTACCCCATTGCGTTAACTCTTTCTCTATTGCTTCTTGGCTGTAGTCTCGATGAGCGTATCACTGAGACGGGCTTAAAGATTGAGGATCGCTTTGCTGAGGTGAAGTCTTGGGATGAGCTGCCCTCGCGCAGTATCTCATGGAATCAAGCGCTCGCTATGATGGAGGAGGGTAATGCCTCTATCATCAAGGCAAACTCTAGCATTGCCTCAGCCGAGCGTCAGGTGCTGAGCGTGTATACGGATTTAATACCGAGCTTCTCCTATTATGGGTCGATGACTAAATCGATCAGTGAATGGACTCAATCATCTAGTTTAGATGGGGCAAATTCCAATATCAATGTGAGCTTTTCCCTGCCATCACTCACACAGGTTCCCTATCAAGTCTACTCGGCTAAGGCGAGTGAGTTTGCCGCCAGAAAGTCTAAGGAGGCTAGCATGCGTGAGATTCAGGTCAAGCTCTATAGCTTGGTGAGGACGCATGAGCTCTCCGCAAAGACTCGCGCGGCGGATAAGCTGGATTACGAGAAAAGTCGACTTGATCGCTCCGTTGCGGATCTGGATGCTCAACGCAAGGAGGGGATGGAATATTGGAAGACCGTGGCTGAGACCATCGGTAACAGCGAGGCTCGTTGGCACATCTTGCCTGAGACTATGCCTCGCATCAGTTGGGGCGAATACTCTAAAAAGCTGGAGCGTCTTGATCCTCTGGTCGTATGTCAGTTTTCGCTCACGGTGGAGCAGGCACGCCTGCGCCAGTACGGCGTGGCACTGCGCTACCTGCCCACTCTCAACACCAGCCTCTATAGCCCCCAGCTTTTTAGCTCAACAGGTGGTACCTATGAGGGGGCCTTCTTGGACAGCGATGACACCACGCTCAATCTTAGTCTGAGCTATGATTTGGATACCAGACTGGATAATTGGAATAACTATAAGGATAATAAGGAAAATTTCGAGATGGTCTGTCAGGATGTATTCAGCGATCTGCGTGAGCGCAAGGAGATGCTTCTCGCGCTCAAAAAAAGCGTACAGGCGTATCATCAATGGCAAAATTATATGCAAAAGCGTATCCATCACCTAGAGTCAATACGCCCTAGTACTTCCTTAGAATATGTCAAGATTCAGAAAGATATTCAGGCAATGAAGCGTGAGTTGCTCACTCAAGAAAGCCGCGCTATTGAGAGTGAGTCCGCCGTTGCAATGGAGTACGGTCTGCCAAAGAAAAAATAAGATAGGCCGCTGTTTTTCCTTTTATCATCGAGGCTGCTCGAGGCTGCGCTGAGCCCTCTTAGGCTTGCGTTTGTACAGGCGATGCAGTCGCGGCGATTGCTCTACCTGCGTCGTCCGCACGATGCGTTGATGAGAATACCTTGTGCTGGCTCAGGGATGCGCCAGATTCAAGTATAATAAACCAGCAGATCAAAAGGGCTAGTCTGTCTAGATCTAGACCTGCGTGCAACGCTCGCTAATCAAGTGTTATCCCCAGAGGGACGCAACGGAGCTCTCTGTCGCGCGAGTGGTCACGTTGTCTGAGCGTTGTCTTCAGCGCTGCCGTTATTGGAGAGAGAGGCTCTCAGATGCCAAAGAAGCTGCACAGGATAAAGGGCAGCATGCGCTTGGGGCAGCTGGGGCGTAGAATCTCAGCCTTGGGATGCTGGGCAACGAGGCTTTCCTTGGGGTTGACGAGTACCGCGCGATCACAGATGCTGAGCATGGGTAGGTCTGCGGCACTGTCGCTGTAGCCAATCTCGGCATGTGTAATACCGAGCTGCTCACGCAGGCGAATGAGTTTGTTGTGACCCTTGTTGTTGCCCGGTGCTGGGATGACTGGCATGAAGGGGACGCGAGCACTCTCCTCAATGGGGCTGCCAATACAGTGGCTAAAGCCGAGCATGCGCCCCATATACTGCGTCCACCAGTCAGGGGATGCTGAGCAGAGGATGGTGCGGTCACCGGCCTTTTGGTGGGCTCGCAGCTTGGCGAGGACCTCGGGGTAGAGGGCTGGCATGAGTTCTTGCTCGCAGAAGAGCTGGCATTCCTCGTTGAGTTGCTCCTGACTCATGCCATAGGCGTAGCTGAGAAAGGCACGCTTCATCAGTGGCGTGTCGATGATGCCCAGTCCGCGCAGGATGCTAGCAGGGATGACCGCGAGCAGGTAGAGTCGACGATGCGCGTGTCGCTTGAGCACCCAGCGCGCAAAACGCATCTGGGAGTCCCCCCAAAAGAGGGTGCCATCCATATCAAAGAGAGCCGTCATTGGGAGCGCAGCGAGCGTAGGTAGCGCAGTCGCAGGATGTACATGATGATGGCACCTACCAAGATGCCGCCCAGATGACCTGCTTCACCACCAGCGTTGGACCCACTCATCAAGACCGTGAGGGTGGCGATGCCTATCACGATGAGTGATAGATTGCGCAGGCTGAGGGTGATGGGGGGGAAGAGTAGCGAGACTTGCGCGGTGGGGAACATGAAGGCCGCAGCCACCATGATGCCACAGACCGCAGCAGAGGCTCCGACCATGGGGATAAATTCCCAGACCTTGGCCGTATCGCTGTCGTTGATATAGTTGATATAGTTGGCGCGTGTTTGTGTGTACTGTTGAGCTAGCGGAGAGCTTACTGCATTGTGGTAGATGCCTGTGCCTGCCAGCAGGGAGGAGAAGAGCGCGCCACCAACACCGCAGACGAGGTAGTAGATGAGGAATCGTACGGAGCCAAAGATTTGCTCAACAGCGCTGCCAAAGAAGTAGAGCGCCCACATGTTGCCGAAGATGTGCCAGGGGGAGGCATGCAGGAACTGGTAGCTAATCAGACGCCAATATTCACCCTGCATGAAGCAGTCATACCAGATGTAGGAGCCATAAATCTCAAAGATGGAGTTGCTTTGCCCGGCATCTTGCTTGGCGTACATGCCCGCAATAAAGATCACCGCATTGATGATAATGAGCGACTTTGTGGCGCTGGGGTTGCTTACCTGTGGTTGATGGTAGCTGGCGTTCATGTTTCTTTTGATTGGTACAGAGCTCTGTTGTTCAAAATTAGTCTTGAGAATCCTTGGGGTAGAGCTCCTCAATGCGAGTAATCTCCTCGTAGGTAAGGCAGTGCTCGAGCTCGCAGGCGATGGCGTCTGCTCGCTCGGGGCACATGTCCGCGGCTATCCTGAGGAAGTGAGTGAGGATGCTGTGAGCCTGCATGACCTTCTCCGCATAGATTTTGCCCTTCTCTGTGAGGGTGACGGGGGCGTAGCTGCGGTAGTCGACAAGACCTTGCTCGTGGAGCTGGCGGATGGCGACGGTGACGCTAGGCTTTTTGACATGGAGCATCTCTGCAATGTCGCTCACTTGCGCTTGCCCGTTCTTCTGGCAGAGTGTACCGATGGCTTCGAGGTAATCTTCTGCACTCTGGCTGAGTCGTCCTGCTGGCGGTGGTTGGTGCATCGTTAGGATGATTGGTTTTTTTCAAGTGTGACGACACACTCAAGGTGTTTGGTTTGGGGGAAGAGGTCAAAGGGCTGTACCTCGATAACCTTGTAGCCTGCCTTGTCGAACTCTGCGAGGTCACGAATCTGGGTGGATGGGTTGCAGGAGACGTAGACGACGCGCTTGGGCCCAAAGGCAAAGAGCTGGTCGAGGAAGACGATGTCACAGCCCTTGCGAGGGGGATCGATGACGACGGCTGTCTCTTCTGCTGGGAAGTCTACCTTCTCAAAAATGGCCTCAGCGCTAGCTGCGAGGAAGTCGGCATGCTCAATTTTGTTGCTGCGCGCATTGGAACGAGCCCAGTCAGCACTTGTTTCACTAACCTCAACGCCGAGCACCTTCTCAAAGTGGGAGGCGAGGCTCAGTGCAAAGAGGCCGCTGCCGCAGTAGGCATCAACGAGGTAGCGAGCACCAGAGGCGCTGGCCTGAGCCGCGACGTAGCTAGTGAAGGCTGGGAGGATGTAGGGGTTGTTTTGGAAGAAATCGCCAGCGAGGAAGTTGAAGCTCAGATCCCCGACCTGCTCCGTGCAGACGGCAGCGTGGTTTGAGATGACACAACCCTCACTCACGCGCATGAGCAGCGTAGCGCCGCGTTTGTACTGTGAGGCAGCGGCATGGGTGGCCTTGCGCACGAGAGGGAGCACGTCGTTGAGCTCATCCATGGCAATGGGGCAGCGCTGGATGTCGCATACCTCGCTTCGTGTGCCTAAGCGCAGGAAGCCGATGTTGCCAATCTTGGCATCCTTAGGCTTGTGGAAGTGAGGGGTGATCTTGGAGCGGTAGCCGTAGGTCTTGGGGGAGGGGATGGCAGGCAGTACCTCCAGCTCAAGTCCAGCTTGCAGACGCAGCAAGTCAGCTACCTGAGATGTCTTCCATCGCAGTTGCTCGTTGTACTCAAGATGCTGGTATTGGCAGCCGCCGCAGTATCCGTAGACGGGGCAGGGAGGTGTCACGCGATGGGGGGATGGCTCAATGACGCGGACAAGGTCAGCTTGCGAGCAGTTCTTCTCATTGCGGAAGATGCTGGCAATTACCTTCTCGCCGGGCAGGCAAGCTGGTACAAAAACAACCCAGTTGTCGATACGGGCGATGCCTATACCTTGGTTGGATAAGGACTCAATCGTGAGCTCGAGCTCTTGGTGGTAGTCAAAGGGGGTGGGGACAAACTTGTGTGGTACGTGTGCTTGGGTCATTGTATCGTGTGTAAAAAAAGGTTGTGTGCTCTGGGCTCATTCGTTGCGATTGCGTCAAAGAGCTCACTTAGAACTTCATTGGAAGGTTTTTGGGCAGAGAGGGGGAGCGTAGGCCTCGGAGCTCGATTGAGTTGGGGCGTGGTGCGCTGCCGTCTTGGCGGCTGGAGTGCTCCTCAGGCGTGTCATTGTTGGGACCACGCAGGGAGTTGCTCATGGGAGAGAGTGCCTCTGTAGAGGGAGGGAGCTCTCCGCTGATGATGGTGGCAGCGGCAGCGGCTTGCGCGGCGCTGGGTTGCTGGGTTGTTGTGCCCTCAAGAGGATTGATGGCGGTGGCGGGCTGGGAGTTGAGCAGGGGCGTGCTTACGGGGCTCAGGCCAGAGTTGGCGTCAAGAGCAGCTGCCTTGGTCTCAATCTGGATTTCGGGCTCAACATTGTTATCATCGCTGGAACCAAAGCCGAGGAAGGCAAAGAAGCCGCCTCTCTTTTTAGCAGGCTTGGCATCGGCTTCACTCGCTTGTGAGGCTGTGCTGCTCGCCTCCGATATCGTGCTTGCTGCCGGGGCGGCTGTAGTCGCGGGGGATTTGCTGTGGAGTACTTTACCGCGCTGGGATGGCATGATGATGCGGCGTTCTTCGCCAGATGAGGCGAGGGAGCCTGAGTTGCTCGTGCAGGATGCAAGTGCAAATAAGCTAAGTAGCCCCACGGCTGGTAAAGATGTTTTCATGTAAGGTATTCTATCATGTTAGTTAGGGCTTGGCAAGCGTCATTCTATAGCCTAGAGTAGGAGATTTACAGGAAAAACAAGCAATTTTTAATCAATTCACTTGACATTATGGTCAAAGAAGGTAAACTAACCGCCACGAGAATCTCGAAATCCTAAACAACATCAATTTTTATTATGGCCCACACCCTGTCCGCTAAGAAGCGCATCCGTCAGACCCTTAAACGTACGGCAATGAATCGTTCCGCACAAGCCCGCGTTCGCACCCTCCGTAAGAACCTCGGGGAAGCTGTTGCAGCTAACGACAAAGAAGCAGCATCAGCAGCTTATAACTTATTTGCATCCGCTATCGATAAAGCAGCGAAGAACAACTCTGTTCCTGCTAATCGTGCAGCTAACTACAAGAGCAAGGCTGCTAAGGCTATTGCCAGCATCGCCTAAGTTCTTCTTTAGGTTTTCGACTTTTTGAACAAGATGGAGCATCAGCCTTTGGTTGATGCTCCTCTTCCTTATTTATCTAAGATGCCCACTCAACAAGATCGCATGGAGATGGCAAAGTCCATCATCGAGGATCCGATTAGCTACAAGATTTGTATCGTCTGTGAGGCTATTGTCGATAGGGAGTGCGACTGCTGCCCCGCCTGCAGCGCCTACAAGTTTAATAGTAATAGTGAGGATGTGGTCAATCGCGCTATTGATATCGCGGCTAAGCCTCAGACTGCGATTGCACACCAGTCAATCTACAAGGATTGAGTCGCTGAGGCTTTAGTCTTGCTTTTCTTTTCACTTGCTGTATGATATCGCGCATGGCAACTGATAAAAAAATCACAATGAAGACCAGCAAGGGCGATATCAAGCTGGTTCTCTTTGCATCCAAGACCCCAATGACGGCTGCAAATTTCCTTAATCTCGCAAGCCGTGGCTACTATGATGGCCTGAGCTTCCACCGCGTTATTGCTGACTTTATGGTCCAAGGTGGTGATCCTACTGGTACAGGTACTGGTGGTCCTGGCTACAAGTTTGATGATGAGTGCCGTCCTGATCTCAAGTTTAACGCTGCAGGTCTGCTCGCTATGGCTAACGCTGGTCGCGACTGGAAGGGTAATGGTACCAATGGTTCCCAATTCTTCATCACTCACGTGCCTACAACTTGGCTCAATGGCAAGCACACAATCTTTGGTTCTATTGAATCTGCCGCCGATCAAAAGGTGGTCAACGCAATGACTCAGTCTGACAAGATTATCTCTATTGAGATTCATGACAGCATTGATGACCTCATTGAAGAAGAATCTGCCAACATCGCTCGTTGGAACGGTAAGATGAGCTAATCGCGGCTCAGCTAGCCTAGCGCTTGCTGACTCCTGTTTTTCTGGGCGAGGCGTGACCTCGCCCATTTTACATATCGATTCCTATCATGGTTTTTGCTGTCCAAGAGCTGCATATTGAATACGGTGCTCGCGTGCTGTTTGACTCGCTCTCCTTTGTTGTTGAGCGTGGTGAGCGCATTGCCTTTGCTGGTCAAAATGGAGCTGGTAAGTCCACACTGATGAAGTGTGTGGCTGGTATCATCACCCCTGACCGTGGCCGCGTGCTGCGTCCCAAGTACAGTGAGGTAGGTTATCTGCCTCAGGATGGTATTCATATCAGCGGCTCTAGCCTGATTAATGAGGTGCTGGGTGCTGTTGGTGATATTGTCAAGCTGCAAGAGGTTGTTGACGAGCTCTCCGATGCTCTGATTAGCATGGACTCAAGTACTCCTGCGTATATGGATGCACTTGAGGAGATTGGCCACAACGAGCTACTGCTTCAAGAGCTCGATGCGGCAACGCTGCGCCCTCGTGTGGAGTCAATCCTGCGTGGTCTTGGATTTAAGGATCGCGACTTTGAGCGCGACTGTGGTCAGTTCTCAGGTGGCTGGCAGATGCGCATAGCGCTCTCAAAGCTGCTGCTCCAAGAGCCCGACGTGCTGCTGCTCGATGAGCCCACCAATCACCTTGATATTCAGAGCCAGCGATGGATGGAGCAGTACCTGCGCAACTATCGCGGCGCTATCTGCATTATCAGCCATGATGTGTCCCTGCTGGACAGTCTGGTGAATCGCACAATTGCCTTCCACCATGGCCGAGCTGAGGAGTACTCCGGTAATTTCTCATTCTTCCTCAAGGAAAGCGTGCTGCGCAAGGATATTTTGCGCCGTCAAGTCAAGGCTCAGGATCGCGAGATCGCAAAGGCCCAGCAGTTCATTGACCGCTTCCGCGCCAAGGCAAGTAAGGCTACACAGGCTCAGAGCCGCATGAAGCAGCTTGAGAAAGTTGTGCGTATCGAGATTGAGGATGATGACGCGGTGATGAGCTTTAATTTCCCTGCGCCCCCAATCTGTGGTCACAATGTCTTTAATATGGAGAAAGTCTGCAAGGCCTATGGCTCCATCACGCTACTTGATGACTACGACTTTAGTCTGGATAAGGGCGATCGCATTGCCATCGTCGGTGTCAATGGCTCGGGTAAGTCTACCTTCACCCGCATTGCCTCGGGCACTGAGGCGCCTGATAGCGGTCAGTTTAACCTTGGCAAGCATACGCAGCTCGCCTTCTTCTCGCAGACTCACGCTGACTTGCTCAATGATGATTCTACGGTGTTGGAGTGTGTTGAGTTTGCCGCGAGTCGTGAGACTCGCCCGCTGGCGCGCAATATATTGGGCTGCTTCCTCTTCCGCGGTGATGATGTCTTTAAAAAGATTGGCGTCCTCTCTGGTGGTGAGCGCTCCCGTGTTGCTCTCTGCTGCATGCTGCTGCATCCTGCCAACTTCCTCATCATGGATGAGCCTACCAATCACTTGGACTTCCAGAGCCAATCAGTGCTGCAACAAGCGCTGCTTGACTACCCAGGCTCCTACTGCATTGTCTCGCATAATCGCCAGTTCCTCGATCCTATTGTCAACAAGGTGCTCGAGTTTCGCAATGGCCATGCTCCACGCGTCTTCTATGGCAATGTCTCCGCCTATATCGAGAGTGTTGATTTAGAGCAGCGCCGCGCCAAGCAGGCTGGCACTCAGGCACCCCCCACGGCGGATGCTAACAATGCCTTTGCTCAGCAGAGCAATGTCAACCGCAAGGAGCAAAAACGCCTTGAGGCCGAGGCTCGTCAGCGTCGTGCCAAAACAGTCAAACCCCTAAGGCAGAAACTCACTCAAATTGAGAAGGGTATTGCAGATACCGAGGCGATGCGTACTAAGATAGCAGCCCAACTCGGCAATCCTGACAACCTCAGCGACAACCAAAAACTCATGGAGCTCACCCAGCGGCACCAGCAACTGGAGCGCACGGAGGCCACCTTCTTTAGCCAGTGGGAGGAGGTTAATACAGCCATTGAGCTCGCAGAGACTAGCATCAATGCTGATTTATCCCTGAGCTGATTATTTGAGAATATCTATCAAAAAGCCCTCCGCTACATCATGTGCGGAGGGCTTTTTTGCGTCATAGTGTGCGAGAGCTCGCAAGGAGAGTACTGTTGTGACATCTTGCTTGTGATTTCACTAATTGAGAAAGTTGAAGAGAGTGTATGTTCTTGTGCCGCGAGACGATTCAGGGTCTTTCGTGTTTTTGCTTGCAAAGTCGTAGTTTATGCAAATTTGTATTGACTCTGGTAGATTGTGTCGGTAGAATAAGTCAAGACCTGTTGCCTTATTCTGAGGCTACGGGAATCAAGTTAAAAAACTCCATCAATCCTCAATATTATGGCAAATTACGCTATTAACGGTTTTGGTCGCATTGGTCGCAATGTTCTTCGCGCCATGTCCCAGACAGAACTCGAAAAGGTTGTCGCAATCCATGACCTTACTCCTATCGCTACCACAGCTCACCTTCTCAAGTTTGACTCGACACAAGGTAAGTTCAAGGGTACGGTTGAAATTGACGGTGACAACCTCGTTGTCAACGGTCATTCTATCAAGATTCTTGGTGACCGCGTAGGTCCCGATGGCCTTCCTTGGGCAGAGCTTAAAGTTGACGTTGTTCTTGAGTCCACAGGTCTCTTCACAGCACGCGAAAAGGCTCAAGGCCACATCACTGCTGGTGCAAAGAAGGTTCTTATCTCCGCTCCTGCTGGTAACCCTGATCTCACATTCTGCCTCGGCATCAATGATGACCAGTACGATGCAGCTAAGCACAACATCGTTTCCAACGCTTCCTGCACAACAAACTGCCTCGCACCAATGGTGAAGGTACTTGACGAAAGCTTCGGCATCGAAAAGGGCATGATGAGCACAATTCATTCCTACACGAATGATCAGTCCATCCTCGACCTTCCTCACAGTGACCCACGTCGCATGCGCTCCGCAGCTATCAACATCATCCCTACATCCACAGGTGCTGCAAAGGCCATTGGTGAAGTGATGCCTCAGCTCAACGGTCTGCTCAATGGTGCTTCCTTCCGTGTTCCTACACCTACAGGTTCCCTCACAGACTTCGTAGCTGTCCTCAAGAAGGACGTTACTGTTGCTGAAGTTAACGCAGCCATGAAGGTAGCAGCTGAAGGTCCTCTCAAGGGCATCATGCTCTACTCCGAAGAAGCTCTTGTACTTCAAGACATCGTTTCTGATCCTCACTCCTGCATCTTTGACTCCGGCTTCACATACGTCGTCGGTGGCAACATGGTCAAGATCTGTGGCTGGTACGACAACGAGTGGGGTTACTCCAACCGCGCTGGCGAAGCTATGAAGAAGCTTGGCGACTCCATCGCCTAAGTTTGATCTCGGTCACAAGCCGATAAACTTTACACTGCGAGGGATGCTACGGCGTCCCTCGCATTTTTTGTGCCCAGATGAGGCGGGCTGTTTCTCCGTCTGGATATTCTCCTTTGCGTGGCAGGTTGCCCCGCCCTGCATGCCTGAGCTTCCTTAAATGGAGGCGCGGAGGCGGCTGAGGTTTTGGGCCGTCATCCCTAGGTAGGAAGCAAGATGGCCGAGCTTGATGCGCTGGAGTAGCTCTGGCTGCTCGCGGACGAATTTGCGGTAGCGAGCCTCAGTAGAGAGGCTGATTTGGTCGATACGCGCCTGCTGGACGCGCAGGATATGCTCTTGATGGATGAGGCGTGACCAGTTGCAAAACTCTATATTCTGCTCAATGAGTTGATTAAACTCGGGGATGGCAATGGCGTAGAGCAGGGAATCCTCCAGTAACTCAACGCTCTCAAAGCCTGCAATATCATGGTAGAGCTCATTCATTGCAAAGGTGATGTCACCCTCTGCGGAGAACCAACTGCTCAGCTCCGCAGAGCCGATATGGCAGAAGCTGCGGCTCAGACCGCGCTCTATGAAATAGACATGCCCACATCGTAGGCCCTTCTCGATGAGTAAATGTCTACGAGGGAGCTCCATCGCCCTAGCAATGGCGCAAAGCTGCTCCATAGAGTCATCAGTGATGGGGTAGATGCTGCGGAGGCTTCGACTGATGCGTTGCATGGGTCAATACTATAGCCTTGTTAGCTTATTTTGCCAAGCCTGATGTTGATATCGACTTGCTAAGCTTCGATGGCTGCGCTATCATGGGGGGGATGATGCGTGCTTCTACACTTTTTGCAATGAGTCTTTGCGCTCTTACTCAGCTCTCCTGCGATGACTCATCGGAGTCTATGACTGCCGATGACTACTATGCCAAGGCTCAGGATATTTTGAGGGCTAAGGAGCTGAGCTCGGCTGACTACACGGAGGCGACTCGCCTGCTACATCAGGCGGCTGAGGCTGGCTATCTCAAGGCTGAGACGGATTTGGCTGGGATTTATCTTGAGGGGGGTAAGGTGGCGCAAAAGGATGTGATTGCCGCTTATCATTGGTTTAGTAAGGCGGCGGCTCAGGGTCATGTTGGCTCAGCGCTTTTTCTTGGAGATCTGCTCTATGTGGGGGCTCCTGGGTTAGAGCAGAACAAGCCACGGGCGCGTGAGTACTGGATGGCCGCTGCCGAGGCTGGTCTAGCAGAAGCAAAGTTCCGCTTGGGTCGTGATTATATTGATCAGGGCGGACGAGTGGAGGAGGGCATGGCTCTCTTGCGGGAGTCTGCCGCGGCTGGTTATCATCGGGCCAGCTGCCATCTAGGATTTGTGCTGATGCGTGGGGCTGCTGGGATAGAGCCCGATGCGGCTCGCGCTGTGCAGGCCTATGAATCGGCTGCGGAGATGGGTAACAAGAAGGCTCTCTACATCTGCTCGCTGCTCGCCTTTGATGGGGAGCTGGTGCCCAAGGATGAGGCAAAGGCGATACGCTACCTGCGCCTCTCAGCAGGTCAGGATGAGTTGTTGGCGATGAGATTGCTCATTACGCTACTGCGTAAGAGCAAGCAGCCCGCACTCTTGCAGGAGGCTGAGGCTTGGAATAAACGGCTCATCAAGCTTCAGGACAAGGCGTCGTCACGAACGCGCGCTCTAGGTTTTGTCTGAGGCTTTAGCAATAGACTGAGTTTCTCGATGATGTAGATATGGATCAAGCCGATGATTGATGCGGATATCAGAGCGAGTGGTGTTACGTAGATGATGTCATAGGCATTGAATAACTCTAGATGCTCAAATACTGCTCGCAATATCTTGAGATATCCCCAGTCAAAAAGCAGGTAACAACTATAGGCAGCATAAAAGAATAGCAGGAAGCGGCTGCGTCGCTTACGTGGAAAGAAGAATAGGAGTGCGCAAATGAGGCAAAAGGCTAGCGTGGAGATGTATCTGCGCTTCAACTTTGATGCACTGCTCAATATATGATTCATAACTCATCATGATTTTCTCAATCTAGCATGCCGCGGTGGTGATATCAAGATAAATATTGCTGCTATGTCGCTTCATCTGTTTGCTGTTGTAATTTACGTTGGACAAGTGAGACCTGAGGGATTATAATACCCTTCTAGATGCTACGCCGCGGTTATAGAAGTCAAGAATCTCTTTTGCTCTACTGGTCTAACCAGTCGATAGCGCTGGCTTGTGATATCGCGGAGCCTGCCGTTGATGAGTTAATCCCAGATGTGCTTGCCGCACAGGCTCGGCTCAAGCGCGATCGTCGCATCTTGCTGCTGGGCACTGCTGGCTCGGGGAAGTCCTCCCTGCTCGCGCATCTGGTTGCCTCTCCTGCGGTGGCTGCTACACCCATGGGCTCAGAGCCCTATATTCGCTGGCGCTTTAGCTGTGAGGATGGTGATGTGACGCGCTCACGCTTCTTGGCTCAGCATGATAAGCTGGGTCTGGAGTTCATCGATAGCTGTGATTTGGCTAATGAGGAGTTACGCGACAGCCTTGCCTCGGGGATGTTGAGCGAGGCTGATGTGATTATTCTCTGTGCGGATGCTCGTCAATCAGATTTGGATGAAGAGAGTATGTCTTTCCTCCGCACTCTGGAGCCCGATGTGCTGACGCGCCTGATGATTGCGGTGAGCTTTACCGATACGATTTCTTCTCATGAGGTGCTGCAATTTAAAGCTCGCTTGAGGTCGAGCTTAGATGCAGCCTTGGGGCATGCTCTGCCGATCCATTATGCTCCTCAGGATGAGGGTGGCACGAGTCGGGATCTCTTTGTATGCCAGGTGCAGGAGTTGCTGCATGCGCCTAGTGGTCTGCGCGCAGAGCTCAAGGCTCTCTCTCTGTCGAGCTCGGCTCTCATGCACCGTCAGGGGCTCGCTCTACATGCACGCAGTAATTTACATCGCTCCGATAGCGGTTTCTTATCGAGTGTCGATACGGAGATTGATCACTTTTTGCAGCGTCAGTTGCAGGGCTTGGACAGCCTAGAGGAGGCGCTGCTCACTCTGGTTGCAGCTCAGACACCCAAGATGCAGGACTATCTGCATGCGGAGCTCGGCTTCTTCTTTACGCCTGAGCGTTTGAGTTGCTTGGAGAGTTTGTCTCGTCGTGTTGAAGAGCATGGATTTGATTTGATTTGCGGGGAGTTGCTGCTGCGTCAGAAGGACGCAGATGCTCATTTTGCCTTGGCCTGTGAGGGGCACTGGAAGGAGGTTCGCCCCCGCGTGCTTCAGGCTTTGCATTGCGAGATTGGCGATTTCTCCTGCGAGGCTCTGGATGCTGATTTGTCCAAGTTACGCTCTGAGCTTGCACACGAGTTGCTCACTTGTGTGATGCGTGAGAAGCTGCGCTACCAACTCTCCCTCGTGCTCAATGAGCAGCATGGCTGGATGTGTAGCGTCTTTATCTTCATCTGCGCCTGCATCACAGCGGCATCTCTCCTTGGTTGCTTCTCGTTCCCTCTTTTGGCTGGAGCTTGCTTGGTTATAGCTGCCTTTATTTGGCTCTATGCCTCCATGGCTCAGCTCATTGTGAGTCGGAGTGCGGCTCAGGCGCTCGCTACTGCGATGGATTCGCTCCAGCTGCGCCTCAAGCAGTCGCTCAAAGACCCTCTCCATCGCTTGATTGTCGCTCGTGTGGCTGCCTACCGCCGCCTCTATGCTGAGCCTCGCCTAGAGTTGGCTCGTCGTGTTGAGACCCTCGCGCCTCTGCAGGAGCGATTGGGTGAGATTCGCCGCCAGCTGCTCTCGCTGGAGCCCTATTTATAAATGACAGCTCCACTGGCTGACTCGTCTTCTTGGACCTGCCTCAATGATTTGATTGGGGCTTTTTTGTGCCGAAATGTCGACAAAAAACTGGGACCCTCAAATGAGGATCCCAGAATGATGAATAGTTGTGAATCTATTGGCCTATCTTATTTGCTGTGGATGTTGAGCATCGCAGCATAGGTAGGTACGGGCCAGAGGTCTGCGGCGACCAAAGCTTCGAGGGCATCAATGGTTTCGCGAGCGTCGACCATGGCTCTGATCATGGAGTCAGTGCATTTTTGCCCGATAGCAAGCTTGAGGGCCGCAACCTTGCTAGGCAGCTCGTCGTAGAGCTCGCCGATGGCGTTGGCTGTGGCTGTGGCGGCCATGAGGCCAGATGTGATGCTGGCGGCTTGCATGCTAGCAATCGTGGAGCAGATGGTATGCATTTGTCCAGCGATGGTGGGCATGTAGATTGTTTCAATCATGCTCAGGCTGGTCTTAGCCTCGATGTCGAGAGTCTTGAGGTATTCCTCCGTTTGAATTTCTGCACGTGCAGCCATTTCACCGCGGGTGAGTACTTTGTACTTCTCCATGAGGGCGAGGTTCTTCTCGCTGGTGAGCACTTGGAGGGCGTCTTTGGTGTTGCGCAGGTGGGGGAGACCACGACGCTCTGCTTCTTCGATCCACTGATCAGCGTAGCCATTACCGTTGAAGATAACGCGGCTGTGATCTTTGATAAACTTGCCGATGAGCTCATCCACCTTGCAATTAAACTGCTCGGTGCCAGCAAAGGGCTCAAGGAAGCTGCATGCTTCATCAAGGCTTTCGCTCACGATGGTGTTCAGGACTGCCATGGGCCATGCGCATGTTTGGGATGAGCCTACGCCGCGGAACTCAAATTTATTGCCAGTGAAGGCAAAGGGAGAGGTGCGGTTGCGGTCGGTGGTGTCCTTGGGCAGCTTGGGAAGGGTGTCAACACCAAATCCCATGGTGGTTTCTTGGCATGAGTGGGTGGCGCCACCGTTCTTGATCTGCTCGATGATGTCATCCAGCTCATCGCCCAAGAAGATGGAGATGATGGCTGGGGGGGCTTCGCTCGCACCGAGGCGGTGGTCGTTGCCGGCCTTGGAGATGGTGGAGCGCAGGAGATCAGCGTGCTTGTCTATACCCTTGATGATGCAGGCGAGCAGCGCGAGGAAAAGGCGGTTGCTATGGGGGCTCTTGCCGTGGCTGAGCAGGGAGCCGTGCTCGGGCGTGCCCAGTGACCAGTTGTTGTGCTTGCCTGAGCCGTTGACGGCTGTGTAGGGCTTCTCATGGAGGAGGCAGACGAGGCCGTGCTTGAGGGCTTGGCGTTGGAGTACGTCCATGATCATGACGTTGTGGTCAACGGCGACATTGCATGGCTCATAGAGGGGGGCGAGCTCAAACTGACCTGGGGCTACCTCGTTGTGGCGTGTCTTGGAGGGGACGCCCAGTGTCCAAAGACGCTCATCGACGGAGGCCATGAACTCAAGCACGCGCTCCTTGATAGAGCCAAAGTAGTGATCTTCCATTTGCTGGTGCTTTGGTGGCAGTGCGCCAAAGAGGGTGCGACCTGTCTCGATGAGGTCGGGGCGCTGGATGTAGAGATTGCGGTCGATGAGGAAGTACTCTTGCTCAGCACCAAGATCGCTCGCGACCTGACTGTGCTGGACGCCAAAGCAGTCAAGGAGGCGTGAGGCCTGCTTGGAGACTGCCGCCATGGAGCGCAGCAGGGGGGTCTTTTTATCAAGTGCTTCACCTGTGTAGGAGCAGAAGGCTGTAGGGATGCAGAGTGTAGCGGTGTGCTCCGTGCGCTTGATGAAGGCGGGGGAGGTAGGGTCCCATGCGGTGTAGCCGCGAGCCTCAAAGGTGGCACGGATGCCGCCAGAGGGGAAGGAGGAGCCGTCAGTCTCACCTTGGATGAGGGTCTTGCCTGTGAACTCACAGATCATGCCGCCCTTGCGGTCAGGCTCGACAAAGGAGTCATGCTTTTCTGCGGTGGCTTCGGAGAGAGGTTGGAACCAGTGTGTGTAGTGAGTGGCGCCCTTTTCCATAGCCCATACCATCATTGCTTGAGCAACCTCATCCGCAATGCTGGGATCGAGCTTACCACCGTGCTGGATAGTGAGCATGATTTTCTTGTATGCTCCTTTGGAGAGATACTTTTGCATGGTTGAGATGCTAAAGGTGTCGCTGCCGTAGAGGGCGGCGAGCGCTTCGGCGGGGCTGAGCTTGGTTTCTGTTGCCATAAATTTGTGTGATTGGGGGATGGTTGAGCTTTGGGCTCTGTAAGTATATATGCAAATAGCGTGCCAACTTTGTTGGCTCGGTGCTAAGATGCTGTTAGTAATTGGATTGTTTGAATATCACGAGCTCTTGCTTGTGATTTGAGTTTTACAAATTTGTAAAATAAATATTAAATGTTACATTTATGTTTAACAAATATGTAAAACAAGGTTTTCTTTTTTAAGATTGTGAGTTTTGCTCGATGTCTGCTTGGATGGCTTTGATGATTTCGAGCTCGGGGCGGAAGTTTGCATCGTGGTGTGAGCTGCGGATGAGGGGGCCACTAGCCACCTGACGGAATCCCTTGCTCAGAGCAATCTCACGCAGCTCATCGAACTCCTCGGGCTTGAGGTAGCGGATGACGGGTATATGCTTGGGGCTGGGGCGCAGGTATTGACCGAGGGTGAGGATGGTGACACCATGGGCGAGCAGGTCGTCCATGCTGGAGAGTAGCTCCTCGCGACTCTCGCCAAGTCCGAGCATGATGCCGCTCTTGGTGGCGACCATGCCAGGTGCTATCTCCTTGGCGCGTTGGAGCATGTGCAGGGATCGATTGTACTGCGCGCGAAAGCGCACCATGGGCGTGAGGCGCGCTACTGTCTCTAGGTTGTGGTTGAAGATATGGGGGCGCGCAGCAAGGACGGTGGCGAGGGCCTCCTCATTGCCGTTGAAGTCGGAGGTGAGTACCTCAATGATGGTCTCAGGGCTGAGCTCGCGGATGACTTTGATGGTCGCAGCAACGTGTCCCGCCGCTCCATCCGCGAGGTCATCGCGTGTCACCATGGTGACAACACTATGGCTGAGCTTCATGCGAGCGACAGCCTCACCTACCTTGCGTGGCTCCTCGGGGTCGAGAGGCTTGGGCTTGGCGGTGCGCGTGGCGCAGAAGCCGCAGGCGCGTGTACAGACCTCGCCACCAATCATGAAGGTGGCAGTGCCATGACTCCAGCACTCGCCGCGGTTGGGGCAGAGAGCCTCCTCGCAAACAGTGGTGAGGTCATTACCCTTTACCAGCTTTTGAACGTCCTTGAATACCTTGCCCTTGGGGAGTTTGACCTTGATCCAAGATGGCTTTCGCTCGTGTGTGTTGCTCATCGTGAGGAAAGGATAGCAGATAGAGCTTAGTATTTCAAGCCTGCATCAGGCACTTGTGCAGTACAGGGCTGTGCTGCGCTTTGTTTTTTTGGGGCAGGGCGCGTATCTAAGATTCATGATCAAGTTGTAATAGTTGCTCTGAGAGCTTGTTGGGGCAGCTAGCACTCATCAATATACTAAAGAGCAAGCGAGCGGAGGGCGTGAACGATTCTCTCTTTGGTTGTGTCGTGGGGCTGTCGTGGTTGCTATGCTAGTCTGTTATAGGCTGCACTTTTTCTGTGTTGGTTTCAGTTTTTAGCTCAAGGTGGGGGCATTGCAGGAGCTTAGAATATGTATCTAGAGAAGGGAAGGTATGTTACGGCTGTTTGAGCTGAGCGCGGATGGGCTATGATGATCTAATGGGAGTATTTGCTCATTGTTAGGAATTTTATCTTGAGTTCGTGCTAATTGATATTTCTGATTGCAGAGAGGGGGTGAGCTATGTTACATTATCTCACACGGGATGATATAGCACCCGATTTTCTACGATGATTGACCATACTATTCGCGGTAAGCAAGTTTTTGAAGATGAGATTGAGGCCCTACGCGCTAATGCAGCGCGACTGGATGAGTCCTTTTGTCAGGCAGTAGATGCCATGCAAAAGGCCATTGATACAGGGCGCAAGATTGTCATAGTCGGTGTGGGTAAGAGCGGTATTATCGGTGATAAGATTGCGGCTACTCTCACCTCCACAGGTGCCCCTACGGTGCTACTCGACTCGATGAATGCCTTGCATGGCGACCTCGGTATCGTGCAGGATGGTGATGCTTGCATTGCCATGTCCTTTTCAGGTGAAACCGCTGAGCTTATGAAGCTCATGCCCTTCCTCAAGCGTTATGACATGACCATCATTGGCATGACGGGCAAGGCGGGATCTAGTCTCGCTCAGCTCTCTGATGTGGTACTTGATACAGGTGTTGAGCGCGAGGCCTGTCCTCTCAATCTCGCTCCGACTTCCTCCTCCACAGCGATGCTGGTGATGGGTGATGCGCTGGCGATGGCGCTACTGGAGTCACGCGGTTTTAGCAAGGAGGACTTCGCCCGCAGTCATCCAGGTGGCTCGCTGGGTCGCGCCTTGTTGACTCGCATCGCTGATATCATGCGCAAGGACTTTGCCACGCTGCCAGAGAACTCGACGGTGGGTGACTGCATCATGGCGATGACCGCAGCTCGTGCTGGTGCCTGCGTGCTCACGCATGAGGATGGTAGCCTTGCTGGTATTTTCACTCACGGTGACTTTGCGCGAGCCTACCAGCAGGATGTGATGTGCGGTATGAATCCCGTAGAGAGCCTCATGACGCATCATCCTATCTATGTTGAGGCGGATAAGCTCGCTATCGTTGCTGTGAAGACACTGCAGGATAGGCGCATTGATGATTTGGTTGTGTTAGATGCTGACAAGAAGCCTGTTGGTTTGATTGATACACAGGATTTGGTGCGCATGAAGCTTATCTAATCGCTAGCCCTCGGCTGTCAATAACATAAAAAAAATTAAAATCTTACACTTTAGACTTGCAATCCAAGGAAAATAAGTGCATCCTTGGCGACCGCATTCTGCGAAAGCAAGATCTTACAAAAAAAAATTATGAGAAAGTACGAAGCATTAATCGTCCTCAACATGAAGGGTTCCGCAACGCTGGACGAGCTTACTGCCGAAATGGCTGCCAAGCTTGAAGTTGCTGGTGCCAAGGTTACGGAGACAAATAACATTGGTCGCCGTGAATTTGCATATGAATCAAACCATCTTACACATGGTCAGTATATGCTCTTCTCCTTTGACGCTGAACCCAGCGTCATCCGCACTGCTCGTGAGAGCCTCGCCATTGACGAGCGCGTTCACTACCAGTACTACCGCTCTAAATAAGCTTTAGTCGCAGTTAAAGACAATTTTCCAGGCCATAGCACTTTTTTGTGCTATGGCCTGATTGTTTTTAGATTGGAAGACTACTTATTTTTCTTGCGATTTGGTGCGTCCTGTGCTACCTTTTGCTTGGCGGAATATTCCGCTTACCATCACTATGAGCACAACGTTTCGTATTGCCATCGGTTCAGACCACAAAGGCGTGGATTTGAAGGAAGCAGCTGTTGAGATTCTTAATTCTCTGGGTCATACCGTCGAGGATATGGGGCCAGAAACTAAGGCAGCATGCGATTACTCGGATCACGCCAATGCAGTTTGCAAGGCTATTATCGATGATCGCGCCGATCGCGGCATTCTTATCTGCTTCTCTGGGCAGGGCATGACAATTGCCGCTAATCATTGGAAGGGCATTCGTGGGTCGCTTTGCTCGACACCTCAGGTGGCTGCTCTTTCCCGTCAGCATAATGATAGCAACGTTCTCTGCCTTTCATCCGCTTTTGTAAGCAATGAGATGCTTGAGGAGATTATCACAATTTGGCTTGAGGCTGAGTTTGAAGGTGATCGCCACGTGCGTCGCTTGGCAAAGGCCTCTGGATCCCCCCTCGCTGTTAGCGACCCTGAGCTTGCAAAGCTCATTGAGGAGGAGTGCCAGCGCCAGAACAATAACATCGAGCTTATTGCCTCGGAGAATTTCACATCACCCTCTGTCATGGAGGCTCAGGGCTCTGTGCTCACCAACAAGTATGCCGAGGGCTACCCCAACCGCCGCTGGTACGGTGGCTGTGAAGTTGTCGATGAGGTGGAGCAACTCGCTATTGACCGCGCTAAGGCTCTCTTTGGCTGCGACCATGCTAACGTGCAAGCTCACTCGGGTTCGCAGGCTAACATGTCGGTCTACCTCGCCGCTCTTGAGCTTGGCGATACCATCCTCTCGATGGACCTTTCCCATGGTGGTCACTTGACCCATGGCTTCTTTGCTAACTTCTCAGGCCGTCTCTACAAGGTGGAGCATTACGGTGTGCGTGAGGATAGCGAGATGATTGATTACGATGCCATGGCTGAGCGCGCTCGCGTGGTGAAGCCCAAGATGATTGTCGTGGGTGCCTCTGCTTACTCCCGTACAATTGATTTTGCGGCCGTGCGCGCTATTTGTGATGAGGTGGGTGCTATCATGTTTGTCGATATGGCTCACATCGCAGGCCTCGTGGCTGCGGGTGTGCATCCAACCCCAGTTCCCTACGCTGACTTTGTCTCCACAACGACGCACAAGAGCCTGCGTGGCCCTCGTGGCGGTATGGTGCTCTGCAAGGAGCAGTGGGCAAAGAAGCTCGATAGCGCTACTTTCCCAGGTATGCAAGGTGGTCCTCTGATGCACGTGATTGCTGCCAAAGCAGTCTGCCTTGGTGAGGCTCTCAAGCCTGAGTTTATCCAATACTCCAAGCAGGTGGTTAGCAATGCTAAGGCCATGGCTGACAAAATGTCTGCTATGGGTCTGCGCGTGGTCTCTGGTGGTACAGATAACCACTGCTTCATGGTGGATGTCAGCGCCAAGGGTATCAACGGTGTTGAAGCTCAAAAGGCTCTCGATCTCGTCGGCATCACGGTGAACAAGAACTCCATTCCCTTTGACAAGGGCTCAACCTTCAAGCCCTCCGGCATTCGCATCGGCACACCTGCTGTGACAACTCGCGGTATGAAGGAAGCTGACGTTGAAGTAGTAGCTGAGTACATCGGTCGCTGCCTCGGTATCCTCGCCTCCCAAAAGGTATGCGAATGCCCTGACGCCTACGCCAGTCTCCGCGCTGAGGTAACAGCCTTCAACAAGGCGTTCCCCATGCCATAAGACCTGCTAAATTGTTTGCTTAGTCATCAATTCTAAGCGATAAAAACCAATTTTATTAATCCCCCAGCGATCATGAATCGCTGGGGGATTTCTTTTACTTTCGCTATGTTAGTTATGACAAGTTAATTATTAGCGTTATTTTCTTTTTGCTTGCTATGGGTGCATGTTGATGTCAGTATAGAGAGATGCTTGGTCGTGCGAAGTTTGTGATTCTACTCTGCCTGTTTTTCTTCATACAGTCTTCTTGCCAGAATCAGAGTTTAAACCCTCGTTTGCGCTCACCAAAGGCGGTTGTTTTTTCCCCTGTTAAGTCGAAACTCATCCCCCGCAGTATGCGACAGCTGGCACGCGAGGTGAATATCAAACCTCAGATTATGTCTTCTCGCTCTTTGGCGCGTCGCAAAGCAAAGCGCATCAAGCCAACCTTCCTCACGATTCATAGCACGGCTAACCGCAAGCCCACAGCCTCCGCGATGCAGCATTCTCGCGCGCTGAAGAATGGCGCATTTAGGGATCGCAGCTGGCACTTTACCGTCGACCGCTATATGTCTGTGCAGCATCTTCCGCTCAACGAGTCCGCATGGCATGCAGGGACTAGGGCTGGGAATATGAACTCCATTGGCATTGAGATGTGCGAGAATGAGAGTCGTGGTCATAATCACTTTCATACTTGGAACCGCTCAGCAAAGCTGACAGCCCTGCTGATGAAGCGTTTCAATATCCCCCTCCGCCGTGTTGTTCCTCATTACCACTGGTATGGCAAAAGCTGCCCAGGCCCCCTGCTTGATGGTGGCCGCCCCGGCCGCAAGTGGGCTTGGTTCCACGCTCGCGTTGACTACTACTACCGTTGCATCAACAACGGTGTGCCCAATCGCTAAGCTTGCCCTTGTTGAGGATGTCCCTGCAATGGTCAGACAAGCTAGCAGCGTGGACGGAGTTGAATGTACGCGAGATTGCTGCATTTGAGGCCGCGTCCCTGCTACGTATTGGCGATTTACTGCGCCGCTTGCCCCGTCGCTACGAGGATAGACGCTGCTCGCTGAGTCTATCTGAGTTCAGCCATGGTCAAACAGGCTGCCTGCGTCTACATGTCTACTCCTGCGGCTGGAGATTCTCCTTCAAACGCTATTTTGAGGCGGTTTTAGGCGAGGAGAACAGCAGCCTAGGCTCTCGTCTCTATCTGCGCTGGTTTCACGCGCCCTACATTGCTAAGATGATTGCGACAGGGCAAAATCTCTATGTCTACGGGCAGGCCAAGGATTATGCTGGCAAGCTCTGCATTGTTAACCCTGACTTTGAAGTTGTGGATGACGACTCAGGTATGCGCTTAGCCGAGCTCGCGCTGGGCGGTAGCCTTGAGGGTGCCGCAGAGCCTGTTGCTGGCTCGGTGCTAACTCCTCAGCAGGAGCCTCAGCTGCTGCATAGCAACCGCATCGTGCCCATCTACAAGGCTCTCTCAGGAGTGACTCCTCGTCGCTACCGTGAGATTATGTGGAAGATTATTCAAGAGCTCAACCCTGAGATACGCCCAAGCTACTATGACGTGGCGAGCAGCTACCCCCTCGCAGAGGCGCTGCGCGATGCGCACTTCCCCGAGGAGTTGGACAAGTCGCGCAAGGCTCGGCTACGCTTTGCCCTTGCAGAGTGCTTTGTCCAGCAGTTTAAGGTGCAGTGGCGCCGCCGCTGCTCCCAGCGCAAGCAGGGACAGCAGACAGCAACGACACGATATTACCTAGAGCAGTTACACGAGGCGCTGCCCTTTACACTGACATCGGCCCAGCTGCGCTCTATCGCCGAGATTGAGGCGGATATGAGGCAGCCTACAGTGATGAACCGACTTTTGCAGGGCGATGTTGGCAGCGGCAAGACGCTCGTCGCGCTCTCTGCTATGCTGTTGGCTATCGAGAGTGGCAAGAGTGCTGCTTTGATTGCTCCTACTCAGATTTTAGCTGAGCAGCACTATGCTCAATTTTGCCGCCTGCTCAAGGGGATGGATATCCCCATCTCGCTGCGCACCTCAAGCCGCAAGGAAGACTCCGAGCTCATCGAGCTGCAGCAGGACAACATCAATGATGGCGCGCGCATCATCGTGGGCACGCATGCGCTGCTCTACAAGAAGAATCGCCCCAAGGCTCTAGGCCTTGCCGTGATTGATGAGCAGCACAAGTTTGGTGTCGAGCAGCGCGAGCAGTTTATCGCACTAGACTCCCCCCCAGATTTGCTGGTAATGACAGCTACTCCTATCCCTCGTACGCTTACACTGAGTATCTATGGGGACTTGGATGTGTCTATTATTGATGAGCTGCCAGCTAATCGCGGTAGCATCACTACGGCTCTGCGCAGCCCCAAGCAGATGAAGAAGATTATCTCATTCATGCGATCAGAGCTTGAGGCTGGGCGACAGATTTATATTGTCTCCCCCCTCGTGGCAGAGAGCGAGAAGCGCGCACAAGCCTCTGCTACGGCAGAGTTTGAGCGTTGGTGTGCCGAGTTCCCCGACTACAGCCTCGGGCTGCTACATGGGCGACTCTCAGCGGAGGAAAAGGATGCTGTGATGTCGGCTTTTCGCACAAATGATAGCTCAATCCTCGTTGCAACAACTGTTATTGAGGTGGGTGTAGATGTGGCTAATGCGACCGTGATGCTCATCAATGATGCTGACGCTTTTGGGCTTTCACAGCTCCACCAGCTACGCGGTCGTATCGGGCGAGGTGAGCACAAGAGCTACTGTATTCTCCTCTCTGAGGCCAAGCTAGCTGACCCTGCATGGGAGAAGCTTGATGTGCTCTGCCGCAGCAACAATGGCTTTGTTATCGCGGAGGAGGACTTTCGTCTGCGCGGTCCAGGTGATGTGCTGGGCAAGGCTCAGAGTGGTCTTGGGGCTATTGAGTTCCCCGAGTGGTTGAGCGATTCAAGGCTCATTCACCGTGCCAATCGTGAGGCAAGTGAGATACTTGATGCTGACCCTGACTTGCTACGTCCTGAGCATATGGGGCTGCGCAACTTGATTGCAGAGCAGATCGAGCAGGCCGTGACCGCTTAACGGTTCTTGGCTTGGCAGTGAGGGCAGATAGCTTGCTCATCACCATCGCGGCGGACAAAACGATAGGCACAGAGACGGCAGTTGAGACGGTTTTTACGTCTCCTGTTGCGGCGTATTTTGCTCAGCAGGATTGCCGGGAAGAGGCAGAGTAGCATGATGGCAAATCCGAGGTAGAGACAGAGCTCAAAAAAGCCAGAGAGCGTTAAAGCGGCGATGCTCATGGCTTGTGTACTGGGCTTGAGATGGGGGGGAGGAGCTCGTCTTTCTTCAAGACCGCGGAGTAGGCTGGCTTGTCAAACGGCTTGATGCTCGGGGCTGGTGCAAGCTTGGGCTCACGTGAGTGATTGAGGATGATCTCGTAGCTGGTCTGCTGCGCAGGGTCAGCAAAACGCGGTAACTCGATAGGCAGGGGGCTCAGCGATCGGATGTTAGCGAGGACTGCAGGATCGGGCTGGTAGTATACATGACCTTCGCCTTGGTCTAGGCTGCGTTCAGGAACATCCACTTGGATAAAGACACCCAGCATGACGATGATAACCAGCATGATTAGGGCGTAAAAAGGGATGCATCCCCTGAGGTTGGATTTGTGCTCAGGGTGGTACGAAAGGCTGTTATTATCCTGCGACGGTGGGGTCATGGCGTGCTGGTCGTGGCCGATTGTGCCGCAATGGCGCAGGTGAACCCGTGCGTGAGGATGAGGTCGATGAGTCGTTGTGTTGTCCCGAGGGCAACTGCCTCATCTGCGTTGATGATGATGTTGATGCGCCCGGGTGTATCGCCATCCAGTGCATTTAGCGCCTTTTCAACACCAATCCATCCGCCCTTAATCTCCTTGCTGCGGAGGAAGAAGCGCGGCTCTTCGCCTGCTGTGATACTGATGTAATGCGTGTTGCTGCGGTCGAGTATACCCATGATAAACTGCGAGGAAGCTGGTTGCACGTTGACCCCAAAATAGGGCATTAGGTGATTGTGCATGAGCATGCATGTGCAGAGCAGCAGCAGCATGTTGATACTGGCTATGACGATGATGAGTACCCCGCTCTGGGTGATGCCTTGTCGTTGCCTATTCATCAGGGCTAATTGAGTTAGGAGTTCTTCTCATCTGTCATGCGCGCATCACAGATGATGTGCACGCATTCGAGACCAGCACGCTCGACGCTGTTGACGGTCTTTCTAGCACGAGAGGCTAGGTACATGTAGAAGAGGTAGCAGGGGATAGCGAGGATGATACCCGAGGTTGAGCTCATCAAGGCCTGATGCAGGGTACCTGCGATCTCTGGGCTAACGGCAGCCGTATCAGTGATGCCGGGCTGCTCGTAAAACTGGATGAGCGCAAGCATCGTGCCCAAGATGCCCAACAGGGGGCAGACCGTTGCGACGGTGAGCAGGACGCGGATATTACGCTCAATGCGATAAATCTCAAGCTGCGTTGCCTCAAGAGCAATGTCGCGCAGCTCGCTGCGCACCAGTGTAGGGCGACACAGCACCGACTCTACCACGCGAGCCATTGGCCCGGGCAGTAGGCGTGCTGCATGCAGCGCCTCCTCATACTTCCCCGATCGCAGGAGGGCGGAGAGCCCACGCAGGAAATCGCCCGAGTTAATATTGACGCGATGGAAGTAAAAGAGTCTCTCAGCAAGCACCCCAAGAGCGAGGGCTGCAAAGATAATCATGACCCAGAAGAGGGGTCCCATGGCGTAGATAAGCTCGGTCATAAGAGGTAGTTAGGCAGGAGATTGAATTAGATGGAGATGCTGTCGGCTCCAAAGTATGGAGCTAGAGCAGGGGGGATGATGACAGAGCCATCGGGCTGCTGGTACTGCTCAAGCAAAGCTACATAGAGACGTGGGAGAGCCGTTCCTGAGCCGTTGAGAGTGTAGGGGAAGTGAATCTTGCCATCGCTATCCTTGTAGCGCAGCTTCATGCGGCGTGATTGGTAGTCGGTGAAGCAGGAGCAGCTCGATACCTCGAGGTACTTGCCCTGACCGGGTGCCCAGACCTCAATGTCGTAAGTCTTGGCACTGCTAAAGCCCATATCACCTGTGCAAAGCTCGATGACGCGGTAGTGCAGACCCAGCTTTTGTAAGATGGACTCAGCGTGACCCGTGAGCTCCTCAAGGCGAGCCATGCCCTCCTCGGGCTTGCAGACCTGCACGAGCTCAACCTTATCAAATTGATGCACGCGAATCATGCCCTTATTCTCACGACCAGCCGAGCCAGCCTCACGGCGGAAGCAAGGTGTTTGAGCTGTGAGCATGATGGGAAGTTGGGATTCTTTGATAATCTGATCGCGGCAGAGATTGGTCACAGGTACCTCAGCTGTAGGGATGAGAAAGACGCTATTGTCCTCCAGCCCGTACATGTCATCTTCAAACTTGGGAAGCTGACCGGTGCCGTACATGCACTCGCGGCGCACGATAAAGGGTACGCCCACTTCCTCGTAGCCATTCTCCTGCGTCTGTGTGTCGAGCAAGAAGTTGATCAGAGAGCGCTCAAGGCGTGCTCCCTTGCCACGGTAGACGATGAAGCCTGAGCCCGAGATGCGAGCAGCGTCTTCAAAGTTGATTATACCCAGCTTGGTAGCGAGCTCAACGTGGTTTTGAGGCTCAGCGATAGCTGGCTTTTCACCCCAGAGGCGAATCTCAGGATTACATTCCTCATTCAGACCGATGGGAGCCTCATCATAAGGCATATTTGGGAGATTGAGAAGCAGGCTTTCCAGCTGTGAAGAGGCGGTATCCGCAAGGGCGTCAAGCGCCTTGAGTCGTTCACCGACGATGCCCATGCGCTCCTTGAGCGCAGTGGCGTCATCCTTGCGGCCTTCCTTCATCATTTGACCGATGAGTTTGGAGCTGCTGTTGCGCTCGGCTGCGAGGGTTTGTTTCTCCGTTTCGAGACGGCGGCGCTCCTCGTCACATTCCAAGATTTGGTCGACGAGCATCCAGTGGTCACCGCCGCGTTGGCGGATACGTTCTTTCACATACTCGGGGGTTTCGCGAATTAGACGAATATCTAGCATAACGCAACTATTTTAACCTAATGAGCCAAATTTACAAGCCCAAATGCCGTGCATGGCAGCCCTGAATCGCAAATATTCTTGCCTCTTGCCAAGGCTATTGATATCATCTCGTAACATGGCTGAGAAATCCCTCTTTATCCTCGATGGCATGGCGCTGATGTATCGCGCCTTTTACGCCTTTATCACTAACCCTATGCGACGCGCAGATGGGCTCAATACTTCAGCTATGTTTGGTTTTACCAATACCCTCATGTCGCTGATCGATAAGGAGAAACCTACACATATCGTCGCCTGTCTCGACCCATCGGGCCCAACATTTCGCCATGAGCAGTATGAGCTCTACAAGGCAAATCGCCAAGCAATGCCTCAGGAGCTGCGCGAATCCATCCCCTACATCATCGAGCTGCTCGATGCGATGAAAATCCCCGTCGTGCGTATCAAGGGCTTTGAGGCAGATGACCTCATAGGCACTTTTACCCGTATGTCTGATGAGGCAGGCATACGCAGCTTCATGGTCTCGCAGGACAAGGATCTCGGCCAGCTGCTCTCCCCCCTCTGCTCCTTCTGGAAGCCCAGCAAGGGCAAAGGTAAGGAGGATGAAATCATTGGTGAGAAAGAATTCCTTGAGGAGTGGGGCATTGAGACCCCAATGCAAATCATCGACATCCTCGCGCTGATGGGTGACGCATCTGACAACATCCCCGGGGTACCGGGTGTTGGAGCTGTCACCGCGCGCAAGCTCGTTAGTCAGTTTGGCAGCGTTGATCAAATACTTGCACGCAGCAGCGAGATTAAGGGCAAGCTGCGCGAGAAGGTCGAGGCTAATGCCGAGTCCGCTAGAATCTCTTATTCCCTTGCGACCATCAAGCGTGACGTGCCAATTGATATCAATATTGATGACTGCGCTTGGTCGGGTTATGATGTGAGTCGCTTTCATGAGCTGCTCAAGAACTTTGATTTCAAGGGCCTCATCAAGCGCCTCGGCGTGGTCGAGTTAGAACTTGCTGCAGCGATGAAGCCAACCCCTCCCTCCATGGATGAGAGCGGACAGATGAATCTCTTTGACATGCCTGAGCTCATCAACATCGACAGCCGCAAGCATGATTACAGACTTGTTGATAGCCCTGAGGCACGCGAAGCGCTCGCCGCTGCGCTGCTCTCGGCCAAGAGCTGGGCCTTTGACACCGAGACAACAGGACTTGACCCCCAGCAGGATCGTATGCTGGGCATGTCCTTCGCCATCAAGGAGGGTGCGGCCTACTACGTACCCGTCACTGATGCCTCTTGCATTGAGCCCTTCCGCGCCCCCTTTGCCACCGCTGCTGAGAAGATTGGCGTGAACCTCAAGTTTGACCTCCAAGTCATGCGTGAGGCAGGTCTGGATGTTGCTGGCCCCTTCTTTGACTGCATGCTCGCACATGCAGCCCTCTATCCCAACCTGCGCCATGGCATGGATGATATGGCCGAGACACTACTCTGCTACCAGACCATCCACCTTGAGGATATCGCAGGCAAGGGCAAGGCCATGGACACCGCTGCTGTCCCCGTCGCAGAGATGAGCCGTTACGCCTGTGAGGATGCTGATATCAGCCTCCAGCTCGCTAATCTCCTGCGCAAGCAGCTCATCAAGGGCGAGGCTATGAAGCTCATGCGGACCATTGAGTTTCCCCTCATCTCCGTACTCGCTGACATCGAGGCGGAGGGCATGCGTGTGGATCCCAGCATGCTCAAGACCAGCTCTGATGAGATGGAAATAGCCATCGAGAGCCTGCGAACCCGCATTGACGCACAAGTAGGACGCCCCATCAACCTCAACTCACCGAAGCAACTCGGAGAGCTACTCTTTGGCGAGATGAAACTTGTGGAGAAGCCCAAGAAAACACGCACAGGTCAGTTCGTCACCGATGAGGAGACCCTGCGCAAACTCGTCGCAACCTCCCCCCTCGTGGGCGAAATCTTGGAATACCGCGAGATGAGCAAGCTCAAGGGTACCTACCTTGATGCACTGCCACGCTTTATCTCCGCAAAGGATGCGCGTATCCACTCCAGCCTCATGCAGATGGTCACCGCCACGGGACGACTTGCCTCGCAGAATCCTAACCTGCAAAACATCCCTGTGCGCTCAGAGGCAGGCAGGCTCATCCGCCGCGCCTTTGTACCACGCAGCGAGGACTATACCATCCTCTCTGCTGATTACTCCCAAGTCGAGCTCCGCCTCATGGCCGCTCTCTCTGAGGACCCAGCCATGATTGCCGCCTTCCGCGATGGTCGTGATATTCACACCGAGACAGCCGCACGCCTCTTTAGCTGCGAGCCAGACGAGGTTACATCGGATATGCGTCGTCAGTCCAAGACCGTTAACTTTGGCATCATCTACGGCATCTCCGCCTTTGGCCTCAGCCAGCGACTGGACTGCGCGCGCTACTACGCTGCGGAGCTCATTGAGAACTATTTTGCTCAGTTCCCTGGGGTAAAGCGCTACATGGACAGCCTCATTGATGAGGCGCGTAGCATGGGCTACAGCGAGACCCTCTGTGGTCGTCGCCGCATGTTGCCCGACCTCAACAGCGCGAACTTCAACCTCCGCGCCGCCGCCGAGCGTACCGCCATCAATACCCCCATCCAAGGCTCTGCCGCGGATATGATCAAGCTCGCCATGCTGCGCGTGCAGGAGCTGCTGCGAGGTCGCAAGACTCGCCTCATCATGCAGGTACACGATGAACTGCTCTTTGACCTGCATAAGGATGAGCGAGATGAGCTCATGCCCCTCATCGTCACCGCGATGCGTGATGCTATGCCACTGCCCCACGGCGTCCCACTCGAGGTCGAGGCACGCGATGCAGCCAACTGGCTGGACGCCCATTAAAAACAATTACAGAAAAAACAATATCATGATAACACTCGTCGGACTCGGATACGATATACACAGATTTGCCACCCATCCACGCCCACTCATGCTGGGCGGTGTTGAGGTGCACCCCTCAAATGGACTTGATGGTCATAGTGATGCTGATGTGCTCTGCCACGCGCTGGCTGATGCCATCCTTGGCGCACTCGGTGAGCCAGACATTGGCTACTGGTTCCCCCCCGGTGAGGCCAGCTGCGCCAACATCAACTCGCTGCTCATCGTGCAAAAAGCGATGGACCTGCTCAAGGAGCAGGGCGGTCATATCAACAACGCTGACTGTGCCCTCATCGCAGAGGCTCCGCGCATCATGCCCTTTGTCGCTGAGATGAAGGAAAAGCTCGCTGCCATCCTCGAAGTCCTCCCCAAGCGTGTTGGTGTGAAAGCCACCACCAACGAAAAACTAGGCGCCCTCGGGCGCAGCGAAGGCATTGCTGCCTTTGCCACCGTATCCATCCAAATCCCCCAATAAGACATGCATCCCGATTTACTCATCCGCGCCCACATGATTGTGGAAAGGCTCATCGCGCAGGGCAAGACAATTGCCCTAGCTGAGAGCTGCACAGGCGGACTCATCGCCTCCGCTCTGACATCCGTTGAGGGCTCATCCGCAGCATTTCGCTACGGCTGGGTGACTTACTGCCCCGAGGCCAAGGAGAGCCAGCTTGGCGTGCCCATGATGCTCATTGCAAACTTTGGCGTCGTCTCAGAAATCGTCGTTGCCGCCATGGCAGAGGGCGCGCTGTCGCGCTCAGGCGCTGACTACGCCATCGCCGTATCTGGTAATGCAGGGCCTAGCGCTGAGGCAGGCGATGCCGAGGTTGGCACCGTCTGCATGGCACTCGCCATCAAAGGCGAGCAGGGAAAGACACAAACACAGCACTACCCCGGCATCGAGCGCAAGCGCGTACGCGATCTCGCGATAGCCGCTGCGATGGACATGCTGCTGCGAGTGGATTAAGTATCAAGGGGCAGCCTCGGCAAAGGCGATGTAGAGCCGCTGCTTCTTCTCATCCCAGAGACAGAAGCTAGCTAGATCAGTCTTGCCCCCCTCGGCTTGGGAGATGATTCCCTCGACGTTCTGGCCTGCGCACCACTTGTTCTCATCGTTGAGGTTGATGGTAAAGCCATCGTTCAGCTTGCTCCAATGGCGGAAATGTGGGCTATTCTTCTTGAATGCCTCAAAGTCCGCCTTGTTGCAGTGGACAATCATGCCGTAGCCGCCACTCTCCCACATGCTATCTTTCTTGATGAGCTCGATGAGCTTATAGTCGAGCTGAGGCTCGCTTTGAAGCAGCTTGCTAAGATTGCGCTCCTCCGCACTAGGGGAGAGCATCCATAAGAAAGCGCAAGCACAGAGGCTGATGAGCACAGCTATCTTGCATTGGCTCAATCGCAGGAGATGAGAGCCCAATGTCTGGCCGCTCTCGCTCATGCTCCTGTAGCAGGGCAGTAGCACGAGGCTGGGAATGAGGAAGAAAACAGGGCCAAGCAGCGGGATAAGCAGGAGCATTTCCCACGACCCATTCACCAGACCGCGATAAATCACTAGCGGTACAAAGAAGATGTTGATCCAGTAGGTACCCCAAAGAACAAGCGCGGTTTTAGACTTCTTGCTCAGTCCCCAGCGATTGAGGATGAAGGAGGCGCCTGCCGCTTGGATAAAGGCGATGAGGCAGAGAGAGCCGAGGAGAGAAAGCCCCATGATAAGGGGCATGCTTAGAGCACTCTTGAGCAGACTAGCACTGCCCTCGGCAATGAGGATGATGGCTAAAATAAGCAAATAGACGAGGCTGTAGGGAGCCAAGGCAAAGAGGAAAAGCTTGCTGAAGGGGTATTTTTTGACAGCCGCACTGCCTGTGTCTTGAGCGGATGTCATGTGCTGTAAGCTCGTGTTATCTTTTGTGAAAAGAGGCTGCCGAATGCCAATTTGAAGGATTAATAGAGATCACGCAACGAGACGAGATTCTTGCGCAGCTGGCGGATTTCTTCATCCGTGTTATAGCTGTAGAATTTGGTGGATTCATCCCCCGCATTCTTCAGTGCCTTAATCTTAGTACGCCAAGCACTCAGGGCATTGAGCTGTTCAATACCCCAGTTGATGAGCTCAAGGAACTCCATGCTGGGGCTCTTATCAAAATGCCTAATAAACCAAGAAAGCTCCTCCACATTCTCATACACCTCCGCGATATGCTCATGAGGCTTTTTGAATGAGCGCATGATCGGTGGCAGGTAGTAGCGGAATGCTGGCTCTGCCAAGTTGTGTATGTCCTCTGAGATATCAAAATAGCTACACTCCTTGAACATTTCATCGGCATCCTCCTGCGTCTTGCCATAGAAACGCATGATAGCAGAAGCCTCATCAAAATTGATGCTATGCTGGTCAAAGAAACGGTATCGTCCCATGCCTTTTAGAGCAAATGCCTCCTCAAAATCAGAGAATTGGAGGTGGGCAGGGCAGGTTGAGGCAATTTCTTGCACACTGGGGTACGCCTTGATATCTGTGTTGCTTGATGTCATAGAAGATACTTATATAGCAGTATCGATGATAAGTAGCAAGTTAAATATTTGACAGCTCGGCTCAGAGCTCAAGTAGCATGCCATCATAGGCGATGCTCATGAAGTCTGGGAGTATCTCCGAGCAGGCCACATACTCCACGCGGTGACCGCTGTGGGTAATCAAGCCCTGCTTGGGGCGCAGCTGGCGCATCAGCTCGACATTCTCCGCCACCGAGAGGTGGGAGGGGTGGCTATCTGCGCCCAGACCATCCATGGCAAAGGCGTCTAAGTTGGCGAGCAGGGGCATTGAGTCCTTGGGGATATTCTTCACATCAGGAGCGTAGCCAAAGCTCTTGCCCTCGTGGCGGAAGACATAGCCATGTGTCTGCACGCTGGCGTGCTCGATGAGCACGGGCGTGATCTCAATATCGCCAATCATGAAGGGCGTGCTGCCGTCATGGGTATGCGGCTCGGGGCGGATATAGCCCTGATAGGTGTTGCTGCTGGCAAATGCCCAGCCGTACATGCGCTTGAGATTCTCCATGCACTCAGGCCCAGCATAGAGAGGAAGACCATCGCGGCGGTGCCAGCAAAAGGCGCGCAGCTCATCAAAGCCAGCGACATGATCAAGGTGAGGATGGGTGTAGAGCACCGCATCAATGGAGCTAAGCTCATGGCGCAGTGCCTGCTGGCGCAGGTCAGTGCAGGAGTCAACAAGGATTATTGTGTCCTGCGTCTGCACGAGCACAGAGGAGCGCAAACGCTTATTGCGCGGGTGCTCTGATCTGCAGGTCTCGCAGTCACAGCCAATAACGGGGACTCCTGTGGAGGTGCCTGTGCCTAGAAAAAGTATCTTCATGCTCTGTTTTCTTTTTGATTACTGCGGCAAAGTATGCCATAATTCCATCCGTAACGCAAAGCCATTATGCTCTCCCTACTTAAGATTCGCAACCTCGCTCTCGTCGACGAGCTCTACTGGCAGCCTCAGGCTGGATTTCTCGGCATCACAGGCGAGACCGGGGCTGGTAAGTCCGTCATCATGGGAGCAATTGAGCTTGTGCTCGGTGAGCGCGCGGACAAGGGCATGATTCGCAGCGGTGAGAACCAATGCACGCTCGAAGCCGTCTTTCGCCTGCCCAAGCTCGATAACATCAATGCGCAGCTAGAGGCCGCAGGCGTCCCCATCTGCGAGGAGGGCGAGCTCATCATCCGCCGTCAGCTCACCGCGACATCCAATCGCCAATTCATCAACAACACGCCTGTCACCCAGCAGCTCTTGCGCCAAGTAGGTGCAGGTCTCGTTGACATGCACCATCCCGATGCGCATCGATCACTCTCATCCCCCGAGCGTCAACTTGACCTGCTCGACTCCTACGCTGAGAACGAGAGCCTGCGCCAGAGCTATCACGGAGCCTACCGCACATGGCTTGATGCGAAGCATGCCTATGCGAGCCTGCAAGCCTCAGAGATGGCCAACGCCCGCGAGCTCGACTTCCTACGCCATCAGGTGGAGGAGATAGAATCCGCAGGCTTTAGCGCGGATGAAGTTGAGGGACTTGAGACGCAGTGGCAGCGAGCACGCAATGCAACTCGCCTGCGTGAAAGCGCCTCCCCCATGCTGCAAATGCTCGATGGAGAGGGCATGAACGATGGTGAATCCATCCTCTCCCAACTGCGCCATCTCGTGCGCAGCTCCCAAGAACTGCAGCGCCTCGATGAGAGCACAGCCCCATGGATGGAGCCCCTCAACGGCGCCGTCTCCGAGCTCGAAGAACTCAGCAGCCAGATAGAGGACTACCTCTCAAGCATGAACTATGACCAAGCTGCCATGGCTCAGCTTGAGGAGCGCGTAGCCAGCCTCGACAGCCTCAAGCGCAAGTACGGTGCCGACTTTGCCGCTATTGAACAACACCTCACAGACTGCCGCCTCAAACTCGACGCCATCGACAACCGCGAAGCACGCCTAGAGCAACTCGCAGAGGAAGAAGCAGCGCACTATAGCGAGCTGAAAACAATCGCAGATGAACTCAGCGCAGGACGTAGAGAAATCTCACCCCTCCTTGAAGCCGCCTTCTTGGAGCACGCCCGACAACTCGGCTTCTTGCAATCCCATTTCTCGTTAGAATGGCACGCCTTGGCAGAGCCGGGCCCCATGGGCGCGGAGGAAGTGGAGTTCCTCTTTGGACCCAACCCCGGGGAGCCCCTCAAGCCATTGCGCATGATTGCATCGAGCGGTGAGCTGGCACGCGTCATGCTCGCGCTCAAGTCTGCGCTGGCAAAGCAAGACGACACCCCCTTACTCGTCTTTGACGAGATTGATGCCAATGTTGGCGGCGAGATAGCTCGCGCTGTGGGGATGAAGATGCGTGAGCTTGGTGAGCATCATCAAGTCATCGCCATTACCCACTTTCCCCAAGTTGCCGCACTCGCAGAGCATCATTACCTCATCTCAAAGCAGGTTGAGGACGGACGCAGTCTCTCACGCCTCGTGGAGGTGCAGGGTGACGCACGCGTCTCTGAGCTCGTGCGCATGCTAGGTGCCAATGGCGATGCCGCAAGAGCACATGCCCAAGGCCTGCTGCTCTAAATAAAAGAAGCGCGCTCACCATTTGCACTGAGGGAAAAATCCCCCCAAGCCCATCACGAGATGAGGACGAGCTAAAAGTAGCTCGCCCTCAGCGTTAATCTCGGTTACGGAGTAGGCATCATGCCCACTCATCCTCAGCAAAGCTCCATGCCGCAGGCTCACCCTCAGCAGGGCAATGCAGCAGGCTCACCGTGACCTCATGGAGATTGAGCCCAAAAGCCTGCGCCACCATCAAGCGGTAGGCCCGCATCTGGGCGCGGTAGTGATCCTTGCCCGCAGCCTCAGTCAGATTAGCATCAGTCTTGAAATCCATGATATGCGCAGAGCTCGCGCCTGCTTGTCGGCCATGGTCGTAGCACACAAGCATGCGGTCAATCTGCCCAGAGACCCACTGCCCCTTGATAATACACTCAATATTCTGCTCGCGGTAGAGCGTGAACTCAGCCTCAGGGCGGCGGAAGTAAGGCTCCCAAGCCGCACTGCGCAAAGCGCGTGTAATCGTCGAGAGAGCGAGCTCATCGACATCCGCCCCTTCTGGCAGAGGCTCACCCAACCAGCTCACCTGCTCAAAGAGCCCATGAACCAGCGAGCCAAAGGCCGCGCCCTTGCCCTCACTCAGAGGGTAGAGCCTAGGCATGAGCGGCGCCGCATCATCTTGCTGCCTGTCGCGATCCAGCCCCGAGGGCGTGCTGCGCGGCAGCGAGCGGAAGCGGTAGTCAAGCACAGGCTCCAGCATCGCGGCAGGCTCCTCAGCCTCCCTCGGCTCCCTACGCTGCAAGTACCACTCGGTATCACCCAAGCGTAGCGTGCATTGAGCCAACAGCGTCTCGCCATCATGGTGATGGAGCTCATCCTTATCACTGGGAGCGGGCAGCTGCTCGCTGAGTTTGTGTAGCAGAGTAGCAAAAGACTCCTCCTTGGGATCCTTTGACGGAGGAGGAAGCATGATGTAGCTCGCCATCTTGGCACGCGTGATGGCGACATAGAGCTGGCAGTAGCCCCCCAGCTCCTCATTGACAAATCGCGGCTCAAGCATACACTTCTCAAAGTTGGGATACCTCTCGTGCAGCGCCTTGGATGGGCGCAGGATAACCGACAAATCTTGTCCCTCGGCATCTCTGCGAGTCAAGAGCTTGGCCGTGGTCAAATCGGTGAAGGCCTTGCATGGCGAGAAAACAGGGAAAAATACAAAGTCAAACTCCAGACCCTTCGCCTGATGAATCGTCATGATACTAATCTCATTGCCCTGCGACTGCTCATTCTTGACCAGCTCGCGCATATGGGTAATCCACTCGCTGAGATTGCCCCCAACAGCATCAAAGCGCGAGGCCTCCTCAAGCCAGATCTTCTTGCGCTGGTGGAGAAAGTCATTGGTAACAAGCAGGAACTCAGCCCCATCAAAGAGCAGCAGCAACAGCGCGTAGCAGCCCTTATTCGTCCAGAGCTCACGCAGGGAAGCCCAGCTATTGAGACCGCCGAGCTCCTCAATGCGCTGCCAGAGAGGCGAGAGCTGCAGCAGCTTGAGACTATGCTTGTCCCCCGGAGTATTGAGCCAGCAGAAGAACTCAATGAGAGCCACACCGAGCAGAGAATCCATCCCCACCTGCTTCTTGGCATTGAGCATGATAGGTCCCTCAAAACCGTAGATGTCTTGTAGCTCTAGCAGACGCTCCTGCGTCTTCTTGCCATTGTTATTTGACCTCACGAGAATCGCGCAGCTAGGCGGATTGACGCTGTCCTTGGGGCGCAGCTGCGCCAGCTTGGCGGCAATGCCGTGGAGGAGGATATCATCACTCCCATATTCTGGGAGAGCGAAGTTCTTGCCCCCAGGCAGCATTTGCCATATCTCAGCACAGCCCCGCAGATCGGGCCTGTTGCTGAGATGCTCCTTGTAGTTAAACTTAGCCCACTGCTCGCGCGAGGCAGGCAGACTCAGCGACGCAAGCTTGGCAAAGCAATCCGCGCCAAAAAGCATGTTGCTCAGCTCCAGCACCTCGGGTGCCGAGCGATAAGACTTATTCAAACTCATACACTGCGACGACTCCTCGCCCAGCTGATCGCTCTCATCGACGAGAAAATCACGCGCCTTGATGAAAATCTCTGGATCACCACCGCGGAATTGGTAGATACTCTGCTTGGTATCCCCCACCATAAAGACACTGCCATCATCCCCCAGCTGTGAGCGAGAATGCAGGAGATTGAGCAAAATAGCATACTGCTGATGCGAGGTATCTTGGAACTCATCAAGCATCCAGTGCTCAATATTCAAATCAATACGCTCCTGCAGCTTCGCCAGTGAGAACTCCTCCACGCGGTTTTGAATCAAATTAGCAATATCATCAAAGCCCATCGTCCCCGATTGGCGCACCTCCTGCTCATAAGTACGCTCGAAGCTCTCAATAATATGCGCAATCGACTGCGTGCGCATCAGAACCTGCTGCCATCGCCAGCCATCATGTGACTGAGACAGCGCATTGAGATTAACATCATTCTGGCGGCAGATATCCCAGTAGGCAGGATAGTACTCGCTCTCCATAGCAGCCAACGAGGGATTGACGTAGAACTTATTCTTCTTTGGCAGCATCAAATCATCATTGAGCTGGCAGAGCGAATGCGCAAATGTCGTAAAATACTTTCGATAGCTCTTCTGGTTGACCTTGCTCATGTTAATCTCCATCGGGTGATTACCCACAGTGTAGCAATTCTTCTGCTCCTTCACCTCCGTAGGCGCAGGGAAGAACTCTTGCTCATGAGCAAGAAGCCCACGCAGACGCTCGATCATCTCCCGATGCGCATCCTCCGAGAGGCAGGAGGTCACATCCGCGCGGCTCAGCCCAAACTCAGCCAGCTGAGCATCAGACATCTCCGCAGATCGCCCACCCCAGAGAGCATCAGGTGACTTGATGTAGTTTTTATGATGATCCTTGATGAGCTCCATCAACGCCCGATCAGGGGAACTCATGGCACCATCCGATTTCTGACTATCGCTAAAGCTATCAGCCAGATTACTCATATCCTCCAGCGACTGATTCTTGAGATAGCTCGCATTGAGCGTTTTTCTGCGATACATCGTCTCCTCAATCGGATCCATAATCCTGATATTGCTAATACCCAGCTCTGGCTCAAGCCCTCGCAGCATGCGCTCCAAGAGACTGTCAATCGTGCTGAGTTGCAGCTGCCCAAACTGCGCCATCACATCACGCAGAATAGACAAGAAAATAGCCTGCGGATGATTGGGCCGCTGATAATTAGCAGCAAACTGCCTCAGCGTCACATCAACGCGCTCATCCCAAAACTCCGCCGCCGCCTCAGGCGATGCCGAAGCCTGCGCCAGACTCGATAGAATACGCGATTTGAACTCCGCCGCAGCCTTGCGTGTAAAGGTAATAGCCATAAGCCTCTTTACCTCAATTTTATGATCGCGTAAGTACTGCATGCATAGCAGACCGATAAAGCGATTCACCAGCTGATAGGTCTTGCCTGATCCAGCTGAGGCCGCAATATACATATTAAAGGGATTTGCCTGTGATTTCATATGATTAGTGCTGCTCATACAGATGTTGTGTTGGTAAAAAGTTTGTCAATAGCTTGTAAGGCAATGAGGTCATTAAAGATGTAATCTCGTGCAATAGGCCAGTTCAACTGCTCCGCAGAGACGAAGCAACGACCCTCACTCACCAGATCCATGCAGTCCTGCGCACAGGCGAGGGCACTATCCATGAGCGTCTCAGTATCGGGCGCATTTAGCTCGGACTCCAGCGGGTCAAAGAGCGGCTGCTTCTCATCAGGCGACTCCCAAAGCATCAGCTTCACATCCTCAGAATTGCGCGCCAGATGGATGTAGCCCACACTGATCGTAGACTTTGCAAAGTGATCGCGTAGCCAAGCCGCATAGAGAGGCAGCTGTAGATTCTTCCAGCGGCAGGCCTTATCCTTACTCACGCCAAAGGGCATATAAACAGGGTGCAGTTTATCGACAAAACAACCCGCCATCAACTCCACATCCTTCACCGCGCAGAGATGCTCCTTGCTGCAGCTCTCCACATTACCCGTCTTGTAGTCCAACACGCGGTACTCATAGGAGCCATCCTCACGCCGACGCTGATCGACACGGTCGATAATTATCTTTAGCGTATGCTTGCCCAGCGTCCAGCTTGCCTGATACTCTAGCATCAACTGACCCTGCTGATCCGTCGCACACTCCCAGCCATCCTGCCAGAGCTCGCGGTGCAGGGAGAGATAGGCGAGCAGACGCTTGAGCATCCCCTCACGCTGAATCTGCTGAGGCAGCAAGGCCTTCTTGCCATAGTCGCGCTCATAGCTCTCATCAAAGAGACGGCGCAACTCCTCCTCCATCAGCCCCTCCTTGCTCGCCGTAACAATCGCCGCTTGACTCGGATAGAGACGGATGAACTGCTCCAACACAGTATGTAGGAAACTCCCCAACTCCTGCGAATTAAGATTCTGCTTATCCTCCTCCACAGCATTAGAATCCAGCCTATGAATCTTGCTCAGCCAGAATCGCAGCGGACACTGCAAGAACTCACGCAGAGAAGAAGGCGAGAAATGCCGCCCAGCCATAGGATTCTCAATCCCCAGCTGCTCACAGCTCAGCTGTGCAAGCTCGCTGAGCTCAAGTTGAGCCCCAGCGCCCAGCCCAATCGACTTGAGTCGCCAGCCACTCTCATCAGACTTTAAGACAGCGCTGCGAGGCAACTTATCCTGATTATCAAAGAAATGTGAGGCAAAGCTAGCCAAATGTGAATCAGGGCAAAGCCTAAACAAGAGAGAAGAAGGCGAGAGCGGATTCTGCTTCCCATCAAAGAGAGAAAAATAGAAATAACAGCGCTCAATCCCGCGCCCCGCAATCATACTGCGCAGCAAATAAGCATCACGCGCTGCCCGTTGCTCATCCGAGGGCAAGTCTAGCTGACTCATCGTCGCGATAGTCAGCAGAGCGCTCGTCGAGCAATTCTCAGGAATAATACCATTATGCATCCCAATAATCACCAGCTCACGCGCAGGGCTGTAGCTGAGCTCCATCCAGCCCAGCAAGTCCAAGCTCTCGCTATCGCGCAGCCCAGGCGTCATGTGAGACTCACAAATCAATTGGAGCAAAATCAAGACATCGCGGCAACCGTAGGAGAATCCCCCCTCTGAGAGCACAGGAATAAGCTGCTGAACCTGCTGGAGGAAAAACGCATCTAGCTTTGCCTGCTGAGCATCCTGTGACCCACTCGCCAATATCCAACGCTCCAAGCAACGCAGCAATTGCACAGGCCCTTGCAAAGCCTGCTGCAACTCATTGACAAGACGCTTGAGCAGATTAGCACAAAGAGCCCCCCCCTTCATCCTTGAGAGATAAAGCCGCAAACTCGACTCAAACACCGGAATATTGCTAAACTGCAGCTCATCCAGCATCGTGGCAACATCCCGTAACGTCCCAGCATCGCCCCCAGCCTGCAAGAAACGCTGCATCGCAGGCCACTTCATCAAGCGAATCAACACCGGAGCAGGGAAATGAGCCGCATCTGATTGAGGCGACAGCCCAGAGAGAGCCAAAGCATCAATCACCGAGAGCAACTCACGCAGCAACTTATGCCAAGAACTGCTCACAAAAGACAAACCGCGAGGACAATAAACCGTCGCACCATGATGCGAGAGCTCCTCCTCAATGCAAGGCTCCATCTCCGCATCACAGATAGCCAGCGCCAGCTGATGAGGCACAGGATTCACCGCATTGATTGCCGCAGCGCGAGCGCAAGACATCTCCGCCATCCGCCACAAATCCGCAGCCTGAGAATAATGCTCACGCCAGTCATCACGATCCAGCCCCAGCTCCTCAGCCGAGCATGGCGAGAGCCACGCATCCGTCGGAGAGCCCCAAGCATCAAAACGACTAGCATAGCTAGCAGGCGCATGCACCCAAATATCAATAGAGCAAGCAGCGCCCTCCAACATCAGCGTCAGCGAGCGCGGCAGCTGAGGCACACAAGCAAGAATAATCCGCGAGCCAGCAGGCACACTGCAGCGCAGCGCCTCCGTAGCATCCAATAGCCCCATCGCATGCACACGCTCACGACAGAGCAACTGCAACTCGCGCAACTCAGCCCAGCGAGAATCAGACTCCGCCAGCAGCGCCCAGCCCTCAGAATGAGCATCCAGCCCCTCCTTAGCCAGACGATGGAGCAAATCAACCGTCTGCTTCGCCTCACGCAGCCAATTCTCAGACTTAAACTCCCAGCCATGAGGATAGAGATTCCCCAGCTCCTTAGCCCTCTCCGCGAGCCACTGATGCCAAAGAAGCAACTCCGCCCCCGAGCCAACACAGCGAGAATCGCGCATCTCAAGCTGCGAAAGCGGAATAATACGCGGACTCAAGAAAGCCGCCTGAGGCGCCAAAATCGCCAACTGCTCGCGCAGCAAGCGCGCCGCCTCACGAGTCGGCGTCACCACCACCACAGGCGCATCAGCATCAGAATCTGCATTGGTATTTCCGAGACCAAGCAAACGCTTAGCCACCAAAACACAAGCCCTATCATCCCAAGATAAAAAATCAATTTTTACAGCTGTCTCTACTATGCCCATGCATCAATTTTACACTAGGTGTGTTAATTTTGTCGAATCATAAATTCGCCCCCCCGCAAAATATAATTGAAGAGATAGTTGAGCTCCACAGCCCCATCATGACAAGTCGCCGCCATACTCTCGCGCACAATACCGCAAAGCGATAGGAGCACGCGCGATATTCCACACAGGCAGGACTCACCCCGCAATAGATCAACGCCTCGCTCTAGGCTTGCTTTTCCTCTATTTTTTCGCAAGCATCTAAAGGTCGGCCTGCTTTGTGCGTGATAACCGCAATGAACTATAATTGATTTTTTTATAAACGCTGAGCATGGAAATGATTCTGAAGTTTCACCTTGATTTAGCTTTGGAATAGTGTATATTATATGCCGATGCTAGTAGCCAATGTGCGCATGCTGAGAGAAATAGCCTATTATGAATGAGATTCCCAAGCCGAGAGTAATTGATATATTTGCTGGTTGCGGAGGGCTATCATTGGGTTTATGCCAGGCTGGATGGCAGGGTGTATTTGCTGTTGAGAAAAGCCCTCATGCTTTTGAGACCTTAGAGCATAACCTTTGCAACCGCCTTGATCATTTCGATTGGCCCGAATGGCTCCCTAAAACGAATCACGATATTCTTGATGTTATTAGAGATCATGAAGAAGACTTGAAATCGTTGAAAGGAACCATTGATTTAGTCGCTGGTGGTCCCCCATGTCAGGGCTTCTCTATTGCAGGGAGGCGTATGGAATCTGATGTGCGAAATCAGCTCTTTCGTAGTTATGTGCAGTTTGTTTCTTTGGTGCAGCCTAAATTGGTCTTTTTTGAGAACGTAAAAGGCTTTACCCTGCAATTTAAAAATAACCAGGAGGGTGGGGGCGCATATTCTAATATTGCTATTAGCGAGCTTGAGAAAATTGGATACTACGTATGCGCTAAACTGATTAATTTCGGTGAGTATGGCGTTCCTCAAAAGCGCACTAGGTTTATCCTTGTGGGTATGCATAGAGAGGCTGAAGGTGCATCTCAGCAGAAAGTGGATCAATTCTTTGAGAATTTAGATCAGATTAAGGAGGGGTTTCTTCAGCAGCGCAAACTTGCTGTATCTCCTACGGTCTCTGATGCTATATCAGATCTACTGATTACAAATCTCGTACAGACCCCTGATAGGAAATCGTTTTCAAGTGGCCTCTATAACAAAGCACAGACCGCTCTACAGCGCTATCTTAGGAAAGGTTATAAGGAGACTATACCTGATAGTCATAGCTTTGCTAGGCATACCGAACGCATTAAAGAAAGGTTTGAGCTGATTCAACGAAGAGATATTGGCGGAGCTAAATTGTCAAATGCGATTAAACTGGAATTGGGTATTAAGAAACAGGTGCTGGTACCTCTTTCGGGTAAATGCCAAGCTCCAACACTAACGACAAACCCTGATGATCTCATTCATTATTGCGAGCCACGCATCTTAACCGTTCGAGAATATGCTAGGTTACAAGGCTTTCCTGATTGCTTTGAATTTAAGGGGAAATATACGACAGGCGGTATACTTAGGAAATCGGAAGTTCCTCGATACACCCAAATTGGCAACGCTATCCCACCATTGTTCTCCGAGCAAGGAGGTCTAGCTTTAAAGGTACTACTCTAATTGAACAACTATATGAAATATTCGTCATGAATGAAAAGAAATTAGCATTTAAAGTCAACGCTTCTATTAAAAACATTATAGGAAAGCAGCTAATTTATAGTGATAATGTAGCTATCATCGAGCTGATCAAAAATTCAAAGGATGCCGCTGCCACCAATACTAATATCCGCTTTATCGATGAGAATGACCTTGTTAAGGGGAAAATCATTATATCGGATAACGGTAAAGGCATGTGTTATGATGATATTGTTAATAAATGGCTCAATATAGCTTATTCTGAGAAATTAAATAACAAGGATGGTACGGTTTATGCCGGAAATAAGGGTGTTGGACGATTCAGCTGTGATAGGCTTGGAGCTACACTTACACTCTATACCAAATCATCAAATGGCGACTATTGTAAATTAATCATTGATTGGTCTTCTTTTGAAAATAGAGCAATTGATGAAGAGGTGAAAGATATTCAGGTGGATTTTGTGGAGCTTAGTGAAAGTGATTTTATTGCTGAGCTTTCTTCTTATCAGGTTTCTCCGTTCAAGACAACTGGTTCTGTTCTTGTAATTGACCGCTTGAGAGAAGCGTGGGATACAAATAAACTAAAACAGTTAATTTCAGAGCTTGAAAAGTTCTCACCTAGTTTAGAGGATACATTTTCAATTACAATTTTTTCTAATAACACAGATAAAAATTTAATTAAAAAATTAAACGCTCGAATTAATAACAATATATTAGATAAAGTAGCATTTAAAACAACTTATATAAAGTCATCAATTGATGGAAATGGAGCATATATAAATACCTCTTTGTTCTATCAAGGTACAGAAATTTACAGGTACAAAGTAAAGAACCCATACCCTAATCTGAAGAATGTAAAAACAGAGATACACTACTTGGATATTATTGCGAGGGCATACTTTACAAAAACGATCGGAGTCAGGGCTATTGAGTACGGTTCTATTTTTCTTTTTTATAATAACTTCAGAATCTCACCTTACGGAAACCCCCATAATGACTGGTTGGGTAGGGATCAAAGAAAGGCTCAAGGTCGTTCCCGTTATCTGGGTACGCGCGAGCTTTTTGGTCGAGTTGACATTATCGATAAAGGTGATGTTTTCGAGGTCTTGTCAAACCGCGAGGGCTTAGCTAATAATACAGCATTTAGAGAGTTAATTGCTCATGATAAAGAATATAAAGCTAGTATAGAAGCTAGCCATGCAAGTGAGAGAAATCAAAGTTATGGTTATATTGAAAATATTATAAGGCAGTTAGAGACATTCGTAGTAGAAGCGCTAGAATGGAATAAGTTTGTGAATTTAATTGATCCTGATTCGAAAAAGGTCATATCAGAAAAGGATTTGTTAAAGTATCCAGATAGGTATAAGATGAAAGAAATTTCGTCCGAAAAAGTAAAAATTACTGTAGAAAGGTTACTAAAATCTAACTGGTCGATTAAAACAATTCATTTAAACGTTGATGCAATTAAAAACATCTCAGAAGTTGCTAATCAAAAACATAGAGATTATTTAAATGATTTTTCTCAAAAAATAGGTAGTAAATCTTTATCGGAATTAACAAATTCTGAAATGAGTACTGTTGCTGAGATTATAAATAAAGAACGAGACAGGACAGAGAACGCATTAAAAGCTAAGCAGGAATCTGACCATAAGCGATTGATCGCCGAAAAATCGGAAAAGAAGAAAAGTAAAAAACTTCAAGAAACTGAGAGGTCTGTTGCGCAACTTAATAGTATTAATTCTTTTTTAAAGAAAACCGCCAATCAGGATATAGACGATTTACTAATTTCGATGCATTCGATATTAGTTAATAATTCTACAATCAAAACTTGTATTATTAGGTCACTACAAGATCTCGAAATATCTGATAAAATACGAGATTTACTTGTGATTATTAGCGAGGCAAATCAGAAGAATTATAATATAGCGAAATTTGCTACGTTATATAATTTTACTGATAAACAAAACCGTATAAACGGTGAGCTTGGAACCTTTATCGATGCATATATAGCTGAAATTAAAAATTTAACATATAATAAAAGAATTTCGATAATCAATAAAATTGATACCAGATTATCAATCAATATAGATTTCATTCCATTAGAAATCATGATGATGGTGGAGAATATTATTGAAAATTCAAAGAAGGCCAAAGCAAGTAATATAACTATTTCGAATAGACTAGAGAATGACGGTGTGGTGTTTGTATTCGCTGATGATGGGCATGGGGTGAGTAATGAGCGATATGTAAATTGTATTGACTTGATTTTTGAAAAAGGTGAGACAACAACAAGGGGGTCTGGTCTGGGTTTATATCAAGTTGAAAAAACTGTGAAAAAATTAGACGGGAAAGTCCTTGTTACAAATTATACTAATGGATTCACCTTAGAGCTGCACTTATCATGAAATTAGATTACAATATATTATGGATAGACGACGATGATTCATGGTTAACTGTTAATGTTCCCTGTATAGAGGAGCATATGCTAGATAAAGGTTTTGCTTCTAACATAGTCAGACCTATTAATCAAGATGCGCTTGATGCAGAACTTGAAAAATTAACAAAGAAGAATACAATGTATGATTTATTCGTTGTCGATTACAATCTGAGTAGTCTCTTCAGCGAAAATGGTAATGGTTTAATTTCTAATATTCGCAATCCAAAAACCGATAAAAAAATCTATACGAATATTGTCTTTTACTCAAGCGATATAGAAAAAGCTAGACGTGATCTTGGGGATAATTGTGATGGTATCTATTTTTTTGATCGGACTGACCTCGAGGTGGGTTCTGAAGCTTTCAAAGATTTGATTGATTTTTTCTTAACGCGAGATATGGATATGTCATCATTACGAGGTATAGCTATGCAGGAGGTTGCTCAGTTTGATGAAATTATACGGGATATACTAAAGGAAGGAGATCATATAAAATATATTCTTGGATCAATTCAGAAGCAAGCCAGTGATGTTCTTACAAATGTATCAAAATATAAAGTTGAGAAATTGCAGGGTCTGATTGATAAAGGTGGTACTAGTGTTTATAACTCGACGTTAAGAAAAAACGCATTACATAAAAAAATACTAAAACAATGTGAGCAGCAGCACGCATGTACAGAGTCATGTTATGAAAATATTTTAGAGCGTTACGGAAAAGAGGTGATTAAATGGCGTAATCACCTTGCACATCATTTGATGCCTGAAATCAATGAAAAAGAGAATTTGAAATTCAGGAAAACTTTAATTGAGTTTAGAAAAGTTTTTAAGAAAATTCAAGAATGCCCTAAAAGAAAATTATCTAACAAGTAACTTGCTCAAGCTGTTCTTATGTGGAACAAAGTATAGCACTCATCATTATAGGTTTGATGAGTGCTGATAGCTTGATGAACTCTAGGTGATGCTTGAGTTCATTACTGTACATAGCGTTGCGTATATTGTTTTTTCAACGAAAGCCGTATTAACTTTGATTGAGCTAAATGCTTTATAGAACTCGGATAAAGACATTTCCGTCAGCTGTTTAGGAATGACACCTAATTCAATCATTTCTTTTGAAATTGTACTGACCGCACCAGAGTGTTTTTCTCTGCTCGCTTCACTAAATAACGCGCTCCTTGAGAAGTTGTATTGCGAAGGTATTCCCGTGATGTTTCTATGAGGTTCTTAAGCTAGAACTTGATTATCCTTTGAATCTAAGCTGGAAATTGAGCTTGAATGTGTTTGCGTCACCGTCATTCTCGATTGAGGCAAAGCCGTGGCGGCTGGTGCTTGGTGTGTCGAATTTGACGTTATTGAGCAGGTAGTCCTCAAAGTCGTTTTTGTTGTAGATGTGATAGCAGAGGATGTCCCCATCCTCTTTGACAACAAGATAGCCGCCTGTCACATCATAGTGACCATTCCAAATCTTGGCAGGGGTCATGCCTAGGGCTATGTCTGTGAGAAAGCGCTTAATTTTGTACTCGTAGAAGTGGTGCCCATTCTCCATGTCGTAGGCGAGTGGGTTACTTTCTTCTAGCTTACTTACGATGTCTTTGAGTGATGAGATGCCCTCGATGTAGTAGAGTTTGATCATTTCATCTAGGATGCGTGGCATCAGGCTATCAATGAGAACAAGGTTGTTGTGGAATGTGCGTGATACCATCCTTTGAAAGCAGATATCGGCACCCTTGTTCCTGAGGGCGCTGATGCGGTCTTTGATCAGTCCTTTTTTGGGCTTGATGCTGTTGATGGCTTCGATATCAGCAGCAGATAGCTTCTCCCCTGTGATGCTGTAGAGTACATTCGTTGATCCGCTTGCGTTGAATAGGGTGGAGGCACTACCTAATTGGGACTTGATACTAAAGCCAAGTGTGGGGTTTACTCCTGTGCGGATGTCCTCGATGATGATGCGGATGTCGCTTTTATCTTTTGAGCTTGCTTTGAGTTTGTCACAGTTGATTGAGCTCATGAAGGCTTCTATCTCTGGGAGGGCAAAGCTTGCGCTACCACGAGATGCTTTGATGGACTCAAAGAGTATTTTGGCTTTCTCTTGAAAATCCTTGATGGAGATGTTGATTTCTTTGTCTCCATTGGTGATACGGATTGATTCACTCTGGATATGGTACTGCTGTTCTCCGCTGCTTTCCTGCCGGAGAATGGAAATAATGGGATAGAATAGATCGGCAACCTTTTCGAGCTGCCCATCACCAGAATGTAGCTCTCTGTCGCCTAGAAGCTTGAAGAGGGTGTAGACTTCGCTCCATTCACCTTTATTTCCTTTCATAGCCATGGCTTAATTGATGTTGAGTGTTTTGATTAGCTGTTGTGCTGTTGCTTTGATGGCTGGTACAGCGACTGAGTTGCCAAATTGTTTGTAGGCTGAGGCATCGGCGACAACGATTCGGAAATTATCAGGGTAGCCTTGGAGTCTAGCCCATTCTCGTGGGGTCATTTTGCGGATGCCTTCACGGTTAATCTCGCCTTTGATTCGGGTTTTGGGTGTGTAATCCGTCAGGCGGTGATCAATAACAAGGTTGCGCTCTCGTCCCATACCTCCTACGACGATGGCATTAGCGCAGCTAGTGTCTTGGATGATTTCGTAACCAAAGCCATTTCCTTTGCTCGCATGCCTTTCTTTGTGGGCTTTTAGCGTGTTTAGGTATTGATTTGAGAGGTAGTAGCGAGCGCATACTACCTTCTCCTCTTTGACGTCGGCAAAGCATTTCTCTTTGCTTGAGGGAAGTGGGTAGCTAAAGCTGCTGGCATCAATATCATTGCGGAAGGCGACGATGTAGACGCGCTCTCTGTTCTGAGGGAGGCCGTAGTTTTTAGCGTTTAAGATACGAGGCTCGGGGACTGTATAGCCGAGGTCTTCTCTTAGTGTGTGGAGAATGGTTTGGAAGGTGCGTCCTTTGTCATGGCTTAGCAGTCCCTTAACATTTTCAAGGAATACGGCTTTTGGGCGTTTGTCTTTGATGATTTGAGCAACATCAAAGAACAATGTGCCGCGTACATCATCAAAGCCTCCGCGCTTACCTGCGATAGAGAAGGCTTGGCATGGGAAGCCTGCACAGAGTACATCGAAGTTGTCAGGAATTGCTGCCTTTGTTTCATCCTTGGTGATGTCACCATAGGGGACTTCTCCGTAGTTAGCATAGTAGGTGCGCTGAGCTTCTTTATCCCACTCGGATGAGAAGACACATTTGCCGCCTAGTTGCTGCATGGCCATGCGGAAGCCACCGATACCAGCAAATAAGTCGATGAAGCTGAACTTAGGTGAGCTGATGGGCTGGAAGGGGGCTTGTTTCGTAAGTTGTTTAAAGGAGTTTAATACATCCTCGACACTCTCACCAAGTCGCTGAAGTTTGTAAAGGGTGTTGGCTGCGCTTTCTGTATATTGAGAGATGCTGAGATATTCTTGATGATGAAGCTGGTGTGTTAATTCTGATAATTCTTCCACGCTTAAGCTAGCACCGCGGAATGCACGCGAGGGCCTCTTGATATGCTCTAATATTTCGTCTTTGACTTCTATCTCCATGGGGTATGTTGGGAACAAAAAGAGCATACTTCATCCACAAGTGATGTTCAAGCTAAAAGCATGGCTTGTTATCTAGAGCTATCGTAGGTCAAGTATGTTGACGATAGTTAGTGTATTGAGAATAAGTAGAGTTGTGTTGCTTATTCACATAGATAGCTTGTTCGAGGCGGTGAATTTGGCGGTTGCGCTAGTGCACGCTTCGGAGCTGCTTGAGCAGCGGTTCTTGCTTCTAGTTTTTTTCTAGAAGGAAGAGGTATTCGGTCACGGTAAGTTTGCGCTCTCTCAAATTGCGGCTGCCTTTGAAGGTGTTGTAATTTGTTTGTAGCGATTTTACGCTGCCTATTGATTGCAAAAAATGAATGAATTCATCATAGCTGATGAAGCCTTCCGAATTGTACGAGATTAAAATAAACTTGGCGGGGCAGGCGGAGATGACTTGGAATAGCTTTTCTTTGGCGAGTTTGGGCCTATTATAGGCGGAGCGGTTCCAGTCGCAGGGGATGCCTGATACTTTAGAGTGCTTCTGCGGCCGCTCGTTGTTTAAAATCAAATTGAGCATGAAGTAATTTGATCCATAGGGGTGCTGGTTGTATGGTGGATCCATATAGCATAAGTCGAGCTCGGGTAGGCTTTCTACGGCTTCAAGCGATTCCTTTTGCATCACGATGGTCTCGCATTCATAGGCCGAAAATATGGGTAATGGGATGTCGATGTCCATCATTATTCGGGCTAGGGCGTTCTTGCCTTCTCCTCCATATTGGCCAATTCGCTCTTTGTTTTTATAGAAGCCCTTGAATATGCCTGATGTGTTGTTATGCACGGATGCCTTGTAGAGGAGGGGGGCTAGGAAGTATTTTTGCAGGTCGAGGGGGAGCTTGTCAATTAATTGTCTCGCTGTGTCGATGTAGATGGCGTTGCGGCGCGTGTAGAAGACGCGGTCCTGCTCTGTGATGCTGCTTTCGTTTTTAGGCGCATACAGTTCTGTGATAAAACCGGGTTGTGCGTGCTTGTTGATGTTCGCCTTTAACTCTAGCGATATGTCGTTGAGCAATCCCATGTCTAGCTCGGAATAATTGGTCAAGTAGCAGTCGTTGACGTAGGCGGAGTAGGATTCTAAATCATTTGAATATAATTTTTTAGAATATTTCTTGAGGTATCTTGAGACGACTCCTGAGCCGGCAAAGAGGTCTAGGGTGATGAGTTTTTCTTTGCCGAGGCGTGCTTGTACTTCTTCGACGGCTTTGCCGATGAAGTTGAGCAGGGAGCGTTTATTTCCAAGGTAGGTAATGATTTGCTTGCTGAGAAAATCAGGGTGTTCTTCCTTGGCGTCTGTTTTTTCTAATTGAGAAGATGCTGACTGATGTTCTGACATGGTGTGTGTGTTTTAATGTCCGCGCAGCATGTGCAGCAGGCGGCCATAGGCGTGTAGGAGGCGTGGGCTGCGGATGCAGAGCTTGATGGGGGCGTAGAGGAGCTTGCGTGCTACTGGGCTCATGTTGTAGGCGGAGGCGAGGGGGTAGGGTATTTCTCTCGCCCATGGGCTGCTTTGCCAGAGTTGGAAGAGGTGATCTTCGAAGGGGTATTTTGGGCCTGTGAGGATGTTGGGCTTGGTGGCGGCAAAGTGGATGATGGCGGGCTCGCGGTAGGCGGCTTGTGCTTCGGGGCTATCCATGTTGATGTCTGCGGCAAAGAGGGGGATGACGTTGTAATGGAGGGGTAGGGGGGTGATGCGGCCGCGTAGGACGAGGTTGAGGATGTCTTGGTCGGGCCAGAGTAGGCTTTGGGCGTAGTCCTCTGTGCTGCTGATGAGTTGTGTGCTGGTGCCCTCGGCTCTCATGATGCGCAGGTCCATCATGAGCATGGAGGAGTAGTAGTAGGGCTCGTCATCCTCGGGGATGTGCATGCGCTGGCAGTAGTTGTTGACGTCTCGGCCGTATTCCTCGCGGTAGCGGCCATAGGCGACCCATGGGGCGGCTGCGATGGGCTTGCCCTTGAGCTCGATGTCCCAGAGGGGGGCGAGGTCGCGCAGTATGATGCTGTCGCTATCGAGGTAGAAGACGCGCTCGATCTCTGCTGGCAGGATGTCGGGGAGCAGGTAGCGGTAGTAGATGGCGCTGGGGAAGCGCCCGGAGGTTGGGATGTGGCTGACGTTGTCCTTGACCTTGTAGTAGCTGATGGTTAGGGGGAGCTCATGGAGTAGCTCGCGCTGGATGCCTCCATCGAGGAGGTGGATGTGGTAGCGGCTGGGCTCGGGGCTGTGCTGGCAGAGGCTATGGAGGCAGAGCGCTAGCGGTATGGTGAAGTTGCGGTCTGCTGCAAGTGCGATGTGGTAGTTTGCGCTCACGTGTTTCTCGGGGTGTGGGGCGGGCTATTTGCCAGCTCTGCGCAGTAGTCCGGGCAGGCTGAGCAGGGTGGCGACGATGGCGCAGAGTAGCACGGCCCAGTCGCCAAAGCGGGCATAGAGGGTGAGGGGGGCGTCTTTGTCGACGGGCAGTACAGCGTAGCTGTAGCCGTCGCGCCATGGCCTGCCATCGCCGCGTCTCAGCTCGTTGATGGGGGCTCCATTGGGGGCGATGGAGCAGCAGAGACCTTGGTTAGCGGCGCGTACCATGGGGCGGCGCAGCTCGATGCAGCGGAATGCGGCAGAGCGTGCTTGTTGCTCTCCGCAGGCTGACTCTTGGAACCATGCGTCGTTGCTGGCATTGACGATGACTTGGGGGCCTTTGCGTGCGAATTTGATGAGTAGGTCGCCTAGTGTGTCTTCGTAGCAGACGGCTGGGATGACGCTGACGCTCTCATCTGTGCCGGGGATGCGTACGGGGATGGGCTCATTGCCTGTGCCGCGCAGGATGCCATCTCCTGTTTGGGTGCCTGTGATGTCGGAGTAGATTTTGCCTACCCATTCGATGCTTTGGGTGAAGGGGATGTACTCGCCAAAGGGCATGAGGTGTTGCTTGGCAAAGTAGCGTATGTTGCTAAAATCGTTGTCTTCGATGATGGCGACGCTGTTGTACATGCCTTTGGGGATGAGGTATCCGTCAGCGCTGGGCTCGGCTTTGATGAGGTCAGCTCCGCTAAAGAGGGTGAAGTCGACTCCTCCCATTTCTTTAATCATTTGGCGCAGGGCGGGGAGGCCTTGCTCTTTGCTCATGAGGGTGTTGTTGTTGGCGTTGTCCGCTACGATGCTGTTTTGTGTGCTATCGAGCCAGAGGGGGTTGCCAAGGGAGCTCTCGGGCCAGATGATCCAGACTGGGAGTTGTTGCTTGATGCCGTAGTCGCTGTTTTTCATGGCTGCGGCGACGGTGTCTTTTTGGATTTGGCGCAGGGCTTCACCTGTGGCGTTGAGCTGGCGCTGGGTGTAGAGATGGCGTTCGTGGCGGGGGGTGGTGATTTTCTCCTTTTGTCCGAGGTTGGTTTGGATGGCGAGGACGGGGAGTTGGAGGCAGCTCTCTTTTTGCATGAGCTGCAGGGGGGAGTATTGCTGCGCGAGTTGCAGGCCTCCCATGAAGAGGATGAAGAGCAGTAGTACCATGCCGTAGAAGTCCATGGGGCGGCAGCCGCGACCAAGTCCTTTGAATTGTACGTAGCTGCGGCGTGCGGCGCAGTAGAGGATGACGCTAAAGCAGACGGGGAGGAAGCTTAGGGCGGTGGTGCCGACGAACTCTGCCCATTGGACGAGGGATAGTCCATCATAGAGGGCGATGCCAAGGCTGTTCCAAGAGAAGGCGAGGGTGCCATGTCCGCGCAGCCATTCGATGCAGACCCAGAGGGCGCCTAGTCCAACAGCGCAGCGCAGGCTGCTCATCATCTCGAGCTGTGACCAGTGTCCCCATGCGAGTTTGCGATCGTGGATGTCACCGGGTATGTCGACGAGACCAGTGCGGAAGGCGGGGCGTAGGAGGGTGGAGGCGATGCCTGCCCAGAGGGCGGGCAGGAGGGCGTAGAGGGAGATGAGGGGGATGAAGGCGATGCCGAGGAAGAGGGGCGTGGGGATTTGGAAGACCTCGCCGACCTCGATGATCCATGAGAAGCTCAGGCCGTAGTAGGCGAGGCCGTAGAGCCAGCCGTAGCCAAAGCCTCCCCAGAAGCTGCGTGGGCGCAGCCAGAGGACGGCTAGCAGGGGTAGCAGGGCTACCCAGACTAGTACGGGGATGTCGTAGGGGATGAAGGCGAGGGCCATGGCACCACCACCTAGCAGGCTGCTGATGATGGAGGGCCAGCGTTTGAGTTGGAGTTCTCCCTCGGCGTGATTTTCTTTGATGCGGATCATGGGTTTTTAGTTGTTGTCCTTGGACTTGAGTTTTGTATTGATGCAGCTAAAGCCGAGTTGCTCGTATTGCTGGGTGGTCTCACTACGGTTGATGATGCTCATTGTCCAGAGGGGATCATTCTCAGCGATGCTGTGGAGCATGTATTCGTCTTGACTCTGATAGCCTTTCTCGCTGTTGACTCGCGCTTTGTTGCCCTCGGTTTGGATGTTGGTGTCGAAGCGCTCGACAAATTCACCATTGCGGTAGTAGAGGACGATGGGGCTGGATGCTTGCTTATTGCTGCTGTCGTTGAATTTGATGTGTAGTGCTCCATTTCCTTGGGTTGGGGCGAGGGTGATTTCTGCACAGGGGTAGGTGGCGGCACGGAGTTCCATACGGGCGTCTCCCTTGGAGGATACCCAGTAGGCGTCAATCTTATCAATCTGGACGCCTGCGCCTACGAGTGGGAGCTTGCTGCCGGTCTCTCTCCAGTGTGAGGTGCTGATGTTTTGCTTGAAGCGGACGATGCTAAAAACAAGACCGCCCAGTAGGATGATCACAAGGCTGCTCAGAGCGATGATATTGAGTTTGCGTTCTCGCTTTTGCTTGAGAAAATCGCTCTTTGGGCTCTGGATTGGTGGCATATGACCATTTTCGACTAAAAAAGCTCGTCTTGCAACAAAAAAGGGTTGCAATTTTTACCAAATCAGCAAAAAATAGCTTGGGCCCACAAAGCCCATATACCATTATGGCCGATATTGACGAAAAAAACGAAAAAAACGTACCAGGTCCTTTCTATGTAGATAGCAGCTGCATTGATTGTGATTTGTGCCGTGAGTCTGCACCCGATTTCTTCGGACGCGACGACGAGGAGGGTCTTTCCTTCATCTGCAAGCAACCAACATCCCCTGAGGAAGTTGAGCTTGTGACCGAAGCGCTGGACGGTTGCCCTGTGCAGTCCATCGGTGACGACGGCGAATAAGTTTCTTATTCGTAAATAACATTCTCCCGAGCAATAACTTCGTGTTGTTGCTCGGGATTTTCTATAACTCACCTCCCCTTTTATGTTTGAGCCTAAGAAGAAGCTACCAGCTCCAGCCCAGCCACCTCTCCCCGCTACGAAAAAGGAGAAGCCTCTGTTTTATAAGCAGATAATGAAGGGTGGCGCGACGCGTGCGGTGCGCATTAAGAGCCGGTCGCGTGGGGAGGTTGATCAGGCGCTGTCTGATTTCTTTGGCATGCCTCCTGAGTTATCGACGATGGCGAACATGCGTAGCATGGAGTCGCTGCTCAGTGAGATTAGCTCTAATCTGGCTTTTACGGTGGAGAGTATTGCTCCTGAGATTTTGAATGATGCTTGGCGTGAGGCGATGGGTGATTATCTTGCGACGCAGGCACAGCTGGTGTCTCTCACAAAGGGGGTGGCTGTGCTACGTACTGCTCATCCAGCGGTGCGATTTGAGCTGACGCGTCTCAAGCGCGATATTGTGATGAGGCTCAACAAGCGATTTGGCGAGAAGTCGGTGCGCTCTGTGCGTATTATGCACGGCTGATTTGCAGCTGTGTTGCTACGGTGCTCTTGCGGTTGCTCTAGCTTGATGGCGCGCTCTTGATGCGCGTTGTGGTGGCTTTGTGCTCTATTGAGCTCATGGAGCTTGCCTTGTTTGATTCTCGATGGCGGATTTTTTGCATGCTTGCAATGTGATTGTGGGCCGTTCCTGTACCAGAGGGGCAAGGATGTGGCTATAAACAAAGCAGCAGCAAGCACGATGGCTTGCTGCTGCTGATGATTGTTCTGATAATCTCTCTTTAGAGGCTATCGCCAAAGTCCTGACGGAACTTGTAGAGAAGCTTGGATGGCCAGTCGCTGGTTGGCTCAAGTCCACCCATGAAGAAGCGCAGTACTGGGGGCTCGTAGGTGAAGCGAAGACCACCGATGAGATTGCGATTCTCGTAGAGCCAGGTGAGGCGGTCGATAGCGTACTCAATTTGTGAGAGGGTGAAGACTCGGCGAGGGATGGCGAGGCGTACGAGTTCGACATCGGCCATGAGCTCAACGCCGTTCTCATCACGCACGCTCGATACGGTGCCGCGCTCCATACCGCGTACACCTGAGATGAGGTAAAAGGCGGCAGCAAGTGCTCCTGCTGGGTATTCGTTTTGTGGGATGTGGTCGCAGAATTGCATGGCATCGACATGGCAGCCGAGTACGCCTGCTGGTGTGACGACGGGGATGCCGAGGTTGTCGAGCCTGTCAACAAAGTGTTTGATGAAGTTGGGGCTCTGGCTAATCATGCTCTCATCGAGGGTCTCGCGCAGGCCGACGGCCATGGCTTCGATTTCTCGTACGGAGATGCCGCCATAGGTGAGGAAGCCTTCGTAGAGGGGGATGAGGGCTTCCATCTTGTTGTAGATGCTCTTTTGGTTGGTGCAGATGCCACCACCGCGGGAGGAGCTGAGCTTGCGGGCGGAGAAGTAGACGAGATCGGCAAGTCCTGTCATGGCCTTGAGGATGTCTCCCATGCTGTTTTCCTTCCACTGTTCTTCGCGCTGCTTGATGAGGTAGGCGTTTTCTCCGATGAGGGAGGCGTCAAGGACTAGCATTTTGTTGTACTTGTCGGCAATGACGCGTACGTCCATGAGGTTCTTCATGGAGAAGGGTTGTCCACCGATGAGGTTGGTGGATGCTTCCATGCGGATGAAGGGGACGTTCTCACCGTGCTCGATGAGGCATTCTTCGAGTTTTTCGATGTTGATGTTGCCCTTGAATGGGTTGTCGGACTGGAGTTTGAGTGCATCGGGGTAGAGTAGCTCAACGATGCTGCCGCCATTCTCGAGGATGTGGGCGAGGGTGGTGGTGAAGTGGTAGTTCATGGGTACCACGGAGCCTTTTTTGATGTAGGTGCGCCCGATGATGTTCTCTGCGGCACGTCCTTGGTGGACGGGCAGGAGGTATTTCTTGCCCAGTACGTCTTCGACTGCTGCTTGGAGTTTGATGAAGGACTGGGAGCCTGCATAGGCATCGTCCGCTTGGAACATGGCGGCTACTTGGTTGTCGCTCATGGCGTTGGTGCCTGAGTCGGTGAGCATGTCGAGGAAGACGTCAAGCGTGCTGAGTCGGAAGGTGTTGAAACCTGCTTCCTTGAGGGCGTCTAGGCGGCGCTCGATGGGGCGAAGATGGAGTTTTTGGACAACTCGAACTTTATGGAGTTCGAGGGGGATTTCTTTGCCGGAGTAGAACTTGACTTTTTGCATGGGTTTATAGGTATGTGTGTGTTGCCAGATAATGTGGCTAGAGTTTTTGGCAGTATATCAGATATAGCGCTGAGGTCAAGGAGATTTTCTACAATGGGGAGCTGCTGTTTGATCGGCATGTATCTGCCCCATATGCTGGTGGGGGGGGATGTCGGCTGTGCTGATGAGGCAAGCCTAGTTCACTCTGCTCATTATTGCGTGTGAGCTTGCGTGGGTGGCAGTCTCACCGGGTGGCAAGCTGCAGATGCTGCGTCAGCGCGTCGCTTTAATGTTGACACGCTGGATGGGGATTAGTCCCTTAGCTGGTGCTTAGCTTTCGCGGCTGAAGCGGTCGTAGGATTCTTGCAAGAATCCCTCTGCGACGAGTTTTTGCGCGTCGTAGCGGCTGATGCCGCGTGAGCAGAGGTAGAAGAGCTCCTCGGCATCCATGGGGCCACTGGCTGAGCCGTGGGAGCACTGGACTTTGTCCGCGAGGATTTCTAGGCCGGGTAGGGAGTAGATGCTGGCGGTCTCGCTGAGCATCATGTTGCGGTTTGTCTGCTGCGCATCGCTGTAGTGCGCGTCCTTGGCGACGTAGATGTTGCCATCAAAGATGGCGCGGGCTTTGTCGTCAATGACGTTTTTGTAGAATACTCGGCTGCTTGTGTTGGGGCTGAGTTGGTTCTGGTCGCTGCGCTGGTCGAGGATTTGCTTGCCTTCGAGGCGGTTGGCGGAGAGGAGCATGGCGCTGCTTTCAATCTCGCTCTCGGGGGCGTTGCTGATGTTGCAGATGCTCTCCTCACGAGCCCATGCGTGGTTGCTGTGGCTGCTGATTTGGCGGAAGTTGGCGCTTGTGACGCTTATTTCACTGATGTTGAAGGCATGGGATTTGCCACTACCAATCTCACGCAGTTCAAGGCGCAGGCTAGCACCTTGTGCGAGCTTGATGCGGCGCAGGGAAAAGATGAGCGCGTCGCCGAGGCTGACGTGCTCCTCGATGATGTGGGCGCGTGCGCCTTCTTGTAGCTCGATATAGCTGTAGGGGCACAGCAGGCTATCGCTCTGGTAGCGGATGTTGATGGCTTGCTCGATTTGCTCGGCGATATTGAGGTGGATGCCGCAGGGGGCTGCTTCAAATTGTGCGTGATGCAGCTCGACGAGGGCGTGGCTGCCTGCGCTCATGATGCCGCGTGGGCTGGGCGCGTCGCTGATTGCTTTGATGCAATGGCTGGGGGCGTCGCTGCTGATGCTGCCCTGAGAGGCGCGGCTGCTGAGGGCCTCCGCAACGGATGTTGCATAGATATGGGGGCGACCGTTGCGCCAGAGTTCATTGAGGCGGTTGGGTAGCTCGCTGCGGCTCTGCTGGAGGTCGAGGTATCGGAGGGGTGATGCCATAGTATCAGGGGGGGAAGAGGGGGGGGCTTAGCCAATGGAGTCCTCCATCTCAAGGTCGATGAGGCGGCGTAGCTCGACGGAGTATTCCATGGGGAACTCGTTGATGAGTTCATTGACAAATCCATTGACGGCGAGGCTCATGGCCTGTGCACGTGTGAGGCCGCGCTGCTGCATGTAGAAGAGCATTTCTTCATCAACTTGGGAGACTGATGCCTCGTGCTGGACGCTGCTGCTGTTGCCCTTGATGTTGATGGCGGGGTAGGTGTCGGTGCGGCTCTCGGCATTGATGAGCAGGGCGTCGCACTCGGTGTTGTTCTTGCAGCCTGTGGCGTTTTTGCCGATGATGACTTCACCGCGGTAGCTGCCGCGTCCCTGGCCAATGGAGATGGACTTGGCGATGATGTTGGAGCTGGTGTCAGGGGCGGCATGGATCATGCGCGCGCCTGTGTCCTGATGCTGTCCTTCATGGGCGATGGAGATGCTAAGCACCTCACCGCGTGCGCCGCGACCTTGGAGGACGACGGCTGGGTACTTCATGGTGAGGGCTGCGCCGATGTTGCAGTCAATCCAGCGGATTTCTGCATCTTCCATGGCGAGGCCTCGCTGGATGACGAGGTTGTAGACGTTGGTTGCCCAGTTTTGGACGGTGACGTACTGGATTTTTGCTCCCTTGAGGGCGACGAGTTCCACGACGCCAGAGTGCAGGGTGGCTGTGTCAAATTTGGGGGCGGTGCAGCCCTCCATGTACATGAGCTCTGAGCCTTCATCTGCGATGATGAGGGTGCGCTCAAATTGTCCCATGCTCTCGGAGTTGATGCGGAAGTAGGCCTGCAAGGGTTGCTTGAGTTTAACGCCTTTGGGGATGTAGATGAAGGAGCCTCCCGAGAAGGCTGCGTGGTTGAGCGCGGAGAATTTGTTGTCGCCTACGGGGATGACCTTGCCAAACCATGGGCGAAAGATTTCCTCATGTTGCATGAGTCCTTCGTTGGCATTGACAAAGATGACGCCTTGCTTGGTGAGCTCCTCCTGCATGTTGCTGTAGGCGGTCTCTGAGTCGTACTGGGCATCGACACCTGCGAGAAAGGCGCGCTCTTGTTCTGGGACGCCAAGGCGCTCAAAGGTACGCTTGACCTCGTCGGGGACATCTTCCCAGTTGCGTGTGGGGGCATTGCCGTGGGCGAGGTAGTAGCGGATTTTATCAAAGTCGAGATTCTTGAGACTCTCTGGTGCCCAGTGCTCGGGCATGGGCATCTCGTTGAACTTGCGTAGCGCGTCCTTGCGGAACTGGCGCAGCCAGTCGGGCTCACCCTTGGCATCGCTGATGTAGTCGATGGTGGACTCGGTGAGTCCATAGCCTGCATCGTATTTGTGATTCTCGGGGAAGGAGAACTCTCCTCGTGAATCAATGGTGAAAGTGGCCTCGTCGCGCGTCATGCTCTTGACTGGTTGGTGCTATGGTTAGGCCTCGCTGCTATCAATATCCTCAAGGAAGTCAAAGCCGTGCTCCTCGATATGATTGACAAGCTCGTAGCCGCCTGTGCGTACGATGCTACCTTTGCTCAGGATATGGACGACATCGGGGCGGATGTAGTCGAGCAGTCGCTTGTAGTGCGTGATGACGAGGAAGCTGCGGAAGGGCGCGCGCATGGCGTTGACACCTTCTGAGACGATGCGTAGTGCATCGACATCCAGTCCGCTATCAGTCTCATCTAGGATGGCATAGCTGGGCTCAATCATCTTCATCTGGAGGATGTCATTGCGCTTTTTCTCACCACCTGAGAAGCCCTCATTGACGGCGCGAGCGGTGAATTTCGGGTCGATTTTGAGCTCTTTCATGCAGCCGCGAAGCTGCTTATAAAAGCCGATGACGTCGAGCTCCTCACCCTCTGGAAGGCGAGATTGCATGGCGGCACGCATGAAGTTGGCCATGCTGACGCCGGGGATTTCAATAGGGTATTGGAAAGCGAGGAAGAGTCCTGCGCGGCTTCTCTCATCAACGGCCATCGCAAAGATGTCCTGCCCGTCTAGATGAGCACTCCCGCTGATGACCTCGTAGTCGGGGTGACCGCAGAGGACTTTAGAGAGGGTGCTTTTGCCCGATCCGTTAGGTCCCATCAAGGCGTGTACTTCGCCCTTGGGGATTTCAAGACTGAGGTTGTTGAGGATGGTTGCGCCATCTTTGACGCGAGCGCTTAGATTCTTGATGAGGAGACTCATACTTTATGTTGTTGTGTGTGCTGCATCTGGAATTACCCCGTAGAGGTAGGTATCCATGTGGCTGATGATGACCCCCTCGGGGAGGTCAAAGACGTCCTCGGGGCGGATGCCTTCTTTGAGAGTGATATCGATGACGAGCTTGCTCTTTTCATCCAGTAGGTGAGCATGCGGCGTGATGTTGATGCAGTAGCGCGAGGGACCACTCTCGGTATTGAGCTGGTTGATAAGACGTGACGCAACCATACTTTCAAGGCTGTTATAGACGGTCGCTAAGGATATTCCTGCGCGGCGTTTTTTTGCTCGTTGATAGATGAGGCTAGCTGTTGGGTGGTCGTTGGCAGCGTAGATTGTCTCTAAGACAGCTTTGCGCTGGCGCGTGACGCGAGCACCCGATGATTTTATAAGTTCTTCTACTTTTGCCTTGCTCGGCAACTTTTGAAGCTGGGGGCATTTCATTATTTGAATGTAGATATGATGTTGTAAGAGGCGGCATTTTATCGCCCTAAGAGCATATTTACAAGACAAAATTGAGTCTTATCAATAATAAGTGAAAGCGCGCTGCCTCTCAAAGATGGCTTTGCGCGCGTTGTTAATTCACCTTGTCAAGAGTTGAGGTGTTGGCGCTTATCATGGCTGATGGTTTAGCGCGGCGGCTTGAGGCTTGGGTCGGAGGTAATCGAGGTAGTCATATTTGAATTTTTTGTGGCGATAGTTGATCTGATTCTTGAGGAGTTGATTCATCTCTTGGCGCAGCTGCTCAAGCTTCTCTGGGTAGACAATCATGTCACCGGTCTCTATGCGCCATTGCCTGAGGCTGGCTTGGAGTCGTTTGAGTGTGGCGCTGTGTTGGGGGGAGCAGGAGAGATTGACCCACTCGTAGGGGTCGTTGATGAGGTCGTAGAGCTCGTATTTGGGGGGGCTGACCAGAGGGCGTAGGCGTCGCGTATGTGCTTGGGTGCTGATTGAATCTCTTGGGGGATGCAGCCTGCGCTGTAGTGGCCTTTGGCGTTACTATAGCATTGGTAGGCAGGGTTGGCTTGGGGGGCGTACTCGTTGATGATGAGTTTGAATCGTTCATCGCGTACGCTGCGCTTTGGGTAGGTGTTGGAGGGGTAGCTCCCCAGTCCGCCTGCGTAGAGCTCGCGGCGCCATGGGGTGGATCCTTCAAGCTGGGAGATTAAGCTACGACCTGCTAGCTCCTTGCTGGCTTGCCCTCCAGCGATGTCGATGAAGCTGGGGAGTAAGTCGATGATGGAGACAAGCTTGTCGTTTTGCTTGCCTGCCATTTGCTTGTCGGGGTATTTGATGAGAAGGGGGATTTTGAGCCCACCCTCGTAGTTTGTGACTTTGGCGCGTGAAAATTGGGCACCGTGGTCAGATATGAAGAATATGAAGGTGTTGTGGTATTGTCCGCTTTCTTTGAGGGCTTGTATGAGCATGCCAACGGACTCATCAAGGCGGTTGATGCAGTTGTAGTAGTTGGCTATGTTCTCCTTGATTCGAGGGGAGAGGATGCCTACATAGGGGAGGCTCTCTTTGATGGAGCTAGGCTCAACGATGTTGTGAGGGCGGCCTTGTACTTGTCGCTGGACGGGGAAGTGGGAATCGGGGAAGTTAACTTGGAGGTAAAATGGCTCGCCATCAGCGGTGTTGATGAACTCTGTTGCTTTTTTTGCGTAATCAAAGAGGTTTTTTTTGCCGAAGTTAGAGCTGCGGATTTGCCAGTAGTCAAAGGGGATGTCCGCCTCGTTATTGACGTGGATTTTACCGATATTGCCTGTGATGTATCCCAGCTCCTTGAGGTATTTGGGCAGAGTTTTGATGCCGGGAAACATTTGGTAGTTGTGGGTGGCTAGTCCCATTTGTCCATTTTGGTGTGGGTAGAGCCCTGTTAGTAGGGATCCTCTTGCGGGGCTGCTCACGGAGTAGCTTGAGTAGGCATTGTTGAATTGGATGCCCTCGGCTGCGAGTTTGTCGATGTGAGGACTTGTGACGCTTGTGTTGCCGTAGCATCCGAAGTCAGGGGATGCGTCTTCTGCGACGATGAGCAATATATTGGGCCGCTCTGCCTGCTCGGCGCTGAGCAGAGGGGTGATGATGATGGAGAGGAGGGCGCTGTAGATGGGGCGGGGGGGCATGGTGCTAGGGTCGTGCTGATATTTCTTTATGCTAACACAAGCTCTGTGTGGGGAGCAATCTTTTCTTTGGGCTGCGGGGTGTGGGTGCGTCTTGATGCGGATCCAGACGCGGTGAAAGATAGCTAAGTGTCTCGCTCGACTTGAGGAGATGATTGAGAAGGGTAGGTTCTGTGACTTTAGCCTTGCCTGAGGCTTGTTTTGTGCTAGAGTAATCTGTATAGACTTCTGTTTTACGACTATGACCGATTGCCCCTACAATTTAGTATCTGGAGGCGTGACTGCGCCCAAGGGTTTCGTAGCTAATGCTATTAGCTGCGGTATCAAAAATCCCACTGCGACACGCCTTGATTTAGCTCTTTTATACTCCACTATTCCATGCAGCTCATCTGCTACATTTACCACGAATCGCGTGCGTGCGGCATGCGTACGTGTCTCGCAGGAGAATCTCAGGCAGGGTGACTATCGCGCAGTGGTTGTCAACAGTGGCAATGCCAACGCCTGCACGGGTGAGTCAGGTATCGAGGTTGCTCGCAAGCAGTGCTCGGTGATTGCTGAGGAACTCGGACTTATGGCTCGAGAAATTGGCGTCTGTTCGACAGGTGTCATCGGCTTACCTATGCCTATGCAGCGCATCGAGCCCCGTCTGCCTGAGCTCTGCCGTGACCTCAGCGATCAAAAGGGGCACGATCTCGCCTCTGCCATCATCACGAGTGATACTTGTGAGAAGGAGATGTCCATTGAGATTGAGATTGAGGGCAAGCCTGTACGCATAGGTGCCTGCTGCAAGGGCGCTGGGATGATTAGCCCCTGCATGGCTACCATGATTTGCCTCATCACGACGGATGCTGCTGTGGCGCGGGAGCATCTGGATGCTATCACGCGTGTTGGCGTTGAGTACTCCTTTAACCGCGTAACAATTGATGGCGATATGAGTACGAATGACACGACCATTGTCATGGCTAATGGTGCGGCAGGCGTGAGTCTCTCGCCCAGCCACCCCGAGTGGGTAACTTTTGAGCGTGCTCTACATGATGTCATGCTCGAGATGGCCAAGCGCATCGTTCAAGACGGTGAGCGTGTGACTAAGTTTGTCACAGTGGATGTTATCGGAGCCCCCAATGACCAAGAGGCAAAGCAAGTCGCTGAGGGCGTCGCTAAGTCTGCCCTTGTCAAGAGCTCGTGGAATGGCAATGACCCCAACTGGGGTCGCATCATCCACGCTGTGGGCTACGCAGGTAGCCTCGTGCGTGAGGAAAAGATTGATATTGATATTGCAGGTTTACCCGCATGCCGCAAGGGCGAGCAGACCACTACCCCCAGCGATGAGCTGCGTGATGCCGTGCTGGCGCGCAACTTTAATGTGCTCATCAACCTCAACATGGGCGATGCCCATTATCGAGTTTACACCACTGACCTCTCACCCGAGTACGTCGACTTCAATCGCTCTGAATACGCTTACTGGAATCAGGCGAAGAAGGACGGACTGACCCATTAAAGTCACAAAGATACCACCGCCATGAAACGCTCTCTCCAGCTCATCATTTCTCTCCTCCTCCTCCTCACCCTCTCTCTGCCTCCGCTAATAGAGGCTCAGGGAGCTGATGATGGAAAGAAACCAGCTCCATCAGGAAAGAATGTTGATGAGGGGAAGATGAGCGAGGCGGATAAGGAGGAGATTGATAAGCCTATTAAATGGCCCACGACCGTCCGCCCACCGCGCAACCTGCGCATGAAGGCGTCAGGTAAGAAGCCTAAGCGCGGTGAAGAGCATGATGGCTATCACTATGAGACAATTAATTACATCTTCCATTCTCCTGTAAAGCTCTCCACGGGCTCACAAAAGGCTATTGCTCGACTCTTTGAGTGTGCTTACGCGGCCAATATGGCCATCTCCAAGGCTATTCCTATTCACCGCGCCAAGAAGAGACGCCCGAGCAAGGATAAGCTCAAAGCGAGGCTTTTTGCAACGATGGATGATTATGTCGCGGCAGGTGCATCCGCGAACAGTGCTGGGGTATTTCGCTCCACCAAGCGCATGGGTGTCAAGTCAATGAAGGAGAAGGATATTATCGATGATGAGGTGCTCGTCCCCTTTGACTCCATCGGCATCAATCCCGATGGTAGCCTCCAAGGCCGCGTGGTTGACTCCCACGTGCTGGTGCATGAGATCACCCATCAGTGTACCGCACTTAATAATTTGCCAATCTGGGCCAATGAGGGCATGTCTGAGTACGTGGGCTACGTGCCCTACGATGGCTATAAACTCAACTTCAACAAGTGCTACCGCACCATCGTCAATAAGGCGAAGTCTCAGGGCGATATGGAGTTCCCCTTTAGCCTGCATGAGTTTCTCACCATGGAGCAGGAGGAGGCGTATGCCTACATGGGCGCGGGGGTTAATACCTATCTGCTCTCGGTGATGTGCGTTTGCTATTTTGTCCATATGGAGCAGAATCTAGGCGTGCGTAACTTTAGGAGCTATCTCTCCGATACCTACCGAGGCAAGGATAAAGAGAAGGCTCTCTCTCGCCTCTACGCGAGAGATAAGAAGCCTGAAAAATTCCAAAAAACATTTGAAACAGCTTGGGCTGTGCGAGGCGTCGACATCAAGTTCGCCAAATATTCCAAAAAAAAGTAATAATCAACCAATAATTAAATATCTCATGAAATCATCATTCACCGCTATCGCTCAAATTATGCGTGCTGAGGGACTCTCCCAAGCCGCCATTGACGCCTTTGAATACAGCGTAGAGACGCTCAGCTCCAACCGTAGCATGATTATTGCTGAGGAGGACATCCTGCCCGCCAATGGTGTGGAGGAGTGGGAGAGTCTCATCGCTAGCAGCCCTGAGGCCGATGCCGACCTGCTGGCACAATCTGTCATCATCAAGCTCAACGGTGGGCTAGGCACGAGCATGGGCTTGCAAAAGGCGAAGAGTCTACTTCCTATCAAAGAGGGTGTCAACTTCCTCGATGTAGCCGTCCGTCAGGTACAGAGCCTGCGCCGCCGCGCCGATGCGCCCGTCAGCTTGCTGCTGATGAACTCCTTCTCCACCTCCGCTGATACCATGGCGCACCTGAGCCGCTATGCTGAGGGTGGATTTGGCGATGCGAGTCGCGTAGAAATGCTGCAAAACAAGGTGCCTAAGCTCCTCATCCAGAGCCTGCTCCCCGTGAGCTCACCCACGCAACCCGATCTCGCGTGGTGCCCCCCTGGGCATGGCGATATCTATCCTGCGCTGCTGGGCTCTGGTTGGCTTGATAAGCTGCTGGATGCAGGGGTCAAGTACGCCTTTATCTCCAATTCTGACAACCTTGGTGCCCAGATGGACAGCCGCTTCTTGAGCTGGTTTGCCGCTAGTGGCGCCCCCTTCATCATGGAGGTCACACGGCGCACTGAGGCTGACAAGAAGGGCGGACACCTCGCCATGCGCAAGACGGATGGTCAGCTGTTGCTGCGCGAGGTCGCTCAGTGCTCTGATGCTGATATGAATCAGTTCCAAGACATCAACAAGCACCAATTCTTCAACACCAACAGCCTTTGGCTGCGCCTTGATGCCCTCAAGAGCCTGCTTGAGGAGAATAAGGGCATCGTCCCCCTGCCAGTCATCTGTAATAGCAAGACCCTCGACCCACGCGATGCATCGAGCCCCGCAGTCTACCAGCTTGAGACCGCCATGGGTGCTGCCATTGAGTGTTTTGTCGGCTCTCGAGCAGTCTGCGTGCCGCGTGCTCGCTTCTTCCCCGTCAAGACTTGCTCAGACCTGCTCATGCTGCGCTCTGATGCGGTAGAAATTGACGAGGACGGCAGCATGTCACTGGCCGCGGAATGTGGAGGAACTCCACCTATCGTTGATCTTGATAGCAAGATTTATAAGCTTGTGGACTCCCTCGACTCCCTCGGTGTACCATCCCTCAAGCATGTGCGCAAGCTTACACTGCGTGGCAATCATCATTTTACCGATGGCGAGCTACTGCGTGGTGAGGTTAATATTGGCTGCTAAGAGACAGCCATGCCCATCTCAGCTAGTAAAAGACAAGAGCTAATCGAGCGCATAAAGCGCCTCGGCATCTTGGATCGCGACCTCGTCGAAAGCTTCGTGCGCGGCTCGGGGAAGGGGGGACAAAAGGTCAACAAGACTAATAATTGTGTCAATCTGCGCCACGTGCCCAGCGGCATCGTCGTACGCTGTCATCGTGAGCGCGAGCGCGAGAGCAATCGTTTCCTCGCGCGTCGCGCCCTCTGTGATGAGCTTGAGTACCTCAATACAGGCATCAAGATCATCCGCAAGAGCTCAAGCAAAGGCTCAGCCTCAGGCACACGCGTCATCATGCGCAAGGACCGCACTGCGCCATGCGATGAGCCCCGCGCATGGGAGATAGGCATCGAGCTGCCCCGAGACACTAATGAGTAAAAGGCTCCATCCATCATTGAGGAAGAATCATTGAGATAGAGCTAGATGATCTTGGGCGTAGCCTGCATTTGTGATAGCATCGCAAATGCAAGCCACTCTCTCATCCCGCTAAAAGAGCTCTCTAAAGCAATCAGGCCGCCTCCCAATCTCGGGAGGCGGCCTGGCTTATATTTGAGTTTTGTAGAGAACTTAGATAGTCACCTTGCTACCCTCGTAGCAGCAGTTAAAGACCTGCTCTATTTCCTCAAGTGTGGGGACGCGGGGGTTGAAGCTCGTGCAAGCGTCAGCGAATGCGTGAGCTGACATTTCCTTGACACGTGCGTACCAATCCTCTTGGCTCACGCCAAATTCCTTGATGGATCCAACGACTAGAACCTTGCTGCGCAGCTCTTCAATAGCCTCTGCAAAATCTTCTGCGTCTTTCTTACCAATTACCTTAGCAAGATCGTTGTAGCGATCAGTGGCCTTCGCGTTGAAGCGGATGACGTTGGGCAGTACGATAGCGTTTGCACAGCCGTGGGGGATACCATAGACCGCACCAATCTGGTGAGCCAAGGAGTGAGCGATGCCCAACCATACGTTGGTGAAGGCGTAGCCACCCATGCAGGAGGCATCGTGCATGTTCTGTCGTGCATCACCATTTTGAGGCTCATTGAAGGCAGTCTCAAGATTGTTGAAGACGAGCTCCATGCCGCCCTTGGCGAGGACATCAGCGTAGTTATCGTTGATGTTGGAGACGTAAGCCTCAACACAGTGAGTGAGTGCGTCAAGACCGGTGTTAGCGGTGATGTTGGATGGCATGCTCTTGCAGAGGTCTCCATCAACGATGGCGAGATCAGGGAGCAGCTCATGGGAGACGATGGGGTACTTGACGCCCTTTGCTCGGTCGGTGATAACGGCGAGAGCTGTTATTTCTGTGCCTGTACCGCTGGTAGCAGGGATCGCTGCAAAGCGAGCCTTTGTGCGCAGGGCTGGGATGCCGCAAATCTGCTTCATCTGATCAAAGCTAAGCTCTGGGTGCTCGTAGAGAGCCCACATGACCTTAGCCGCATCAATAGCTGAGCAACCGCCCAAGCCAATGATCCAATCGGGCTCAAATGCGAGGAAAGCTTCAGCGCCACGACGTACTGTCTCGATAGATGGATCTGGTTCGACGCCATCGACGATGCAGTGCTCGATATTGATGGAGTCCAAGATGGACTCTACCTTTGCGAGGCTGCCGTTCTCTCGGACGGACTTGCCACCGATGACGATGACCGCCTTCTTGCCGCTGATGTTCTTGAGTTCTTCAATGGATCCAAGTCCATGATAAAGTTCGGGTGTTTGGAATAGTCTTGCCATACACCCATCATAGCAGATGAATGCTGCTTGTAGAGCCTAGATGCTTGCCCATTTGCGCCTTTGATTTTCCCTTTTGTCGCCTTGTTATTTTCTCGATGAAATCATGCTTGCTTCCTCGCGCAGTTTCTCCTTGAGCTGCGATGGGTTACAGTCAAACTTGCTCAAGATGTACTTATTGAGCGCGGACTGGGATTCAAAGCCAAGACTGTAGGCAATCTCCTTCATCGGCATTTCCTCAAAGATGAGCATCTTTTTAATCTCAGTACTCAGGCGGTCGTGAATGAGCTTGAGGGGGCTGGACTGAGCAAACTTCTTGCAGAGTAGGTTAAGCTTCTTTGCCGATACACCGAGTGATTGGCAGTAGCTCTCCACATGTCGCTCGCTGGAGAACTGCTCATCCACCAGCTTGCGGAAGGAGATGTATGCACCCAAATCTGCATCCTCAACCCCTTGGAAATCATGCGGAGGGGCAGAGTCAATAATCTTGAGAATAATAATTTTGCAAAAGAACTTGCGCTCAATCTCGCGGATATTGTTGAGGGGCTGCTCCAGTGCATCAATCTGCTGCTTGCTGCGCAGGATATCCTCAAAGAGTGGCTCTCTGCCCTCGTAGCTAAGAAAGTTGACACGCTGATGTAGTCCAATATTATACTCCTTGAGCTCATTGGCGAGGATGGCAGAGCAAAAAATACTCTCATCAAACATCAGCAAATCTCCTTGAGCGTCCTCACTGAGCTCTAGGCTCGATATCTGACGGGGGAAGATAAAGAAAATAGCAGGTGCGCTGATGCTAAATTGCTCCAAGCCTACAAAGTATCGACCTTGCCCCTGCCTGAGCAGGATGATTTGAAAGAAGCTGTTGCGATGTACAGTTGAGAGCATCTCGCGCTGTGCCTCATCAATTGGAACCATCGCAAAGCTGCTGTGCTTGCTGCTGCCTGAGTAGTTGCCAAGGTGGTATTGCTCAATGTTCATATCTAAGGATATAGGCTACACTCTTGGCGCGAAAATGCAAGCTTTTTCATTAACATATGCCCACGCAAAACGCGGAGTCCCTATAAGGGGGCTCCGCGCAGCGTGTGTAGCTAACTACTTAGTTTGGGAAATAACCCATGTCCATTCCCGTCAGAGGTGTCCTGACTGGGAAAAAGTCATTTCTTAGAAGCTAAAGCGATAGCCTGTTGATACATTCACACTACTTTGATCAGAGCGAAGCTGCAGGGCAGCATCGATGAAAATGTCTCCATTGCTACTAGATACAGGTATGATTACCCCAGTACCCATCTCAAAGGCAAAGGCGCCAGCCTCAGTTCCTTGGACGGTAGCGGAGTTGCCACCTGCGAGCAGAGAAATATTGCTACTAGAGTCGAGATCTCCAGTATAGAGCTTGGCCATGGCGCGAGCATTAAACATGCAGTTGCGGTTGATTGTATTCTCGCCAGCCGCAGTCTGCAGTGCCATACCTAAGCCAAATGTGGACCAAGTACTCTCTTGCTTGCCCACATTGAGTGCGGCATCACTACCACTCTCCTTGTAGGAATCAACACTGCTGTTGTGGAGCGCTGCCCCTGCGATGACCTGCCAGTTCTTGTCGAGCTGGTAGCCAGCCTCGTAGGCAAGCCCCCAACCAGCTGTGTCCGTCTCACCATTGGTGTTATACGTGCCATTGGCATGGCTGACGCGGCGATCCATCTCGGCAGTACCCCAGCCAAAGCTCATGACCATATTGTGGGACCACTTGCCAGATTGGGCTTGAGCGTAGAGACTGATGAACTGTGTGTCCAGTGAGCCATCACCGTGGTCAAGCTTATCAGTGCTTACATCACCATACATCGAGGTAAATGAGATACCCATACGCACATCCTCGCTCGCGGCCATATCAACACCGAAGCTACCGCCCCAGCTGCTCAGACTATGACCCAGAGAGGTGCCATCATTGCCCAAGCTGTCAAAGTTGCTCTCAGCTGCAATCCATGCAGAGTAGCTCTCATTGCTAGCTGTTGTCATCGCTGCTTTCGCACGACTGCGGCTGCTGCGCATCTGACGCTCAAGCTCACTCATCATTGAGCTACCAAGAGCCGTTGTGCTAGCACCTGCAATTGCTGCAGAGAGCTTGTTGACGCCAGAGTGATCACCTGCAACAAGCATCTTATCAATCGAGTTCATCGCTGCGGAAAGATCCGCATAGCGACTGGGGTTTGACTGAGGATTAACGCTTTCATAGACACTCTTAATCATCTCCATACCTGCAGCACCATTGCCGCTGACAATCGCATCCTCGTAGAAGGTTGTGTTGATGTCAACGATGAGATCACCCTTATCGTTGAACTCTGCGTTCTTGATGTACTTCCCTAGCATACCATCCACGACTACCTCGAGATTTCCATCTCCGCCGAGTGTAACGTTATCACCCAGCTCGAAAATCGTCACACCCTCTGTATCGGTCAGCTCGCGCAGTGCCTTCAGAGTGTCATCATCCAGCGCTGTGAGAAGCACGCTGCTGTTGCTAATGGTCATATCGGCTCCGCTAAAGACAGTCTGAGGGGTCAGAGTGTTGGCAAAGCTTTCTGCATCAATGGCAATACTCAGCGTGGCACCAGAGATGGTCGATACATCAGTGAGATTCAGCGTATCACCGCCCAAGCCAGTCAGGTCGAGACCTGCACCAGTGACATGGAGGGCGCCCTTACCAAGAGCATTGACATTACCGAGGCTCAGTGTACCACCATTTACTCTAGTATCACCTGTGTAGCTGTTGTCTCCGGAGAGAATTAACTCACCTTCACCAGTCTTGTCGATACCACCAGTACCCGATAGGTCGGCAGATACCGTACCAGAGGTAGCGATCATGTCCTGTGCGAGGTTGATATCACCACTGAGTGTGCCCGATACCATCGCGAGTTGCCCCAGATAGGAATCACCAGCACTGATGCTAGTATCGCCATTGACAGTGATTTTGTTTGCCACGGCTTTACCCGCGAGGTCGAGAGTACCGCCTTGCAGCAATACATTGCTAGCACCAAGAGCATCGACATTACCGAGGCTCAGCGTACCACCAGTTACTATAGTATCACCTGTGTAGCTGTTGACTCCGGAGAGAGTCAAAACATCATCAACTTCACCAGTCTTGATGATACCACCATCACCCGATAGGGTGGCAGATACCGTACCAGAGATGGCGCGCATGTAATTGTCGTAATTGACATCATCGCTTTTTGTGAGAATATTGCCCTTTGCGAGGTTGATATCACCACTGAGTGTGCCCGATACCATCGTGAGTTGCCCCAGATAGTAACCACCATCACTGATGCTAGTATTGCCATTGACAGTGATATTGTTTGCCACTGCATGAGCGTTGAGGTCGAGAGCGCCACCGCTAAGCGTGATGATACCCGTTCCTGCGCCATTGATATGGCCGAGGCTCAGTGTACCATCAGATACCGTAGTGCCACCGCTGTAGGCGTTTTTGGTGTTGAGCTCTAGCGTGCCAGATCCCTTCTTGACCAAGCCTGTGTTACCGACAATGCTGCCTGCGCCTGTAATGGTCGTGTCATTTTCACCAGTCACCGTGATGCTACTAGGAGCCACATCACCAACGAGGGTCACCGTGCCACCGTTGAAGGTAACTTTGTCACCGTCATAGTAGTGCTTGTCTTCCTGTGAGCTTGTTGCCCACTCAGCCCCAGTCTCTCCGACGCCCCAGTTGCCATTCACGTTTTCACCCCATTCCAGATCAGCAGCCTCACCGATCACGCTGAGGACGAGATTGCCACCATTATCAGACAGTGAGTATTGAGCGCGTGTCGTGATCCCTTCAAGCCCATTAATCTTGAGCTTATCAAGCCCTGTGATACCCCCTGTAATGGAGATAATATCGTGACTGCCTTCTTTATAATCAAAGATGTTGTCCAGCGTGAGGGAGCTACCTTCATTGACTACAAGGCTGCCTAGTGAGGAAATCTCACCTATCTCACCTGTAGGCGAGAGTGTGTCATTAAGGGTGAGTGTGCCATCAAGGATAAGCTCGCCTGTCAGGCTGCTGTTGTTATCAATCGTGACGTTGGAGCTTGTTAAGTTCCCCTTCAGACTGCTGTTATTGAGCGTGACGTTGGAGTCTGTCAAGTTCCCCTTCAGACTGCTGTCATTGAGCGTGACGTTGGAGTCTGTCAAGTTCCCCTTCAGACTGCTGTCATTGAGCGTGACGTTGGAGCTTGTCAAGTTCCCCTCCATGCTGCTGCTGTTATTGAGCGTGACGTTGGAGTCTGTCAAGTTTCCCTCGATCGTTGCCCCTGTGGCGGTGAGCTTACCGATAGTCACTGTAGCTTCCATTTCCATTTTCGCTAACTCTGCCGCTATCGCGGCTTTATCCGTATCATCTATCCAGTAGATCTCCCCCTTTTCGTCAAATAGATCAAGCGTAGAGCCTTCGTTAAGTGTAACCTCGTTTATAGAAATAGCGTCAGGCCGATATTTATTATCGAACTCAGGATTCTCAGGATTCTCAGGAATCACAGGATAATATTCATGGCTCATTTGCAGAGTTGCACCTTCTCCGACAGCGAATGTGGCTTTTTCAGAAGATCCAAAAGCGATCAGTGTAGCTTGCTGCGTGACGGTAGCTGTACCTGAGTATCTGTCACTGACGGTTATTTCTGCATTGCTAGTAACTGTGATGTTGTTTTTGACTGTGGCTGTTGGATCGTCATCGAAGATGTATAGGTAACCACCGTTGAGTGTGATGTCGCCCGTTCCTGCGGCATTGGCATGCATGAGTATCAGACTACCACCGTTTATCACAGTACCACCCGAGTAGCTGTTATCGCCAGTGAGAAAGAGATCATCATTATCGTTCTTAACACCATCGTCTGTCAAGACTACTGATCCAGCGCCTGTCAGCTTATCATGAATATATACCCGACCGATGAAATAAAAAGGATCTTCGGGATCTTCGGGGTTAATGGCTTCTTTGCCTCTAGTGTTTACCGTAAGCGTCTTACCTGCTGCGAGATTGATAGATTCCTCTGAGCCGAATGAGCCTAGGTTAAAGTCAAGTTCACGCCACCCTTCCGCACCTTTTAGCTTAGTAACATTGATCACGATATCTCCCTCATAAGTGGAGCCACCAGTGATGAGGGCATCACTTTGGTATCTGCTATATTCGTCCTCACCCGTGAAGTTTGCGCTGCAGTTGATGGTAATAAGGTCTACCTTGCCATGTTCATCGAGATTGATCTCCGTAGGGTCAACAGGGGGCTCCCAACCAATAGATTCAAGACCAATTATATCGACCTCGATGTGGCCCGTTTCTGCAGCAACGGTATGAGTGCTGCTCTGGCTGTATTTCTGCTCATTGGCGTCATAGCTATGAGCGCTATCATCGTTGAGCGTGATCGTGTTGGCTGTTGTGAGATTTGGCAGATCTGCTGCGTGCGCCGCAGAGTGCGGCAGGGTGTAGCAGATGGCTGCTGCTGCGAAGGCGGCAATGAGAGCCTTGCGGAGTCGAAGATTGATGTGAATTTTCATTTTAGTATTTTTTTGTATATAATAGGATTATTAGATAGATGGAGAGTGACAATTGTAGTTAACATGCAAAGATGTTAGATTTTTGTTCTGTTTGTGTAGCGCTGGATTTCTACCTCACCTCTGGTGGGGTGTCGGTGTAACCAGTATTGTTCTGTTTGTGTAGCGCTGGATTTCTACCTCACCTCTGGTGGGGTGTCGGTGTAACCAGCACATCAATTCCTGCCCTCCCCAGAACAATGGGGAGGGCAGAAAGATTAATGCTTGTCTCGTTTGTGTGAGACTGTGCTTTTTTAGAAGCTGTAGCTTACGCCAGCACCGA
>CAMQZC010000008.1 GCA_947039485.1 uncultured Verrucomicrobiales bacterium | reverse complement strand
AGAATCGTCTAAATCAATTGATGAAGAAAAGTACGCCTGAGAAATAAATCAGAATTTTCTTGAGCTCGCTTGCTGCAGCCCGATACCAGTAGCAAGACACATACGGGGATCCTTTTTGCAAGGGGTATGTGATGGCGTATTGCTATTGACTTTAAGTTAGTCTTAGTTATAATTCTCTCATGTCGTCAGAGCGTAATGTGGAAACCTTGCATAAAAATTATTACCCGCATATCGATGGTATTAGGACGCTGGCGGTCTTGCCCATCGTTGTTTACCATATTCTTGCCTCGCTTTGCCCCGGCGGTTATGTAGGTGTTGATATTTTCTTTGTAATTTCTGGCTATTTGATTACGCAGGGGATTCTCAATTCCTCAAAGAAGGGTCAGTTCTCGATTGCTAATTTCTATAGTAAGCGTATACGGCGTATTATTCCGGCTTACGCGGTTCTTATCCTGGCTGTCTTGCTCTCATCACTCTTTCTTTATGCTGGAGAGGGGTTGGAGTCGATACTACGTGCGGCGAGGTATAGCGGGGCCTTTGTGACGAATGTGTTTTTCTATAAGAATTCAGGATATTTTGACCTAGATAGCGCTAATAATCCCTTGCTTCATCTTTGGTCTTTAGGGGTTGAGGAACAGTTTTATATGGTTATTCCATTGCTGATGTTGCTCTGTTTTCGTGTGGGGATAAGGCGGAGCTTTGTTGTTCTCTCTGTGTTGGCGCTTGCTTCGTTAGGCTTATCGATTTTCTGTAATATTATTGGTGCAGATACCTTTAATTTCTTTTTATTACCGACGCGTGCCTGGGAGCTTTTGGCTGGGTCGCTGCTGGCTTACTGGCCTCGAGTTAATAGCGCGGAGGAGGGGATTTCCTTCAAGATTTATGCCTATCTAGGTTTGTTGCTCTGCGTGCTTCCTTTTTTTGCCTATGATGATGCAACGATGTTCCCCGGATTGATGGCCTTACCGCCTGTTTTAGGTACGGCGTTGCTCATTCGTTATGGTTGTTTCGGGCTGATTGGCAAGCTGCTCAAATCGTCTCCTTTCGTTTTTGTTGGGAAAATTTCCTATTCATTATACTTGTGGCACTGGCCGCTTATTGTTTACTGGAATTACTACAGCTTTAACTCTGAGAATCCATGGGGGCTGGCATCTGTTTTTCTGCTTTCTTTGATGATGGCATACCTCTCTTGGCGGTACGTGGAGATGCCTGTGCGTTTTAGTACAAACTGGAGTTTGAAAAGGGGTCTGATTATCACTTCTCTTTCGTCGGTGTTCGTCATCAGTTACGCTGTGCTCGTGGTAAAAGTGCCCGTGTTAGCGAGGGCTTCGGGGATAATCGTCACAGATGATGGCAGTTTCTATGGTTTTAAGAAATTACCAAATTCAACTTTGGGTGACTACCCGAAGAGCGCTGGAGAAGAGGAAGAATCGAAGGCTCTTAAAGTGCTTGGCGAAGATGTTAATCCTCGCTATGTGTTGATCGGGGATAGTCATGCTATGCATTATGTGTCTGCAATGAATGCTTATTCGGAGCGTAATCAAATTAATGGCCTTTATATTAATAGGTCGCGTCTCTTAGCTAGACATGTAGATGTTATAGGTAAGGGAAATACCTCATCTGAGCGTATGGAAGCAATTTTAGAGTGGTTGTCAAGGCAGGAAAATATTGATTATGTGATTGCCTCATCTCGATTAAATTCATATATTGAGGGGGCTAATAATGAGCCACCCTATATGAAGATTGTTTTAAAGCATAAGCAGAAGCCCGATTTGCTTGATTCGGCAAGTATCATGGAGGTCGGCTTAAGGCAATTTGCCCATGCTATTAAGGCGATGGGCAAAACGTTGATTGTTTTGCAGCCGAGCCCAGAGCAAGGATTTGATTCGAAAGCGTATAGGCAGGCAAGAACATACGCGTACAAGTTCTCGCCAGATTATACGGGAAATATAGCAAGTTACGCAGACTATATAAAGAGAAGTCAACGAACGAATCTCTTGTTGGATGATATGGAGAAGGAAGGATTAATCACTGTCGTTGATGTGGAGGATTTCTTCTTTCCCGATAAGCACAAATTAAAAATAAACGGAGATCAAGGTGAAATTATCTATTGGGATGATGATCATTTTTCCGTGGATGGATCAGATCTTGTGATCAAGCATGTTGAGAATCGTCTAAATCAATTGATGAAGAAAAGTACGCCTGAGAAATAAATCAGAATCATCTTGAGCTCGCTTGCTGCAGCCCGATACCAGCAGCAAGACACATACGAAGCTTTATTGCGGCGGGGGGCTATGCTAGAATCATTCCATGAAGACTAAGGCTGGTTTTATCCAGATTCGTGGGGCGCGTGAGCATAATTTGAAGTCCATTGATGTGGACTTGCCCCTGCGCGGTATTAGCGTGGTGACAGGTCCCAGCGGTAGTGGTAAGAGCTCGCTGGCGATGAGTACGCTCTACGCAGAGGGGCAGCGCCGCTATGTCGAGACCTTCTCCCCCTATGTGCGACAGTTCATGGATAGGATGAGCCGCCCCGATGTGGATTCGCTCGAGAATGTCCCGCCTGCCATTGCGCTGGGTCAGCGCAATTCGGTGAAGAACTCTCGCTCTACGGTGGGCACGATGACTGCGCTCAATGAGTATCTCAAGCTCATCTTTGCACGCCTCGCCATTGGTCATGATGCGCAGGGTAATCTCATACGCCCGGAGTCTGCTCAGTCCGTGGTGCTGCGTCTGCTTGAGGCTGCGCTGGGGGTGGATGCTCTCATCTGCTTTGAGATTGAGCCTGTTGGCAGCTTTGATGAGATGAGTCAAGCTCTTGAGGGGCAAGGTTATCTCCGTGTGCTGCTGGATGGGGAGGTGAAGCGGCTCTCTAGCCTCAGCTCCATGCCTGAGGGTGCTTGGATGCTTATCCAAGACCGCGTGAAAATCAGCGATGTGAACCGCCAGCGTCTCATGGAGGCGATGGAGACGGCCATGCGTCTTGGGCAGGATGTGCTGCATATCTCCCTGCTCTCACAGGAGGGGATTTGGCAGCCTACGAGCTCCTATCGCGCGGACTGGTATCCCTTGCTAGAGCCTCGCCCTGGTCTTTTTTCTGGTAATTCTCCCTTGGGTGCATGCCCCGACTGCAAGGGCTATGGTCGCTCTATCTCCTACGATTATACGCGTGGCGTGATTGCTGATAAAAGCATTGCGGATGGGGCTCTCAAGATGCTCAGCTCGGCGACGCTCTCGGCGTGCTATGATGATCTCATTGCCGCTAATCGCAAGCGCAAGGCTGTGCGCCTCAAGATTGCTTGGGAGAAGCTGCGTGATGATGAGCGTGCTTGGGTCATCCATGGAGAGGCTGCTGAGCTTGACCCATGGGAGGCTAGCGCACAGGGGCTTTGGTATGGCTTTGATGGGATATTTGCCGATATGGAGAAGCACGCCCACAAGATGAGCGTGCGTGTTTTTCTCGGCTACTACCGCGTCTACTCGGTTTGCTCATCCTGCCATGGTGGGCGGCTGCGCCCCGAGGCTCTGGCCTTTACGGTAGGCGCCAAGACGGTGCCTGAGCTGCAGGCGATGCCCATGGATGAGCTACTGCCATGGCTCGATGAGCAGGTGCTGCCTCGACTGGGTGATGATCGCAGCCTCCAGCAGGCGGCACGTGAGTTTCGCAGCCGCGTTGCCTACCTTTGTGAGGTGGGACTGGGCTACATAGCGGCAAATCGCCTCACACGCTCCCTCTCGGGGGGGGAGATTGAGCGCGTGAGTCTTACGGCATGCCTCGGTGCGGCACTCACTGAGACTCTCTTTGTGCTCGATGAGCCCACCGTCGGTTTGCATGCGCGCGATACCGAGCGTCTCATTGCCTCCATGCGCCGCCTCGCCGAGAGGGGCAATAGCCTTGTTGTTGTTGAGCATGAGGAATCTGTCATGCGTGCGGCTGATTACCTCATAGATCTAGGCCCTGGTAGTGGGGCTGCTGGGGGGCATCTCGTCTTTGCGGGCACTCCCTCAGAGCTGGCGAAGTCTGACTCGATCACGGCTCAGTATCTTTCTGGTAGGCGTCAAATTGCCCTGCCAAAAAAGAGGCGCAAGAGCAAGAAGATGCTGCGCCTGCGCGGGGTGAACTGCCACAACCTGCGCAATTTTGATGTTGATATCCCCCTCGGTCTCTACGCCTGCCTCACGGGTGTCTCGGGGAGTGGTAAAAGCTCGCTCGCCTGTCAAGTCATCTATGGCCATGCGCACCCCGGGTCGCTAGATGATGAGGCTGAGCAGTCCATGGACTCCATTGATGGCTTGGCTGCGCTCTCTGATGTGCTGCTTGTCGATCAGAGCCCTATTGTGCGCACGCCGCGCTCGACCCCAGCTGTCTATATGGGCGTCTTTGAGGATGTCCGCGCCCTCTATGCGGCAGAGCCTGCTGCTGCCGCGCGTGGGCTCAAGCCTGGTTACTTCTCGTTCAATAGCGGCGATGGTCGCTGTGCTCGCTGTGCGGGTCTCGGTCAGGAGAAAGTTGAGATGCAGTTCCTCTCTGATATCTTTGTCCCCTGCGCGCTCTGCGAGGGTGCTCGATACAGCCCCCAAGCTCTCAGCCTGCAACTGCTGGGCTATAACATGGCGGAGATGCTCGCGCTGGATGTTCGACAAGCCCAAGAACTCTTTGCCAATGAGTCTAATGTGCGTGCGCGTCGCATTGTTTCGCGCCTGCAGATTCTGCTTGATGTCGGGCTTGGACATCTAGGCCTCGGCCAGCCCCTCAATACGCTCTCAGGTGGTGAGAATCAACGTCTCAAGCTCGCACGCCTGCTCTCTGAGGCTGAGGGTGAGAAAAAGCTGCTCATCCTCGATGAGCCGGGTACAGGTCTCCACTTTAGCGATCTTGAGCTGCTGCTGCGCGTCTTTCACCGCCTCGTGGATGAGGGTCATTCCCTGCTCGTTATTGAGCATAATATCGAGCTCATCAAGTGTGCGGATTACGTGATCGATCTCGGCCCCGAGGGCGGACGTGAGGGCGGGCAAATTGTCGCCCAAGGTACGCCTGAGCAGGTCTCTGAGTCGGGCAGGGGCTATACCCATGCCTACCTCGCTGATGCTCTGGGTATCAAAGGTACGCCAAAGGCTGCCCCGATCTCTACCCTGCCTAGTGAGCATGAGACAATGATAGCGGACTGCATCTCCCTGCGTGGTGCACGTCACCATCAGCTCAAGAATATTGACGTGGACATCCGCCGCAATGAGATGACCGTTGTCACGGGTCTTTCTGGTAGTGGGAAGAGTACGCTGGCCTTTGATATCATCTTTGCCGAGGGGCAAAAGCGATTCATGGACGTCATGAGCCCCTACGCTCGTCAATTCACCGAGCAGATGGAGACTCCGGATATGGATAGCCTCACTGGACTGCCCCCCACTGTGGCGATTGAGCAAAACCGCTCGCGCGGTGGATCCAAGTCGACGGTTGGCACGGTTACTGAGATATGGCAGTTCTTGCGACTGCTCTACGCCAAGCTTGGTACAGCCCACTGCCCTCATTGCCACGTGCCTGTGGGTAGACGCTCTGCTGAGGAGATATTTGTTCTGCTGCAAGCTGAGCTTGCGAAGAAGCCGGCCTCTCTCATGCTTGCTGCTCCCGTTGTGCGCAACCGCAAAGGTCACTACGCTGATCTTGCTCGCTGGGCTGAGAAGAAAAAATACCCCCTGCTGCGCGCCGATGGTCGTCTCATGAGCCCGAGCGATTTTGAGCCTCTTGACCGCTATGCTAACCATGATATTGATATCGTGCTCGCTGAGCTCTCAGTCATGTCGGGGCACATCAGGATGAATGGCAAGGACTGCGACGATGTCGGACTCCAAGACTGCCTTAATCGGGCCCTGCAAATGGGCGATGGCTTCGTACGCCTCCTCATCGCTGAGCGCGAGCTGCTGCTGGGTACGCGCCTGAGCTGCGGTAGCTGTGGTGAGAGTTATCCTGAGCCTGAGCCTGCGAGTTTCTCCTTCAACTCTCCCCGTGGCTGGTGCATGCGCTGCCTCGGGCACGGATTTGTGTCGAAAGTCAGCCTCAAGGAGGAGGATAAACTCTCTGCTCTAGAGATGGAGCTGCGCTATGACCGCGATGTAGAAAAAGCTGCGCTCAAGGAAGATCGTCGAGAGATATGCCCAGCTTGTCAGGGCGCGCGCCTCAATTCCTTTGCCTTGGGCGTAACGCTCTTTGATTGCAATATCGCCTCGCTAGGTTCTCTGGATGCCACGGCGGCTCTCAGCCTCATCAAGGGCTGGCACTTTGAAGGCCGCGAGGGTGATATTGCGCGCAATGTCATGCTTGAGATTGAGCAGAGACTCCTCTTCTTGGAGCGCGTCGGGCTTGGCTACCTCTCTCTGGATCGCTCAGCTACGACTCTCTCAGGTGGTGAGACCCAGCGCATCCGACTTGCCGCGCAGCTCGGCTCAGCCCTGCGTGGTGTCCTCTACGTCCTTGATGAGCCTACCATCGGGTTGCACCCCAAGGACAACCAGCGGCTGCTTCACACGCTAGCTGAGCTCAAGTCGCGCGGCAATACCCTCCTCGTCGTCGAGCATGACATCGATACTATGAAGCAGGCCGATCACATCATCGACCTCGGTCCAGGGGCTGGCATCCATGGTGGAGAAATCATCGCGCAAGGCCGCTTTGAGCAAATCTCCCAAATGCCAGACTCCATCACAGGGCTAGCCCTCGCCTACCAAGCTCAGAAAAAGCACCCCTACTGCGGCAAGTACCTGCCCATTCGGGGAGTAGATTACCTTGAGCTCAAAGGCTGCTGCCTGCATAACCTCAAGGATGTTAATCTTAAAATTCCGCGTGCGCGCTTCAGTGTTGTTACAGGTCCCTCAGGCGCAGGCAAGAGCTCTCTGATTATCGGTAGCCTCGGACCAGCTGTCCGTGAGGCACTAGGGGCTAAACTGCCTGCCGAGCAGCGCGACCTCTGGAAGAGCAGCAAGGGGCTGGATAGTCTGCGAGCCCTCTATCAAGTCGACCAAAGTCCTATCGGCAAGACCCCTCGATCGACCCCTGCAACCTACATTGGCATCTTTGATGAGATACGCAAGCTCTTTGCTAGCTCTCCAGATGCGAAGCGCCTCGGCTTTGATGCTGGGAGATTCTCCTTCAATACCCCCTCTGGTAACTGTGAGAGCTGCAAGGGTACAGGCATGCAAAAGCAGGAGATGGATTTCCTGCCTCCGTGCTCCGTACTCTGTGAGAGCTGTCGAGGGGCGCGCTACAACTCGCGCACCTTGCAAGCCCGATACAAGGGGAAGAATATTGCTGAGGTGCTTGAGATGAGCATGGAAGATGCCGCTGAGTACTTTGCTTCACAGCCCCGACTTGCCGACCCCCTGAAGCTGCTTTGCGAGACAGGGCTTGGCTACCTCAGCCTTGGGCAGGCCAGCAATACCCTCTCAGGAGGTGAGGCGCAGCGCATTAAGCTTGTTGCTGAGCTCATCAAGGGGAGGCGCGCCGCCATGACTGCCATCAAGAAAGGGCTAGCGATGCCGCAGGATCTCTACCTCATCGAGGAGCCCAGTATTGGGCTGCATCCGCATGATGTACGCTTGCTTATCGGGGTGTTGCGTCGTCTCGTCGAGATGGGGAATACCGTCGTGGTCATTGAGCACAATCTAGAGCTTATCGCGGAGGCTGATTACATGATTGACCTTGGCCCCGAGGCAGGGGAGCAGGGGGGGGTGATTATCTCCCAAGGTCGAGTAGCTCATGTAGCTGCGAGCAAGAAGAGCGTCACCGCGCCATTCCTTCGTGATGAGCTAGGTATGAAATAAGTGCTTCATCATGCAGCAAATCTTGCTTGCCCTAGCAGCCTCTGCGTAGTAGGATAGAGCCAAGTTAAGCAGCCTCACTATGAATACACCTACACCTCAAAAATCCCTCGTTTCCCGACATGACCCCGATGCTCTCGCTGAGGGTGTGCTCGCAGGTAACTCCGCCCAGCTCGGACGCGCCATCACTCTCATTGAGAGTAATGCCAAGCGCGACCAAGAGGCCTCGCGCCGCCTTGTTGCGAAGCTGTTGCCCCACTCAGGTAAGGCGATTCGCGTCGGTATTACTGGTGTCCCAGGTGCCGGAAAATCTACCTTCATTGAGGCTTTTGGTATGTACCTGTGCAAGAGAGGGCTCAAGGTGGCGGTCCTCGCAATTGACCCCTCATCCACGATATCCAAGGGCTCCATCATGGGGGATAAAACTCGCATGGAAGAACTCTCTGGTCAGAAAAACTCCTTCATTCGCCCTAGCCCCTCAGGCGGCACTCTCGGAGGTGTAGCGCGCAAGAGCCGCGAGACAATGATTGCCTGTGAGGCGGCTGGCTACGACTTCCTGCTCATCGAGACCGTCGGTGTCGGGCAGAGTGAGACCACCGTGCGATCCATGGTCGATATCTTTCTCCTCCTCCTCATCACTGGTGCTGGCGATGACCTGCAAGGTATCAAGCGAGGGATTATGGAGCTCGCTGATCTACTCATCGTCACCAAGGATGATGGCGATAATCATCAGGCAGCTCTCACACATCAGCAAGAGCTCAAGATGGTGCTGCACTACCTGCAAAGCCCCACCCCGGGCTGGAAACCTCAGGTGCTTACTTGCTCCGCGGTCGAGGGTACCCATATCGATAGCATCGAGCAAACTCTTGAGAGCTTCCGCGTAGGTCAGATAGAGAGTGGAGAGTGGTACCAACGTCGCCGCCGCCAGTCCCTGCAATGGGTGCGCTCCCTCGTGCATGAATCCCTGCTGGAATCCTTTGAGACCCACCCTGATGTCGCCGCGCGCCTGCCCATCATTGAGCAAAAAGTTTCCATTGATCGCATGGATCCCGTCTCTGCCGCTCAGCAACTCCTTGCGGCCTTCAGCTTCCCTGTTGAAAACTGAGCTTGTCAACTAGTCATAAATAAGTTAATCTATCGCTATGAAGATAAATCAACTCACCCTCATTGCCCTTTGTGGACTGATTTCCTCTTGTGTTGGTATCAAGGGGGGTGATTTGAAGAATAATACGCCTCCTCACCTGATGCCAGAATCCGCCTTAGACCCCCCGGGTGCTGAGACGGCTCGTAAAGCAGAGCGTCTCAAGCGCTTCAAGAAAGGGCTCTATACTGGTGGTGAAAAAGTTACGATCAATGAAGGCAAGGCCTTTATCTTCATCAGCAATCCTGACTATGATGAGATGCTCAAGGGTCAGCTTGTCAAGGCGGAGAATGCCGAGATTATTGCCTGTGAGGGTATCTACTACTTTATCGAGACGAACAAGGGTGAGCGTGGTTATATGCGCGAGAGTGACTTTACTCCGCCACTGCCCGAGGGCTTTATTGATCCAAACTTGTTTAACGCCGATGGCAGTCTCATCATCCCTGATGTGGAGAACTCACTTATCGGATCGAGCGTCGATACCAGCGAGCTCTTCCCCGGCATGGAGCTGGATGAAGATTCTAGCGCTTCCCTTGACAAAAACGGGCGCATGGTCACTCTAGTTAGCAAGAGTAGTAAGAATAATCAAGAATTCACCGAGACCAAGAATGCCATTGAGAAGAAAGAAGCTAGGAAAGCCCAAGCAGCTGTGACTCCAAAGGCTTCACGCAATCTAGCACCCTTTGCTGTGGATGATATGGATATCCCTGACCTGCCTGAATCGGCATCAGGACAATGATGCCTGAGCAGGCTCGCAAAAGCTGGAATGAGCTCCTTGATGCCCTCCTGCTCTACCTCGCGGCAGAGCGAGGTTTGAGCAGCAACTATCAAATCTCAATCGAGCAGAGCCTACACCGCTTCATTGCTTGGTCAGAGGCTAGAGATGAGCAGGCTGCTGACATCCACCTAGAGACATTAGGCCTCTACCTGCGAGAGCTGCGTCAGAGCGGGCTGGCAGCATCTAGTACGCGCCTCGTGATCGCGCACCTGCGCGTTTTCTTTCGCTTCCTGCGCAAGCGCCAATTCATTGTTGATAATCCAGCGGCTCTCCTGCGCGCTGGTCGCCTCCCCGCGACGCTGCCTCATTGCCTGCCAGCGGCAGAAGTAGGGCAGATGCTTGAGCTCATCGGTAGTGATGAGCGTCCGTTATCCCTGCGTGACTGCGCTATGCTGGAGCTGCTCTATAGCTGTGGGCTGAGGGCTAGTGAGCTGGTGAGCTTGCAGGCCAAGCAAATTGATTGGGACGAGGGCTTTGTCCGCGTTGAGGGCAAGGGGGGGAAGACTCGCTTTGTCCCCTTGGGTGGGCGCGCACGGGTGGCATTGCAGCGCTACTGGCATCAGGTGAGACCTTCGCTGCTGGGGATGGGGCGAGAGGAGGGTGTCTTCTTCTTGAGCCAGAGAGGCAGGGGGTTGACAAGGCAGCGACTCTTGCAAATCGTCAAGAAGCGTGCCTTGGAGGCTGGCTTGACTTCGCATGTGTTTACGCATATCCTTCGGCACTCCTTTGCGACACACCTCTTGGAGAATGGCGCTGACCTGCGCGTGATACAGGACATGCTAGGGCATGCTGATTTAGGGACAACGCAGATTTATACCCATGTGGAGCAGAAGCGATTGCAAAGCTTGCACCAGCAGTTCCACCCACGCGCTAGAAAATAAGCAGGCAAAAGACTCAAGCCACCGCGGTGACTTGAGTCTTGAGAATATTAATTGCTATCAGGCACTTTAGCCTTGAGACACGCGGAAGGCCTTCGCATCTTCCTCTCTCAGTTCGATGTACTGCCATGGCAGGCCATACTGGTTGAGTGCATCCATGAATGGATCAGGGTCATTTTGCTCCATGTTAGAAACGCCTTCACCTGACCACGTGCCCTCAAGCATCAAGCGACCGCCAATTGCTGCTGGTACGCCAGTTGTGTAGGAGACGGCCTGTGAGCCAACTTCTGCAAAGCATTCTTCATGGTCGCAGATGTTGTAGATGTAGATGGCCTTGTACTGGCCATCCTTTTTACCTTGAATCACGCAGCCAATGCAGGTGCGACCATGCGTGGTCTTGCCCAGATCACCAGGGTCTGGAAGTACGGCCTTGAGGAATTGTAAGGGCACGATCTCAACACCATTGTAGTTCACACTATCAATGCGGGTCATGCCAATATTTTGTAATACCTGCAGGTGGTTGATGTAGTTGGGTGAGAAGCTCATCCAAAACTGCGCACGCTTGATTGTGGGGATGTGCTTGACGAGTGATTCCATCTCCTCGTGATACATGCGGTAGATCTCATAGGAGCCTACGCCCTGTGGGCAGCTGAAGGGCTGATGCATGCTCATGGCCTCAGTCTCTTGGAAGTCACCATTCTCCCAGTGACGGCAGGGAGCGGTCACCTCGCGGATGTTGATTTCTGGGTTGAAGTTGGTTGCAAAGGCCTGACCGTGGTCACCGCCGTTGACGTCGATGATGTCGAGGTACTCAATCTCATCAAAGTGATGCTTGAGTGCCCACGCTGTGTAGACGTTGGTCACACCGGGGTCAAAGCCAGAGCCGAGCAGGGCAAAACGACCAGCTTTCTTGAATCGATCTTGGTAGGCCCACTGCCAGCTGTATTCAAACTTAGCCACATCCTTGGGCTCGTAGTTTGCGGTGTCGAGGTAGTCAACACCAGCTTCGAGACAGGCGTCCATGAGGGGCAGGTCTTGATAGGGCAGCGCGACGTTGAGCAGGAGGTCTGGCTGGACTTCCTTGATGAGGGTCACTGTTGCGGCGACGTCATCAGCGTCAATAGTATGTGTGCTAATTTCCACGCCGCTGCGCGCTTTCACGTCAGCTGCGATGATATCACATTTGCTCTTGGTTCGAGAAGCAAGATGAATGCTGCTGTAGACATCCGACATTTGCGCACATTTGTGAGCGACGACATGGCCTACGCCACCTGCACCGATGATGAGAACTCGTTTCATTGTGAGGCGAATATTGCAATAAAATGGGCAATTAGTCAAGCTAAATGCGCAGTTATGCTGGGATGCATTTTGCTCGGCCCCTTATGCGAGCTCTGCGAGGAAGCCGCTCTCATCGAGGTAGAGGTTGCGTGGCAGGGTGTATTCCTTGGATAGTACGGGGCTGCGTAAGATGATTTCACCGTCTGAGTTCTTTTGCACCTCATAGCCCGGCAGCAGGAGTCCCCTCGTGCGGGGGCGTGTGCCAAGCTGGATGGTGCCATCATACATTTTGTAGACTCCGTGCCCCATGCTCATTGCAATGATGCAGCCGCGTACCGTGGCATGGCAGGGGCGCCAGTTGATGTTAGGGCATGACATGGCTGCGCGTTCGCTAAAGTCGTAGAAGGGGGTCTGTCTCGTGGGGAAGATCTTGTAGAGGATACGTCGCAGGTGTGAGGACCCAACTATCTGAGTGATGTTATCGGGGATTTCCTCCTGATCGCTGCTGATGAGGTGGATGGGGGTGTGGGTCATGATGGGCCAGAAGATGGCCATGACGACCTCGTGGGGCTCTTTGTTACCGATGCTGCTCAGCAGGGGGTGGCGCATGCCCTCTCGCAGGGAGTTAACGCGGCGAAGTTGGGTGGTATTCATCCAGATGCGGTGCAGCTCGGCGAATTTGTCGCAGCTGCTATAGAGCGTGCGTAGCCATTTTTGGATGGGGGGGGGGCAGATGGAGGGGATGCTATGGCTGATCATGGCGGCCATGATTTGGGAGCCTGTCATGGAGCCTTCCTTGCAGCTGACTAATGTTTGGTTGCCAATTTGCTCAAGGGTGCGCAGGATGGCTTCTTTGCTGCCGCCGTCGCGGCTCTCAATGCAGGTGGCTGACAGCTTGCGGAAGACATTTAGCGCAAGCTCGCTATTGAAGCTCCCGTGATCCATGGGCTCGCCGATAGCGGCGGTGAAGTGGTAGGGGACGCGTTTGGGTACTTTGGTGAAGAAACGGTTGCGGTAGTAGGAGAAGATACTGCCCCAGAGCCCGTCAATATAGATGGGGATGATGGGGGCCTTGGTGCGTCGCGCGACGACTTCCATGCCGCGGCGAATGGGGCTCAGGCAGCCTGTGCGGGTGAGTTGTCCCTCGGGGAAGATGCAGATGAGCTCACCATTATCAATGCCTTCTGCGGCCTTGATGATGGCTTCTCGTGGGTTTTTGGAGGAGATGGGTAGGGAGTTGAACATCTCGAGTATCCATCCGAGGACTTTGCTAGCCATGAATTCTTCTGCGACGATGAATCTCACGGGACGTGGGCAAATCATGGAGAGGAAGATGGCATCAGCGTAGGTGACGTGGTTGACAAAGAGCAGGGCCCCTCCTTGCTCGGGGATGCGCGATTCATTGATGATGCGGGGGCGGTAGGCGAGGTGCATACACCAGATTGCGACCATGCGCAGGAACTCCTGAGGGATGAGTCGCAGGGAGGTGACCATGATAAAGAGACTCAGCAGGAAAAGGACGAAGAATTGATGGTGGGAGTTGCCACCACAATCGTGGATGAACCACATCAGGGCCACGGCCACGAGACCCATGAGGTTGTCAATGAGGTTGCCAGCAGCAATGATATTGCCTCGGTTGGCTGGGTCGCAGTGGTCTTGCAAGTAGGCGTTGAGGGGGAGGAGGTAGGCGGCTCCAAAGGCGCCTGCGCAGAGCAGCATGATATGGCTAGCGACGCTGTCGGTATTGAGGATGCAGAGCAGCAGGGTGGAGATGGTGATACCAATGGCTCCCAGAGGGATGAGCCCAAGCTCATTTTTACGCAGGCAGAGCACAGAGGCTATTGTGCCACCTGTGATAACACCACCGCCAAGCCAGGCCATAAGGATACCGCACTGGAGGCTGAAGTCAATACCGGGGTTCTGGGTTGCCATATCCTTGGCAATCTGGATAATGATGAGAAAGAGTGAGCTGGCAAGGCACCAGAAGTAGGATATGCCAAGCTCACTGAGGCGCAATTCGCGATTCTTCCAGAGGTATTTTACCTGACCAAAGTGCTCCCAGAACAGAGATATGCTAAAGGGTCGTTTTTGCAGCGATGGATAGCGTGGCAGGATGAAGGAGAGGGCTGCGACCATGATCGCTAGGCCGAGGAAAATCCAAGTGGGTAATTGGACTGATCGCCAGCCAGCCATGTGCTCAGCATCGGGCATGTCGCTAAAGTAGACTAGCAGGTAGCTGTAGAGGAAGAAAACACCAATTTGAGCGACGAGGAGAACAAAGACGAGGCTGACCTCAATAATGCCTGAGCCAAAGGCGATGTACTTGGAGCCTAGCAGGTCTTTGACAATCCCCTTCTTGGCAGGGCTCAGTACCGTGGCTTGGGTGGCAAAGACGGCAAACCAGATAATCGCGGCTTGCATGTCACGCTGGTAGAAGCAAAAGAGCATGCAGGCCATGACAAAGCATTGAATGATGCTCATGATCTGAATGATGCGCGTCTTGCAGTAGCAATCAGAGAGCCAGCCGACGATGGGTGAGAAGATGATGTAGGGGATGACGAAAATCGCACCGAGTACGTACTCAAGTGTGCTATCGGCGGCGCCCCAGAGCCAGACACCCAAGGGGATAAGGAGGAATTGAACCGCTTTCTCATTAAAGGCGTTTTGAGCTTGCACGGCAACGAGTGTCCAGAATGCACGCCATTCCTGAGGGCTAGGCTCTTTGTGTTTAAGTTCTGGTTCGTTCATATGTAGGTCTCAACATTATTGCATAGATGCTTTTTTTAGCAAGCGTAAAATCGGCTAAACGCGCTATGACTAGGCTTACACAATGACTAGGGCTAGCCCGTTTAGCACGCACTAGATGCGCTCTTGTCTTCAATTATTCGAGCCTTGAGTTATGCTTGTACTCTTGACAATTTGCTCATATTATGCTACCTATTTGCCATGAGTTTAATTCCTCCTTCATCACCCAATTATGTTATGGAGGTGAATTCCTCTTTTGATATTGCCTTGGAGTGGCTGCAGGCTCAGATACAGCGTCTGATGGATTGTGGTGTGAGTGATTTGCTTGCCCATGATACCGTTAGCTCGGTGCTGCTGATTTGGGTGCTGCTCTTGCTGCTGCTGGTGCTCACGCACTGTTTCTCCAAGGCTCTCTGGTCGCTGCTTCTGGCCGTCTTTATCTATGTGCTGCTGCGCTTGCTTCAGTTCTTTGGATTCTTTATTGTGATTTAACTTTTGCGGTTAATACAAAAGAAGCCCGAGCTCGTGATGAGCTCGGGCTTTTTTAAGATTTGTTATCTGGGAGCTTATTTGCTCAAGATGACGGCTGCAGCGATGACCACCATAGCAAGGATGGTCCAGACGATGACGAGCCAGCGGCTGTCGTCTTCAGGTTTTGCGTTGCCTTGCAGGTGTGCATATTTGCTAGCACCCTTGCCTTTTTTCATGAATCCATCATAGTTCTTCTGAAGCAGTGTGGTCTCAACCTGACGCATCATGTCGAGCAGTACGCCAACAAGGATGAGTAGGGATGTGCCGCCAAAGAATTGGGTGACCATCGGGTCGAGCCCACCAGCGACAAAGAGGAGGCTGGGGAGGAAGAAGATGAGGGTGAGGAAGATTGAGCCTGCGAGTGTCAGACGGGTCATGGTCTGGTCGAGGAAGAGGGCTGTGGCTTCACCGGGGCGTACGCCTGGGATGTAGCCGCCGCTGCGTTGCATATCCTCAGCAATTTGCTGGGGTTGGAACATGGTTGCTACCCAGAAGAAGGAGAAGAAGAAGATGAGAATACCAGCAAATACGTAGTACCAGATGTTGTGCTGAGAGATCAGAGCCTGAGAGACACCGTGCATGAAGCTGTCAGCGGGGAAGAGGTACATGACGAGCATGTTGGGCAGTGCCATGATGGCGGTGGCAAAAATGACGGGCATCACGCCAGAGTAGTTGAGCTTGAGGGGGAGGTACTGTGTACCACCTTGGGTCATCTTGTTGAGACCAACCACACGCTTGGGCTGCTGTACTGGGATGCGGCGTTGAGCTTGGGTGATGGTTACGATCAGGGCGATGACCATTACCATGAAGAGGACGAGAGCAACCATGGTGAGTGCACCGAGGGGGTTGAACTCTCCATCCTTCATAATGAAGCTGTTCCATGCGATGGCAAAGGCGCCAGGCAGTGCGTGAATGATGTTGACGGAGATGATGATGGAGACACCGTTGCCGATGCCGCGCTCTGTAATCTGGTCACCAATCCACATGAGCAACATGGTGCCTGTGACGATGATAAAGATGGTGGAGATGGTGAAGAGCATGTTGGGGTACATGACTAGGTCACTCAGACCATTAAGATTGAGGAGACGAGCGGGGTCACGCAGGGTCTGGGTGAGGAAGTAACCTTGAGCGATAGCAATGATAATGGCTATGATACGGGTGTACTTGGTCATCTTTTGGCGACCGCCTTCTTCGCGCATCATTTTAGCCCATGATGGGACGACCGCTCCGAGGAGTTGGGTCATGATGGAGGCTGAGATGTAGGGCATGATACCCAGTGCAAAGATACCACACTTCTGGAGACCACCACCTGAGAAGATCGTGAGAATGGAGCCAATGCCACCAAGGGGGTTGCCACCAATCGCGGTTTGTTCTTCCATCCAGTTGCTGAGTGCTGTGACGTCAACGCCAGGCAGTGGAATATGAACCCCAAGTCGTACGATGACGATCATGAGGAGGGTGAATAGAATGCGGCTCCTGAGTTCAGGAACCTTCATTGTGTTGGCAAATGCAGAAATCATTTTGCTAGGGGTTTCGTTGGATGTGGTTGGTAAAATTATTGGTCGAGCTCGGGGGGGGCGAGTTCTAGCTGGATTAGCGGCTGCCTTATCTTAGCATGCAAAGGCTGAGGCGTCAATCCAAAAGGGGTTCTGATGTCCGTATATCACAATCGAGGTGATGGACTCTCATTGCTCCTCACACAGAGACCGTGCAGCGAGCTGCTGCACGGTTCTGCGGTTTGAGTTTGTTAGCTAGATTTAGGCGTTTTCGCTAAGCAGCACGAGTGTGCCACCAGCTGCCTCAATCTTAGCAGCAACCGACTTGCTGGCGAAATCAACTACGAGGTTGATTGCCTTAGAGAGGTTGCCGTTGCCGAGTACCTTAACGGCGTCGCAGTCACCTTTTACAAGGCCTTTTGCGCGCAGTTCGTTTTCGGTGACATTGTCACCAGCTGCGAAGAAAGCTTCGAGCTGTTCAATGTTTACGATTGCGATGGTATCACGGAAGCGGGTGTTATTGAAACCCTTTTTAGGAAGACGGCGATGCAGGGGCATCTGGCCACCTTCGAAGCCAGGGCGAATAGATCCGCCGGAACGTGCCTTTTGGCCCTTGTTGCCTTTACCGCAAGTTTTGCCGAGGCCGCTGCTTTCGCCGCAACCGAGACGCTTCTTACGATGCTTAGCACCGGGATTAGGCTGGAGATTGTCAAGTGTCAACATGATTGTTATATTCTATCTTGTCGGGGGTTGATTAGATGGAGGAGTCCTTCTTCTTCTTGCCACGGTCGCCGAGAACCTCGTCAGCAGTGCGCATTGTGAGCATTGCTTTCATGGTTGCCTTGACAACGTTTGCGTGGTTTGCGGAGCCGAGAGACTTAGCGATGATGTTTTGCACACCAGCTGCTTCGAGTACGGCACGAACTGTGTTACCAGCGATGAGACCAGTACCGGGAGCTGCGGGCTTGAGGATGATCTTGCCACCACCGTATTCTGTGTAGATTTCGTGGGGGATAGTGCCGTTAACAACGACGACCTTCTTCATGCCGCGCTTTGCTGTATCAGTACCCTTGCGGATAGCTTCTGATACTTCATTTGCTTTGCCGAAACCGTAGCCTACTTGACCCTTCTGGTCACCCACAACGATGAGGGCGGAGAAGGAGAAGCGGCGACCACCTTTAACAACTTTGGCGCAGCGGTTTACGAAAACCACTTTTTCCATGAGTTGAGGGCCGTCGTCTACTGGTGCGTCGTTGCGACGTCCATCACGACGAGGTGGGCGACCACCACGACCGTTTGGAGGACCACCTGGGCGACCAAAAGGACTACCTGGGCGACCGTTTGGAGGACCACCTGGACCACCTGGGCGACCGTTTGGAGGACCAGTGCGACCGTTAGCTTGGTATGGGCCAGTGCGAGCTTGGTATGGACCGCGAGGTCCACGCTGCTGATAGGGCTGCTGTGCTGTCCCTGGAGCTGTAGCCGTTGCTGGCTTTGCTGTTGCGGGAGTAGCAGTTGCTGCTGGGGCTGCTGGGGCTGCTGCCTTCGTTTCTTCAGTCTTCATTCTATTTATCTTTCAGATTAGAATTTAAGGCCTGCTTCACGAGCTGCGTCTGCGAGAGACTTAACCTTACCGTGATAGAGGAATCCACCGCGGTCGAAGACGACGTCAGTGATACCGGCGGCCAGGGCACGTTCGGCTACGAGGTTACCTACCTTAGCGGAGGATTCCTTGTTAGCCTTGTTCATGTCCACATTCTTTGTGCATGCAGCGCAAAGGGTGACGCCTGCGACGTCATCGATAAGTTGTGCATAAACGTGCTTGTTGGAGAAAATCACAGCCAGGCGAGGGCGTGCTGCTGTTCCACTGATCTTTTTACGGATGCGGACCTTAACGCGGCTGCGAATTGCTTTACGATTGATAGTGCTCATATTCTTGTGAATTTACTAGATTTTGCTTGCTTACCTACCAACGCTCTTACCTTCCTTACGACGTACGTGCTCGCCAACATAGCGAACACCCTTGCCTTTGTAAGGTTCAGGTGGGTAGTAACTACGAACTTCGGCGGCGAATTGGCCGACGACCTGCTTGTCGATACCTTCAACCTTCACCTTTGTGTTGTCGGTTACAGTGATTGTAAGACCGGCAGGAATTGGGTGGAGGATAGGGTGGGACTTGCCAAGTGCAAGGTCAAGAGCGCTGCCCTTAACGATGGCCTTGAAACCGACACCAATAATTTCAAGCTCCTTGACGAAGCCTTTTTCGACACCTTCAATCATGTTAGCGATGAGGGAGCGGTTTGTGCCATGGAGAGCGCGCAATTTGCGGCTTTCATCGGCACGTGTGATTGCGAGATCGGCACCTTCGAGGGTGGCGATGATGCCGTTAGGCATCGTCCAGCTGAGTTCGCCTTTGGCGCCTGTAACTGTCACAGTTGTACCATTGATGGTAATTGTGACTGCTGCGGGGACGATGATAATTTTTTTACCTACGCGTGACATATAATATATTCTATATAGGGGTTAATTACCAAACGATGGCGAGGAGTTCACCACCGACTTGCTCTTTGCGTGCCTTAGCACCCGTCATGAGACCAGCGGAGGTGGATACGATCGAAATACCGAGGCCGTTCATGACGGTTGGGATTTCGCTGGAGGTAACGTAATGGCGGCGACCAGGCTTGGAGCAGCGCTTTACGTTTGTTATGATGGACTTGCCCTTAGCGTTATACTTGGACTTGACCTTGATGACTTTGTCCTTGCCTTCGCCAGTCACTTCGAAGCTCCAAATGTAACCTTCTGCTTGTAAGATACGGGCAATTTCTGCTTTAATCTTAGAGAAGGGAGCTGTGAAGGACTCGTTGCGTGCGAGACCTGCGTTCTTGACGCGGGTAAGGAAGTCGGAAATGGGATCACTTAATACTGCCATAATGGTAATGTAGGTTAGGCGTTAACTTCTTTTTTCTTGTTAGGCTTGCGGAATGGGATACCCAATTCTGTAAGCAGGCTGCGACCTTCTTCATCTGTTGTTGCAGATGTGACGAAGATGATGTCGAAACCGATGACGCGCTTAATCTGGTCAATCTCAATTTCAGGGAAAATGGATTGGTCAGAAATACCGACGGCATAGTTGCCACGACCATCAAATGACTTAGGCGAAAGACCGCGGAAGTCACGAATGTTGGGGGCAGTGATGTTGATAAAGCGGTCGAGGAACTCCCACATGCGTGTAGAACGCAATGTGACGCGTGCGCCGAGGATTTCGCCCTCACGCAGCTTGAAGTTAGCGACGCTCTTGCGTGCAAATGTAGCACTTGGCTTTTGGCCAGTGACTTTGCCGATTTCGGCGATGGCGTCCTCGACTGCTTGTTTGCGGTCGGGGTGCTTGCCCATGCATGTAGTCACCACGATCTTCTCTAAACGAGGAGTCTGGTGAATATTTGTGTAGTTGTGCTTCTCCTGGAGGGTCTTTGCGACCGTGTCCTGGTAGTATTTAAGCATGTTTGGTTTGCTCATAATTATAATAGCGGGTCAGCTCTTGTTGTTAATGATGTTAGGGTTTTGGCTTAAGCGCGGAACTCATTACCTTGCGGTAATTAGCTCACTTTCTTCACATTCGAAATGTGGATGGGGCCGTCCATTTCCTTAACGCCACCCTCTGGATCAGATTCGGTGGGCTTTACTGCCTTCTTGATGGTGCGAGCACCTTCAACTATGACAGTTTGCTTTTTTTCGTTAAGGGAAAGTACGACGCCACGCTTGCCCTTGGCTTTTCCAGTGATTACTTCAACAGTATCACCTTTTTTCACGTGGGTCTTCATCGTGGGGTTGTTTCGTTTTTTCCTTGTCCGCAGAGCATTGTTGCCCTGTGGGTGCGATACTATACTTATATTTGCATTATTCGTCAAGTAAAATGATGCAAAAGCTGTAAAAATAACCTTTTGTGGCTCGGTTTTTTCTGCTCAGGCTGCGACTGGCCTTCAGTCAGCCTGCGTGTCTTGAGTTGTGGGTAAAATAAAGAGCAGCGGACCCGTGGGTGCGCTGCTCGGTAAATTGCTTTTGCTCTTCCTTAGAGGGCAAGGCGTGCCGCTGCTGATTTGATGGCGGCAGGGTAGAGGATGTGTTCCTGAACTTGGATGCGCTCATGTAGGCTCTCAGCGTTGTCGTTGCTAAGGACGGGGACGTAGGCTTGCATAAGGATTTCACCTGTGTCCATGCCTGCATCGACATAGTGTACAGTGCAGCCTGCTTGCGAGGCTTTATCATCGATGGCTTGCTTCCATGCTGCGATACCGGGGTAGGCTGGCAGGAGTGCAGGGTGGATGTTGAGGATGCGGTTGGGGAATGCGTTGAGGAGGGGGTGCTTGACGAGGCGCATGAATCCAGCGAGGCAGATGAGGTCGATGTTGAGCTCGGTGAGTTGTGCGGCGAGGGCCTGCTGCGACTCAAGGGGAAATTTGTTTTTGAAGCCTTGGCAGTCGATGAGCTCGTTGCGGATGCCTCGGTTGGCGGCGCGCTCGAGGATGTAGGCACCCTTGATGTCGGTGAGTACGATGACGACCTCTGCATTTAAGCTGCCATCATCGATGGCATTAAAAATAGACTGGCAGTTGGAGCCGGAGCCGGAGCCGAGGACTGCGATGCGGAGTTTCTGGGAGCTTGTCATGTTGGGCGGTATTGTAGTGTGCGTAGGGTCGATTGTCAACGGATTTTCCAGCTGGCGATGAGTTTGCTTGATCTCTTGTGCTGTCTGATGCGGAGTAGTACTGCTGCGGCTGCGTTTGATACAATCATGCTAATCCATGCTCCTGCGGGTCCGAGCCGGTCTTTGTGAATGAAGATGTAGGAGAGCGGTACTCCAAGTATCCAATAGTCGCAAAATCTGTTACATTCGCTCGCCCTGCCACGATGGTATCCACGCCCAGCATGATCACCTGCCGCAAGTAGGCGATGAAGAGTGGTAAGGTTAACGGGAGAAGGTGCTGTAGTTCTTTCTTGTCAAAAGAGTAGAATGTACTAATTTAATATTAATAAATATCTCCTTGAGTAATCATTTTGCGTGTGGTGTGGCGCAGTCGCAGGCTGAGCAAGATGGCCGTGGCTGTGAGGGCGACGATGAAGCTCACCCAAGCACCAGCAGGGCCCATGGCTGGGACAATTAAGTCCGTGCGGATGAGGATGAAGGAGAGGGGGACGCCGAGCATCCAGTAGCAGCTGATGGTAACAGCGGTGATGATGCGTGTGTCGTGGCAGCCGCGCAGGATGCCGTTCATCAGGGCTTGGATGGCATCGGGTATCTGATAGAGGGCACAGAGGATGATGAGTAGTTGCGCAATGTCGATGATGGCTGTCTCATCGGTGTAGCATCTGAGTAGTGGGTAGCGCAGGGTGATTGAGGCGCACATGATGATGGAGACACCGCAGAGAGTGGTGACGAGGGCGGTGGCAACGAGCTGCTTGAACTTGGTTGCATCCTTTTGGCCAATGTGGTAGGCGGCGCGGATTGACGCGGCGATGCTCATGGAGAGGGGGAACATGAAGATGATGCTCGAGACGCTAATAGCGATCTGCTGGGCTCCGACCGCTACGACGCCGAGGGCTGCTATGATGAGTGTGACCACGCCAAAGAAGGAGGCCTCTGCCAGCGTGGCAAAGCCCAGGGGGATACCTAGTGTGAGGATGCGTTTGCAGGGCTTCCAGTCGATACGGCGCCAGCGCAGCATTTGCTTGATGTAGCCACGGTGGCGGCTCGAGCTATAGCTCAGGGCAAAGAGAGCGGCAAAGTTGGCAATGTTGATGAGTGCTGTTGCTAGGCCGCAGCCAGCACCACCCATGGCAGGGATTGGGCCCCAGCCAAAGACAAAGGAGACATTGAGTGGGTAGTTAAGCAGGGCTCCAAAGAGGCCAACGACCATTGCTGGGCGCGTCTGGCTGTGGCCCTCGAAATTGGATTGGATGACGCGCTGCATAATCAGCGCAGGGATACCGAGGCTGAGGTAGTATATATAGTGTTGCGCGATGGTGGCGCTCTGCGCATCGCTGCTGATGCTGGGGATGATGAGGCTCACGCTGAGCATGGCCCCAATGGTGAGTACCCCAAGAATTGCTGCGAGAATCTTGCCATTATTGAGGATGTGGCCGATACGCGCGCTGCGTCCCTCACCGCGTAGGCGCGAGATGATAGGCCCGATGATGCTAATTGTGGCGCCAGCTGCGAGGAAGAAGGGGAAGGAGGAGGAGTTACCCATCGCCACGCCTGCGAGCTCGGTTGGGCCTGCTTGTCCTGCGACAATTGTATCAATGACTCCCATTGTCATTTGTAGGACGTAGGCTGCAAAGAGGGGGAGCATGAGCGCGAGAAGGCGGCGGCACTCCTCCATATTGAAGAATCGAATCATAATAAAAGCGTTGATTATGGGTAAAAGAAAAGAGCTACCAAAGTGGTAGCTCTTTTCATTAGCATCTCGTACGGGACTCGAACCCGTGTTGCTCGCGTGAAAGGCGAGAGTCCTAGACCGCTAGACGAACGAGACTTTTGCGGTGTTGCATCCTTCGGGTAGAAGGGGTGCGGGCGAAGTATACTCTTATTTGTCTCGAAGGTCAAGCTGGAAATTGTATTTTTAGTGAAAAAAATGTAGAGAGTATTGTGCGGATGTCTCTTTCTGGACTAGACAGGGATGTGAGGAGTATTTATAGTCAGTGGATGCGTCACACTCTGATTTGTTTTCTCTCACTCGCTTGTTCTCTGATTTTATCCTCCTGCTCTAGCTGGACAGGGGGAGCAGGAGGGGTTGTCGTGCTCGATATCGGTCACGCGACGCAGGCTGCGGGGGCGCGCGCGCCCTCTGCCGTCAATGGTACTCGACTCGAGGAGGTTCAGTTTTGGTATGAGTACAGTTATTATACCAAGCGCGTGATTGAGCGCGCAGGTTACAAATGCGCTGTTAGCAACCGGGGCAATATGCCCAGTGATGCGGAGATGCGCAGGTATGCCAAGCGGTCTGGCGTGGTGCATCTCAAGAAGCCCGGTGCTGGCTTGGGTCGCTACCCCTCGCGCTACCATCCCGATCGCGTCTCAGGTGGTATGGTAAGTGCTGATTACGCTATTTGGAGCAAGGCGAGCTGTGCTGTATTCCTTCATCTCAACTCCTCCTCCTCTCGCTGGGTCTCGGGCGGCTCTCAAGGTCTGCTTGTTTATAACAAGTATAATGGGCGTCAGCTCGCGGAGTGTCTCAAGACCCGCATGGAGGAGGATATCCTTGATGAGCCCAACGGCATGCCCAATGGCGGTCGTGGTATCAGCCTGCAGCAGCGATCTGTTGATGCTGGGCGCGGAGCAGGTTGGATGAATGCCTGTGATGATTCTGGTATCCCAGCAGCTATTATCGAGGTCGCCTTTGTCAATAATCGCAACCATGCCAATTATCTTACGAAGCACAAAAATGCTGTGGCCTACGCCGAGTCTGTGGGGCAGGGTATCGTGGACTACATGCGCCGCTATGGCAGCGCGCCTCGCCATATCCGCAAGGATGAGAATCGTGGTGATGAGGGCTCCTTTGGCTATGCGGCTGAGTCGCGCCGCCTCAGGGTCAAGGGTGCTAAGTTGCTGCATTGAGCAGGGCACCTTGTGCGTATTTAAAGATAATAGGCGTCTACCGTGGTGGTAGACGCCTATTGTTATGATGGATGATAAGATTCCTCTGCACTATCAGTCATTAATCTCATCAATGAGCTGGCGCAGGCGCGCGTAGTTGCCCGGTGTGAATTGCCCCTTGAGTCGGGGTAGATCGCAGAGGTTGCAATCGCAGTCCTGCTCATCGTGCATGAGTTGTGTTATACCATTGGGTAGGATATCGCTGTATTCATCTCGGATGAGGCTCAGTGTGCTTTTTGGCAGGGGCTCTTTGATGCGGATAGTGATACCGTTGCCCTCATAGATGTAGGAGTGATAGCGGCTGTAGAACTTCTCGATGTGAGCCACGGCATCCACTGCGCTTTTGGTGAGGTAGATGAAATCCATGTCATCGTGTGAGATAAGTCCTTCTTCGACGAGCTCCTTCTTGACAAAGTTCATCCAGCGCGTCCAGAACTGGTCGCCTGGGGGGTCAATGAGTACGATGGGGAAGATGATGCTCTTGCCTGTCTGGATGAGCGTGATGCTCTCATAAATCTCATCCATGGTGCCAAATCCACCGGGGAATGCCACGAGCGCATCTGTCTGCTTGACGAGATTGAGCTTGCGGGTGAAGAAATAGTAGAAGTCCATCATCTTGTTGCTGCCATCCACGATTGGGTTGGGATGCTGCTCGAAGGGTAGGGTGATGTTGAGACCAAAGGAGTTCTCACGTCCAGCTCCCTCATTGGCTGCCTCCATGATTCCTGGACCACCACCTGTGATGACCATGGTGCCTGCCTCAATGGCGAGCTTGGCAAAGTCATGGGCGATGCTGTAGGCGGGGCTGCCTTTCTTGATGCGAGCGGAGCCAAAGCAGGTTACTTTAATTGTGTGCTCGTAGGGGTGGAAAAGCATGTCAGCGTGATAAAGCTCAGCGAGACTGCGATTCATGATCTGTAGGTCATGCTCGCCAAGCGGGCTGGAGGCCGCATTCATGACGGTGGATAGTAGCTGGAGGATGCAGTCTGGGCTGTGTCCCCCGCTGAATCGATGGGCGATGTCGTAGAGATTCGCGTCAAGGATGGGATTGCCTGTGGAGGCTGGGATGTGGATGGACTCGACCTGCTCGGAGTTGGCGCTGATGTCGCGAGCTGCAAGATGACTCTTCTCTTTCATGTCTCGTAGTATGCGCGAGGGGGCGCGGCTTGTCACGTTAAAAGTTAGTTGCTGGCAGGGAAAGTGTGTCGGGCAAGGACTCCAAGACCTTAGTTCTGCCTGCGATCCTCTGCGCTGGTCTAAGGCAGGGATTTATCATCAACGTCCTACTCGTTATTATTAAAAGAAGAAAAAGACGAATCCCTGAGGATTCGCCTTTTTCTTAAAATTACCCGAACGAGCCAATTTAGGCTTCAACGGATGGAGTTACAGCGGATACTGCAATCTCTTCCTTGTTGGTGAAGCGCCATTTAATTTTGTTGCGCTTGCCTGCAGAGCGGGCTTTGCGGCGCTTAGTTTCGACTGGGGATTCGAAGTTGCGGCGACGGCGCATTTCTTCGAGGATACCTTCGGTGTCGAGTTTTGTCTTGAGGCGCTTGAGGGCGCGGTCGATTGGTTCGCCTTTACGTACAGTGATGGAACGCATATGAAATCTGGTCTTTTCTTAGTTGGATTAAGTGTTCGGGATGGGCGGCAAATATACATGATATTGATTCCTGTGTCAAGGATTTTATCTTAAGGTTTTTTGTTTTTTTGTTTTTTTCTATTTTCACCTGATGGAGTATTGTGAAAATGGGTTCCTGTGGATAGCCTGCCCTCGCTGGAGAATGGGCAGCGCGGAGATTGTGGATGGTGAAGTGCTGATTACTCGCTCTCTAGTTGACTCTGTTGTATTGGTGCTTGCTTGCTGCTGCTGCTAGTGGTAAAATCTGAGCGTGTCTGCACGTCCCCACTTTGCTTCGCTTGATTTAGATGAGACTCCTTTCATTATGTTTTGGGAGCTGACCCGCGCATGCGCGTTAGCTTGTACACATTGCCGTGCTACGGCTCAACCTCGTCCATTGCCCGATGAGCTGACTCATGATGAGTCGATAGCCCTCATTGATCAGATTGCCGCACTGCGTCCCCCTATGCTGGTGCTCACGGGCGGTGACCCTATGCTGCGCTCCGATATGGAGCAGCTTGTGCGCTATGCCGCTAGCAAGGGCTTGCGCGTGGCTCTGAGTCCTGCTGCGACACCACTGCTTTTGCGCGCTGATATGGTTGCCCTCAAGGAGATGGGCGTGCATAGCTTGAGTTTGAGTCTCGATGGAGCGACGCAGGAGACCCACGATCGCTTTCGCGGAGTACCGCATACCTTTGAGCGCACGCTGGAGGCGGCTCGCCGCTGCAAGGCGGCGGGCATCCACCTACAGGTGAATACGACAATTACCAAGAGCACGATTGCTGAGCTGGATGGATTTCTCTCGCTGATGCGTGAGATTGAACCCGATATGTGGAGTGTGTTCTTGCTGGTGCCTACGGGGCGTGCTTCACTCGATGAGCTGCCATCTGCTGATGAGGTGGAGGATGTCTGGCTGCGTATCGAGCAGTTGAGCCGTGAGGTTAGCTTTGGGGTGAAGACTACAGAGGGGCATCACTACCGCCGCGTGGCGATAGCGCAGGCTGCGTTGCGCGGGGAGAAGCCCGCTCGCGCTGCCATCCCGACGCGCGATGGCAAGGGCGTACTCTTTATCTCTCACAATGGCGATATTCAGCCTAGTGGTTTCCTCCCGATGACGGCAGGAAATGTGAAGGTGGATGACTTGGCTCATGTCTATCGGACGCATCCTCTTTTTCGCCTGTTGCGCGATGATGATGCGCTGGGTGGTAAGTGTGGTCGCTGTGAGTATCGCCGTCTCTGCGGTGGCTCGCGTGCGCGCGCTCTGGGGATGGAGGGCGATATGATGGCTGCCGACCCGCTTTGTTCTTATATCCCTGCGTCCTTGCGAGGGCGGGCTTGAAGATTTTTTAATACACGACAATTATGATTAATATTACACGACTTTGGACTGGTGCTGCACAGCCAGCTGACCACCTACGATATGGACAGGGGCATGGACGCCGCGATGAGAGCACTGCTGCATGTATGCCCGCTTCCTCGCGTGCCCGAAAGCCTATTGTGGTGTGGAATATCACGCGCACCTGTAACCTGCGCTGCGTGCACTGCTATGCTGACTCGCATGCCGAGCTCTATGACGGTGAGCTGAGCTGGGAGCAGTGCTGTGGGGTGATTGATGATCTCGCTGATTATGGCGCGAGCGCGCTGCTGCTCTCGGGCGGCGAGCCTCTTCTGCACCCCCAGCTGCCCAAGATTCTGGAGCGTGCGACGGGTCGTGGTCTCAAGGTGACCATCTCAACAAATGGAACACGCATTACGCCCGCTCTCGCGGCTCTCTTTAAGAAGCTGGAGGTGGCCTACGTGGGTATCTCGCTAGATGGTATTGGGGATATTCATGATGAGTTCCGCGGTGTGAAGGGCAGCTTTGAGGCGGCTATTCGTGGGTTCCGTCTCTGTGAGGAGGTGGGGCAGAAGACAGGACTGCGCCTGACGCTGACGCGCAATAATGTGCAGTGCATGGAGCAGATCTTAGACTTTATTGAGGAGCAGGGCATCCAGCGCGTTTGCTTCTATCACCTAGTACCTACAGGGCGCGGGGTGGATGTGGCTAGTCTTACGCCGGAAGAGGCGCGTGCAGCGATGGATATGCTCATCGCACGAGCTGAGGCATGGCATGCCTCAGGCTCTGGCCGTGAGCTGCTGACCGTGACTCAGCCTGCAGATGGGATTTACCTACTGCTGCGCCAGCTGCGCGAGGGCTCCCCACTCGCTGCTCAGACCCTGAGCTTGTTGCAGTGGAATGGTGGCGGTGCGAATAGCTCTGGCCGCGGCATATCTAACATAGATACACAGGGTGATGTGCATCCCGATCAGTTTTGGCAGGGTGTGACGCTGGGTAATGTGAAGGATAACGCCTTTTCTCAGATTTGGGAGGCGCGTGCTGGTGAGGCGAGTACGCAGCTCGATGAGCTCCGTGGTTCAGCTGATCCACTGGTGCGTCAAAAAAGTATCGAGGGGCGATGCGGTCGCTGTAAGTTCTTCTCCCTCTGTGGTGGTGGGTTCCGAACTCGCGCCGCATTTACCAATGGACATTGGTATGGATCCGACTTAGGGTGCTATCTGAGCGATGAGGAAATTGATTTGGATATTAGCACTCTGTAAAAAACTCTGCGAAGAAGGTTTTTTTTACTTGCGACGCCTCTCTAAATATGGTATCAATATTTCCAACATGAAGAGCTTACTACTTTCATCCACCCTGTTGCTGGCCCTCGCGGGTACAGCTATGGCCGACATCCAGGCCCCGCCCGCTTCGGAATACACCGCTACCCGTAAGCTCGGACGTGCTTTGGGTAACATTATCTATGCCGTTGAGGAACTACCTGTTACCATTTTTAAGTGGAACAGTGCTCAAGGCAACTATGCTGGCGCTAGCGTCGGTGTGGTTGATGGTCTCTCACGCACCTTCCAGCGTATGGGTTATGGTGTGTATGAGCTTGTTACCTTTTGGGCTCCTACTTACAAGTGCACTTACCGCCCACCCTATCAGGGTAGCTGCGGTCGCAGTGGTAGCCGTCGCTACAATGTCTGGGGAGGTTTCTCCGAGCTTCCTCAGGAGCTTGGCTTCCAATCCCAAGAGTCATTCACTCGCAGTCAGCCCAACTAAGCAACACGCTTGAGTAAATTACAATTTCAGAGCCACCTAGCTTTTTGCTCGGTGGCTCTTTGTTGTTATGCATTAGGGATGATTGAGTCATGAGAGAGATAGATATCGAGAGCTGGGATCGTAAGCCTTACTATGAGTTCTTCAGCCGTATGGAGGGAGTCAACCCCATTGGCGTGATTACCGCTGAGATTGATGTGACGGAGGCCAAGGCAGCCTGCTCTGCGCGAGGGATATCGTTTTTCCTCGCCTACATGTTCTGCAGTCAGAATGCGATTAATGAGATTGTGAACTTTCGCTACCGCTTCCACCCTGAGAAGGAGGGCTCCATTGTGGAGTGCAGCGAGGTCTTTGGCTCCACGACAGTGGCGCGCCCCGATCATAGCTTTGGCTTTGCCTGTCTCGACTACCACCGTGATTTTGCGTCCTTTGCGGCGATAGCTCGTGAGCGTTTAGACGCATCAGCGGCTGATACGCGCTTTCCCTATGGGGGGAGTGCAGATACGAATCTCTTTTATGTAACCGTGCTTACAAGACTGAGTTTTACCTCGCTTGTTTTTAATCCCGTAGGGCCTGCGGATGTGCCACGTCTGGGCTTTGGTAAGGCGAGGCTGCGCGAGGGGCGTCTCATGATGCCGATAGCCATCCAGTACCATCACGGCTTTGTTGATGGCTACCATGTCAGCCTGCTCGTTGAGTATATTGAGCAGGGCTTGCAGAGATTTGCGCTCGAGGATTCTTAATCCTCTGCAGGTGTAGTTCCCCAATGACGCGGAAAGGCTGCGCTCCATGGGCGCTCTTGCCCGTAACGTGCCCTTGACACCCATGGCATGCGTCAACGCATCAATCATGGCGGGGTGGCGGACTCAGCGCTGGAGGAGTTATCCAGAGATCCAATGCGGGTGCTTGCTTTGTTGTCTCGCTCCGTAGCTGGGTCACGAGCTTGTTGTTGGCGTCAATCTTAGCCGCAGAGCTGATGTGTCCCTTGCCAACATTATTTGAGGCGACGGATGCGCTAGGTACGTTGATGCCATCAACCCCTATGCCCACAATATGGGTATAGGGGCTACCATGTCAGCCTGCTCATTGAGTATATGGAGCAGGGTTTAACAGAGATTTGTGCTTGAGGAGTCTTAATCCTCTGCTGGAGTGTAGCCGCTAATGACACGAACACGGTGTGCTCCATGGACTCGCTTGCCCGAGGCGTAGCCTTTGATATCCATGGCTATAGCATGCGCCCACTCATCAACAATGGCGCGTTGGTTACCATAGGGTGTGAAGTTGTCCAGAGAGACAATCAGGGAGGTTGGTTTGTTGTCGCACTCTGCAAATTGGGTCACGAGCTTGTTGCCTGCATAAATCTTAGCCGCAAAGGTGATATGCCCCTTGTCAAAGAGATTTGTGGCGACGGATGCTCCAGGTACGTAGACGCCAGCTGCTGTACCTACGACATTGGCCTTGGTATTGGTGGCTTGTAGGTCGATGATAGCGCATTGAATGGTGAGCAGGGTGTGACCCGCGGGTGCCTGCTTGACGATGTAGATGTTCGATTTTTTGAGCTGGACGAATTCCTTCTTGAGCTGGCGCTCAAAGCGCTTGGCAATGTGCTTTGCCTCGTTCACGAGAACGGGATTTTTGTAGCAGAGGGGAGACTGTACGGTGACAGGGGCAATGCTGACGTAAATCTTGCCTTTGATCGCTTTGTGATTGGTGTCGCGCCACTCTCCGTCAAAGGGCTCACCCACGTAGTTGAGTTTGTGAGGGAGAAAGGCGGTGGCGGGGATTTTCTCGAATTGTTTATGACTGCCGTAGGAGCAGGCTGAGAGGATAGCTGCGAGGATGGTGATGAAGCTTAGGCGAATGACGGTGATCATTCGGCGATTATATAGAAGATAACTTACTAGGTCAACGTTTTAAATGCCTCTTTATTCTGATTAGATCAGGCCTTGCTCATTGAGAAAAAACAAAAGTCGGCTAAAAAAGAGCTGGCAGAAATGATGATGATGCTTCATCTTCTCAAATAATAAATCGCGCGTGGTAGCTAATTTTAATTGAGAAGATCACTTGCATCAAAAAGCCCAGCACCTTTGGTCGGTGCTGGGCTTGTTTAAAGTTGAGATGCTAGGTCTTTCTTAGCGTCTGCGGCGAGCCATGAGGCCAGCGAGCGCGAGCAAGCTCAGAGTCGTAGTTGCTGGCTCAGGGACGGCGGGTGTTCCCTCAGTCACGACGGTGAGACCAGCCGCACTGTATCCAGAAGATTGGATATTGCCATTGGCGTCTCTCACGTCATAGCCAAGATCGCCATTCGTTGAAATACGAAGGTACGCAAAGATTTTTTCTCCAGCTGTGTTGAAAAACGCTGCAGTGTATTGAGTGCCAATCGTTAAGAAGATATCTTCAGGGAAGGTGAATGTTGCAGTAGCCGAAGAATATAAGTGACTTGGATCCCAGGGATCGCTAGCCTTTCCTGCGGTAGTCTCCATACTGTCGCTCTTGAAGGATGTGCCGTCACTACCCGTAATTTCTATACCAGCGACGTTGCCAAAGCACGCTGATATACTGGAATTATAGCCAGCTACTGATATTTTTGTCAATGCGACTTTGTCGCCAGTGGCAAAGCTAGCGTCACCACCTGTTGCGCTCGTCAGGGATCCTCCGGTACCATTAGGCTTCTCTGCATTAGGCTTCTCTGCATTAGGCTTCTCTGCATTAAGCGAGTCGCTATTCAATGTGAAACCAAAGCCATAATACATACCTTGGCTTAAGCCGCTACCAGAGATGGTGTCGTTTTCCCATTTGCCTACGCCGTTCTCAGTCGTGTAAGTTGTAGCCATGGCTGAGGCAGCGCAAAAAAGGCTAAACAATGCAATTGTTAATGTTTTTTCATTTTGTAGAAGGTTTGTTAGAATCTGAGATTAGTTATACCAGAAAGAGTATCCTTTGTCAATTGTCATGATGGCGGCTTTTTGGCGCATTGTCTTGTATTATATTCAATATTGAGCCTAGTTGAAATATCTACAATAGGGTTTAGTAGCAATGGGTTGTTTCGTGCCGGATTCATGCGGTCAGGGCACGGCTCAATCGCTCAGCTAACGTTCTTGGTAGGAGCTTTGATCAGCTCGATGACAATGGAGAGCCCTATGAGGATGAGGCTGATGGCAATTGCCTTGCCCCAGCTCATGGTCTCTAGTCCCCAAGCGAGGCTGAGTAGGAGTGCTGTGAGTGGCTGCACATAATTGTAACATGTGACGACGCTGGGGGCGAGGATGCGCTGGGCTCCAGTGATGAGCAGGTAAGGGATGAGCGTACTACCCAATACGATGGCGAGGATATAGCCCCAGCTGCTTGCCGAGAGTTGCGCCCAAGGGAAGTGCAGGATGTCATCCCAGACAAAGGGCAAGACAATCAGGCTAGAGATGCCAAAGAGCCAGCTAAGCAGCACAAAGGGGTGGTAGCGTTTGATTAGTCCTGTAAAGAAGACAAAGTAGCAGGCTAGTAGCAGCTGCGCGAGCAGGCAGAGTCCATCGCCTAGCAGGATATTGCTCGCCGAGCTAGCGGCATGACTGTTGCTCACGACGAGAATGAGTACGCCGATAGCCGCAATGGCGATGCCTACAGCACGCATCCATGGGATACGTTGCTTGAGAAAGACCCAGCCCAGCAGCAGTACAAACATTGGCGGCAGCGTTGTCAGGATACCCGCGTGTGAGGGTAGCGTGAGCCCAATGCCCATGGTGTAGCTATACATGCTCAGTGCCATGCCACAGAGCGACATGAGGAGGAGGGACAGTATGTCCCCACGCTGTATGCGCTGGCGTGGTAGGATGGGGAGGAGGAGGAGCAAGAAGATGGCCGATCCGATAAGGCGCAGGCTTGCAATCATCACGCTGTCGATGGGGCTCTGCGCGAGCAGCAGCTTGGCGCAGGGGCTGATGATTGCAAAGAGAAGCATCGCGGCAAAGGCCATGAGATGACTTCGCAGGAGAGATGGGGCTGGGGTAGGGGTATCCATTGTGATCTAGGCGGTGGAACCCTAGGATAACATCTAGGCGCGGGTTAGTAAACTCTATAGCCCCCTCGCGCCCTCTGAAAAATAAAACAGCGGACTCTCGATAAACAAGAGTCCGCAGGAAATATCTATAGGAGCTAGGCGTCTTTATTGCGCTGCATTGCTTGCTGCTTCTTGGTGAGCGCGTTTTTTTGCACGGCGCTCTTTTTTGCCATTCGCTTTTTTGTCGCTTGCGTTTTCGGCGCGGTCAGCTGCGCTATCATAGACGGTGGAGAGCTTGTTGAGTTCGATCTTATCGAGGATGCCATCCTTGTTATTGTCTACGATGCGCCCAGGGTTGCCCATCTTGTGATGGCGATGCTTACCTTTGCCCTTGCCACACTTGTGCTTTTTGAATTGCTCACGCATGGCTGCCTTTTCTGTATCGTCGAGGACTCCGTCTTTGTTGCTGTCGAACTTTTGGAGCATTTTTGCCATGCGCTTGGCTTTGTTTTCTTCTCTCTTTGCCGCGCAGCTAGCCTTCATCGCGGCCTTCTCTGTCTCATCGAGGATGCCATCTTTGTTGCTGTCAAATTTCTCAAGGATACGAGCCTTCTTCTTGCTGGCTTTATCTTCGTAGTTCTTCTTGAGTTTATTGAGCTCGTTGTCTTGCAGGCTTCCATCTTTATCTTTGTCGATTATTTGGCCAGCTCGTACGAGCTTGGCAGTTGGTGAGTGAGCTGCTTGGCATTTGCCTTTGGCTGCTTCTTGGGCGCTGAGGCTGAGGGGTAGCATAAAAAGAGCGGAGAGGAGGAGTGTGCTTGTTTTCATATAAGTGATGGAATGGTTTTTGTAACTACTGCTTGCCGCGAGTTGCTGCAAGAGCTTGTCCTATCATAATGAACGCAGGCGCAGGGCGGTTTTCTACAGCTATATTATGGAATAATTTCGATTTATTCAAAGGCTCATCTCATGCCCTAGTAAAGCTACCAAGCCCATGCTGGTCTGGATGACTCGCATCATGGCTGAGAGCTGCCAGATGTCGCGTGCTGTGTTATATTGCGATTGTGGGTCGAGACTACCCACGATTACAACGATGATAGAAAACAACAATAAAACAAAACAGCAGAAAACTAGACCAAGTAACAACGAGCTCTACTTGGCTCACACCCTGCTCGCCCTAGCTCGAGCAGCCACGATTCGATGGGCTCTGCCTGATTGGCTCTGGAAGCTGGTGACGGCGGCTATCGTTGCTGCCATAGCAGGGCTTGGTTTGAGCGCTTGCAGTTTGAGCGCGGAGCAGATACAGCTTGCAGACTATGTGCTTGAAGTGATGCAAGAGCGACATGAGATGCAAGAAGATACTGCGATTGATTGGGTCAATAACGAAGGCAAATGAGATGAAAATCGCTATCGATATTGGACACGCGGACGGGACAGGTGCAAGCGGCAATGGCTATGAGGAGCACTCGCTTTGCTGTGTCATCGCTACGCATCTGGCGCAGCTGCTGAGGCAGGCAGAGCATGAGGTGCAGCTCATCGACTTCGCCGATGAGAGTAATAGTGCTGACCTCAGGCTCAGCGCGCAGGCGGTCAACAAGAGCTCAGCACAGCTGCTCATTAGTCTGCATGCTGACTGTGCTAGCAACAGCCGTGCGCGCGGTGCCCATGTCTGCTACATCAGCAGCAAGGGCAAGCAGCTGGCCATGGCTATTGCACGTCCGCTCTGTGAGCTGATGCCTGGTCGCGCGCAGCATGTGCAGCGGCGCGACAATCTCTACATCCTGCGCGCGACCACCCCCGTGGCTGTGCTTGTAGAGTGTGGCTTCATCAGCAATGCCCGTGATGCAGCCATGATGAGCGCTAGCCCCGAGCTCGTCGCTGCAGCTATTGCTGATGGCCTGTGCCGCTTCAGTAATTGCTAAAAGAGGAGGCGTAGTAAAGCAAGCCCGAAGTCCCGATTAATAGGGGCTTCGGGCTTATTTGTTATGTTTTGATCGACGGTTGTAATTAATATTTATTGGCTCCGAGGATCGTGCACGGTCCTGCAACTTTGCCTCTCAAGCAGCGGATTAATCTTAAGAGCTAATTTCTTATCTCTCAGATAACCAACAGAAGGCAAGCCTACGCTAAAAAAACTGATATTTACAGCAATTTCTAGCTTGACTCCGGGCCCTATTTCATCTATAATTTGCGCACGGCTTCACAGCCAGATAAAATGCGCCCGTAGCTCAATTGGATAGAGCGTCTGACTACGGATCAGAAGGTTTGGGGTTCGACTCCCTACGGGCGTATTAAATAAAAGCCAGTCTCAATAAGAGGCTGGCTTTTTTGTGTCCCGAATTTTGATGGCTTGATGGTTGAAATTGTTCCAAGCTGTGTTCTGCTGCGGTTGTTGCCTGCTCTTCTCGTTGCAATGCTGTGTTTTGGCTCCTCCAATTTTAGATGAGGAGCCAAAAAAAGCAGTGACTCAGAGGTCACTGCTTTTTATTTAATTCCCTTGCTCATTAACGTTGCAAGGAGGGGAAGGGGATTAGGTTGAGATGCCCAGTGCCTCATGTGCTAGCAACTCGCAGCCCTTGAGGTCCATCTTGCCACTGCCGAGGATGGGGATAGCCTCCACGGGGCAAATCTCGCGAGGTACCCAGAGGCGAGGCTGGCCATCCGCGACCATGTAATCGCGAATTTCCTTGAGCGTCTCTGTAAAGCTGCTCGCATGTACTGTCGAGAGCAGTACCATCGACTCGCCCTTAAGCTTATCTGGTACACCGACGATAGCTACGCGAGGTAGATCGGAGGCTCCTAATTTGGCTGTGAGCATGGCATCAATGGTCTTCTCCACTACCTCGTGGGGTACCATCTCACCGCCAATCTTCGAGAAGCGAGAGCGACGACCACCCAGCGTGATCATGCCATTGAGGTCGACGCTACCCAAGTCACCAGAGCGGAACCAATCACCATCAAAAACATCATCGCGGCGATCCTCTTGACCCAGATAGCCCTTAAAGACATTACCGCCTTTGAACCATATCATACCTTGACTCGAGAGTGGGAGACTCTTGCTGTCATCGTCTGGATCGGTAATACGTACCGTGAGACCTGGCATCAGCTGTCCAATTGTGCCCTCGCAATAACCAGATGTATAGTAGGGCTGCTCTGGGCGGGGACCTCGCAGCTCCACATTCACGGAGGCGGCAGGCGATGTCTCGGTCAGTCCATAGCCTTCGCAGAGGCGGATGCCGCACTTGTTGATAAACTCATTATTGAGATCCTTGGGTAGCTTCTCGGCGCCGACGACAAAATAATAAACGGATTTGTAGGTCTCAGCTGTTGCGCGTCGCAACATGCCGCGTGAAAAAGTAGGTGTCGAGACTACAAGGCGTACCTCATGCTCAACAATGAGCTCGTTGAGTCGCTTGTGCTCCAGCGGAGAGGGATAGGTGATCATCTTGAAGCCAGCAATAGGGGGCGTCAGCGTTGTAAAGGTCAGACCAAAGCTATGGAAGATGGGTAAGCTGCAGAGCACGCTAGAGGTAGCAGGCATCTGCATACGACTCATGATCTGGGTAATGTTGGTGATGAGCATACGGTGAGTGAAGATCACTCCCTTGGGCTCACCTGATGAGCCTGAGGTGAAGACCAAGAAGGCCTCATCATCACCCTTGCGCGTATTAATCTCAAACATCGATTTGAGTACCGCGATGGGGGCAAATCGAGCCAGCATGACATTGGATATAAGCGCGCTCTTGGGCAGCGCTTTGAGTGTGCGGTCGAGATGGATGATGTCAGCGTCCTCGGGCCAAGGGAAGTTGGGCAACTTGGTCATGAAGGCCTTTGCTGTGATGAATTTCTTAATACCACTCTGGCGCACAATGCTACCAAAGGCTGCATCCGAGGCTGTGTAATTGATATTAACTGGTACAAGACCCGCTAGCATACACGCGTAGTTGGCGATGCAGCCCCCCTTGCCCGGAGGCAGGATAATGCCAATGCGGGGCTCCCGAATTGTGCGCTTGAGCTCAATTGATAGAGCCATCGACACGCCAAGGACCTTGTAATATGGCAAGGAACTCCCGTCAAGGCCGTCCACCAGTTCTACATTTGGATTGCGACGCATACCCTTTACCATAAGACTCGTCAGAGACTTGGCGAGTATGGGTACATTGGGATAAAGCTTAGTTGAAGCCTCGAACCATGAGCTCAATAGGCGCTCCCCCATCAGTGGTCCGGGGGTAAGCTTTGCGCAGAAGCGAATTTGAATAATATGGTAAGTACCATCTGTGCAGAAAAGATTCACCAAAGCGTTGCGATAATAGCCGACAAAAAGAGGTACAGGTGAGATATGCAGCGCAGAGAGCTGCATCATGAAGGGCTTGGGCACATCCGATATTAAGCCGTGGGGGCTGACGGGCTTGCCTGGGACAAAAATTACATGATAACCATCATTGAGTAGGGCCATTATTTGCTCACGCAGCAATTGACCCTTGGCCTCGCGGAAGGTGAATCGCAGCAACTTGCGACCAGGCGCAGTAATCATCCGCATTACTGGTGCATCAGGACATAGGACTTCCTCCATGAGGAAAGCCACACGCCGTTTGCCTCCGAGAGCAGCATCTACTTGCTTGAGTGCGGATGCATCCATCCTATTAGGGATGAAGAAAGATGCTTTGCTGGGGATGTTCTCTACTCCACTGATGTATCGCTTAGCCATGTGACAAAAGTATAGCGTGCTCTAGCTTTGAAGTCAACAAGTAAGTTAGGGTAAAGCAACAAAGCTACAAAGCTCTAGTAACCATTCATTAGGAGCCTCTATTGTGTTGCGATACGTCGCTTCGGGTGTCATAATGTGAGCGGCTCGCAGCGGCTCAAGCCAGCGCCGCAACAATTGCCTCAATGGCGCAGTCGGCAGAGACCAAGCGCCCCTTGCCCTCATCACCACATGCCAAGATACCGCAGTTGTCAGGGCCAATAATTTGGTGATTCTCGCGCGCAGCTAGTGTGGCCGCATTTTGTTGTGTTGCGGGGTGATCCCACATCAATCCATTCATCGCGGGGAAAATTAGCACCGGAGCTCGACAGGCTAGATAAAGACTGGTGAGCGCATTGGGTGCCAAGCCCTGAGCCATGCAAGCGATGGTATTTGCCGAGGCAGGCAGCACGCAGAATAAATCCGCCATCGCTGCCAGCTTGATATGCAGCGGTACCCACGAGCCTGTCTCATCCTCAAAGCTACTCACCACAGGATTGCGTGAGAGGGTCATCAGCGTGAGGGGTGTCACAAATTGCAGCGCACATGGCGTGCAAACACAATGGACGCTGTGTCCGAGCTTCACTAGACGAGAGGCCACATCTGCCGCCTTGTAGGCAGCGATGGAGCCCGTCACACCTAAAATAATTGTAGCCATGTGCGCCAGCTTTTTAAATGAAATTACTTGATGAGCTCAGGCTCAATCTCGACAATCATATTGATTTCGACAGCCACACCCAGAGGCAGGCTAATGACACCCACGGCAGAGCGGGAGTGTGCAGCCTCAGGTCCAAAGAGAGCAACGAGCAAGTCAGAAGCTCCGTTGAGTACCTTGGCGTGCTCCGTGAAATCGGGGCCGCAATTTACAAAGCCATTGATTGCCACGATGCGACGCATCGCATCAAAGCTGCCCAACTCGGCAGAAATTACGGCAAGACGATTAAGGATGGCTGCTTGCGCGGCACACTGTGCATCCTCGATGCTTACATCAGCGCCTACCTTGCCATAGTAGGAGACATCGCCATTGATGGAGACGCCACCAGAGAGGTGTAGGTAATTGCCCGTGCGCAGGCACTGGACATAGGAGCCGACAGGTGCGGGTGCGGGATTGAGCTTGAGGCCTTTTTGATCGAGGATGTCTTGATTAAGTTGCATAATATAAAGAATGGGGTATGTCGGTGATGAGCATACAATCTAGCTGCGCAGAAAGCAAGCAGAAAGGGTGGCTAGGACTCAGAGCTTAGCTCGGTCATTATCCGGAGCTTTGCTGCAGAGCTGCTCAGCTCTAAAATGGAGCGGAGGCTTGGGTTCAGGGACGCAAAAAACCCGTATCTCTAAAAGATACGGGTTTTTGTAATGTTACTTGGCTTTTAAAAAGCCTATACAGAGAATAGGACTCGAACCTACGACCTCCACCATGTCAAGGTGTTGCTCTACCAACTGAGCTATCCCTGCGTTGCAGCGTGTGCGAGGCGATTTTAGCAGAACCTTCCTCGCGACACAAGCATTATTTTGCTTTAGCTGCGTTTTTTTTGAAATGCTTGTTAGCTAGGCACCACGTCTTGCTCGGACTGAGTCTCGTCGTCGGCTAGTTCGGCTGCGGCTTCCTCGGCGGCTGCTTCTTCAGCTGCTGCTAGTTCGGCTGCAGCTTCCTCAGCGGCGGCTTCTTCAGCTGCTGCTAGTTCGGCTGCGGCTTCCTCAGCGGCGGCTTCTTCAGCTGCTGCTAGTTCGGCTGCTTCTCGCACGCTCTTTAACTCGGCGATGTGGATGTTATGAGCTGTTTCTGCGACGATGAGTTCCTGAAGGCGTGTCTTGAATCCTTCGATACCTGTCTTCTCGGCGGCAGAGATGGGGATGATTTCAATTTTGGGGAAACGCATGCGCAGCATGGCGAGATTCTCCTCAGCGGCTTCATCATCCATCTTGTTGGCGATGATAACCCAGCGGCGCGTGGCCATCTCATCGGAGTAGAGACTGATCTCTGCGCGCAGGGTTGCAATTGCCTCGATGGGGTTATGCTCCATGCCTGACATGTCTACGACAAAGAGTAGTACCTGACAGCGCATGATGTGGCGCAGGAACTCGTGACCCAGACCACGATTGCGCGAGGCGCCTTCAATGATACCGGGGATGTCTGCGACAACGACGCGGTTAAAGTTGGGGTACTCGACCACACCGACGATAGGTTGTAGCGTGGTGAAGGGGTAGCTGGCTACCTTGGGGCTAGCTGCTGAGATTGCGCCCAGTAGTGTGCTCTTGCCCGCATTGGGGTAGCCTACGAGGCCGGCATCAGCGATGCGGCGTAGCTCGAAGAAGAAAACGCCCTCTTCGCACTCGGTGCCGTATTCAAACTCACTAGGTGTGCGATTGGTTGCTGTTTTGAAATGCCAGTTACCGCGACCGCCCATGCCGCCTTTGCAGAGCATGAAGCGCTCACCTGGTGTGGTGAGGTCAGCGATTTGCTCAAGCACAATGCCATCACCCTCACGCTCGAGGAAGGTGGCTTCATGCATGCTGGATGCGTTGCTGCGGTAGATGATGGTGCCCAGAGGGACGCGGCCGACCATGGTCTTGCCGTTTCTGCCGTGCTTGCGCACGTGCATTCCATCGCGACCACTTGTTGCAATAAGCTTGGGGTCGTAGAAGAAACTACGCAGGTCATTGCAGCCGCTTGCCACCTCAAGGATGACATCACCTCCATTGCCGCCGTCGCCGCCATCGGGGCCACCACGGGGGATAAATTTCTCACGGCGGAAGCTGGCGAGGCCGTTGCCTCCCTTGCCTGCTTTGGCGAAGATACGAATGTTGTCTACGAACATGCGGTGGAGCGTAGCCTATTATCTTGTCAATTGCAAGACTTTTCAGGCTTCACTTATTTAGAGAGATAAGCTAGAGTATGGCTATGGAGATATTGGTCATTGTCGCGGGTAAGCCCGCTATTGGATATACAAAGGATGGACTTGCCTTTTTTGAGCAGCGGCTCAAGCCTTTGGGTAAGGTTACTTTGCGCTATGTTAAGGCTGGTTCTCAAGCAGATGTGTCAGCGCGATTGCTGGATGCGAGCGAGGGATGCCTGCGTATTGCGATGGATGAGCGTGGGCAGAATTGGACGACGAGAGAGTTTGAGAAGAAGCTGCGCGGCTGGATGCTGCATTCGGTGAAGAGGGTTGCCTTTTTGATTGGTGCGGCTGATGGTCACTCGGCTGCTCTGCGAGAGGCGGCTGATGTGACGCTGTGTCTGGGTAAGCATACGATGCAGCATGAGTTGGCTCTAGTCGTGCTCATGGAGCAGATTTATCGCGTCCATACTCTGCTGGCTGGGTCTCCTTACCATCGAGACTGATCAAGGCTCTCTCAGCGGCTTTGCCGGAGCTCAATTCGCGGTGGTTGCATGGAGGATGGGCCGATGGCTCTCCTTGCTTATCGCTGTTTTGGCAGGTTTAATGCCTCGTCTGGATGCGCGTCTTGCCTGTGAGCAAGAATTGCGTGAGCCCCTCCATGCTGCCTACGATGGGACTACCCTCCTCACGTCGCCACTCAAGTAGCTGCTCAAGTAGCGCATAGCCCCAAGGTACGAGTACCAGCTGGCTACCTGCGTTCTTTGCCGTCTGCGCGTCATGGATGGAGTCACCCACGAGCATCAGCTCCTTAGGCTCTACCCCCCATTGCTCTGCTACATAAAGCAAGGCACTAGGGTCAGGCTTGCGAGGGAAGCTCCCCTTTTGATAGCCCAAAATGGGGTCAATGGGGAGATTTGAAAATATTTTGCGCACAATTGCTTGCGTGTGCTCCATGGGCTTGTTGGAGAGGATGGCGATCTTTGCCCCTGTGGCGCAGAGGCGCATCATCATGGAGATTGTGCCGGGGTAGGCACGTGTGCCATTGCCCTGCCAGCTCGTGAGATACTCTTGCTTAAAGAGCTCAAGCAGGCAGCTAATCTCCTCGGGCGCTGCCTCGGGGGTGTCACGGTAGCCTAGTGCCTGTGCGCAGAGGTGAGCCGCGCCCTGTCCAATCATGTTGCGGATGTTTGCCTCGCTTTGCTGAGGCTTCTCCATGCGCTTAAGTGCTTGGTTGATGCCCAAGGCGATGCCGGGTAATGACTCCACAAGGGTGCCATCCAGATCAAAAACAATATGGGGGTGTTTCATCTGTTAAAGATAGAAGTGTAATTTTACCGTTGATTTAGCGGATGCAGCCGCGCACGGAGCTATTGATGAACTCAAGCATGCGCTTGAGATTGGGGTTGCTGCCATATTTCTCATCAGCAAGTAGCTCTAAGCGGGCTTGCTCAAAATTCACGCCTTTGTTGAGGTAGAGTTTCTTGTAGCACTGGCGTAGGGCACGCACATCCTCCTCCTCAAAGCCGCGTCGCTGCAGGCCGATGCTGTTGATGCCTCGTACCACAGCGGGGAGCCCCTCTGCGATGGTGAAGGGGGGGACATCCTGCGTCACGCGAGCGCAGCCTCCGATGATGGAGTGCTCACCCACGCGCACAAATTGATGCAAGGCGGCAAAGCCTGAGATGATTGCATAGTCGCCAATCTCGCAGTGTCCCGCCACACCAGCGTAGCCGCTGAGGATGCAGTGATCACCCACGATGCACTCATGGCCGCAGTGGGAGTTGATCAGGAAGAGGTTGTGGCTGCCAATCACGGTCTTTGTCTCAGGCGTGGTGGATCGGTTGATGTTACAGTTCTCGCGGAAGACGTTGTAATCACCCACCTCAAGGTAGGTAGGCTCGCACTTGTACTTCAAATCCTGAGACTTGAGCCCTATCACGGAGAAAGGGAAGAATTCATTGCCCTTGCCAAAGGATGAAGGACCCTCTAACACAACATGGCTGTGGAGGATACAACCCTCACCCAAGGTGACGTGCGGACCAACTACGCAGTAGGGGCCAATCTTAACGTTGTCTGCAATTTGGGCAGTTGGGTCAATAATCGCTGTAGGATGGATGTCAGACATAGGCTTATCCTAGCTTTTAAATACAGCAACGACAAGCCTTTTTGTTGTCTATGGTGCTTTTTGCTTCAGCCTATTAAAATAGTGAAAGCTTAAATTGTTTTCTATTTGATAGGTGAATAAGCTTGAGATTTATCTCGAAATATGCTATTTAGACAATTACTTACAAAAGAGCACTTGCTCTCACTGGTGAGTAAAAAATATCAAACAAGATAGAAAGGAATGACAAAGATGAAAAAGAAAGAAAAATCACCTAAAGTCCCCAGCCCCGTAGTAAAAGCCGCCAAACTTGGCTCTCTGAAAGAGCTCGAAATACTAATTGCCCAAGGGGCTAATATAGAGGAGCGCGATTGCTCTGCCTGCACGCCACTCAATGCCGCTGCCAAGCATGGAGCGATTGAGGTCATGTCCTACCTCATGGATGCAGGTGCTGACATTGAGGCGCGAGATGATGGAGGACGCACGCCTCTGCACAAGTCGGCTAAGCATGGGCAAGCTGCCGCCGCCACTCTGCTCATTGCGCGCGGAGCCGAGCTCAATGCGCTGGATTCCAGCGGACGTACGCCTCTCATCCAAGCTGCCAAGCGCGGTCATGCGGAGCTTGCTCTCGTCCTGCTCAACGCAGGCGCAGACCAAAGCATCGTGAGCTGCAAGGGGCTCAGTGCCATCGCCTCGGCAACAAAGCGCGGGCATCGCGCCATTGTGGCGATGCTCAGCGATGCTAAGAGAGCATCGTAAAACGCAGGCGCAGGCCTTCTATGCTTTGCATCACCCCGATTGGGGCTATAGATTAATCATATGAATACAGAAATAACAGAGAATAAGCGCGTCATTATAACGGGTGCCGCGCAGGGGATAGGTCAGCAGCTCGCACGCGACTTTGCGGCGGCAGGCTATAGTGTGCATGCTATTGACATGCAGGAGATGAGCTTTGAGGAAGAAAATATCGCTACTCATCAGCTTGATATAACTCAGAGTGGCGAGATAGCCGCTCTATTTGCTCAGATACGCAGGGATATTGGTCCTGTGCACATCCTCATCAACAATGCTGCCATTGGTCAGTTTCGTAAGTCGATTAGCTCTGTGAGTGAGGAGGAGCTCGCGCGCATCATCGCTGTGAATCTCAGCGCGAGCTTCATTTGTTGTAAGTACTTTGTCGAGGCAAACGTCGGGGCTGGATATGGGCGCATCATCAACCTCGCTTCCACTCGATGGCATCAAAATGAGGCAGACTGGGAGGTCTATGGTATGACCAAGGGGGGGATTGTCTCGATGAGCAATAGCCTCTGCGTCTCCTTGTCTGGGACGGGAATCACGGTGAATGCTATTAGCCCAGGTTGGATACAAGTCGGGGATCGTAGCTGGATGAGCGAGGAGGATCACCTGCAGCATCCCTCAGGGCGCGTGGGCAAGCCAGAGGATATTACGCGAGCTGCGCTTTTTTTGGCCTCCGAGCAGAGCGACTTCATCAATGGTATCAATATGATTATTGATGGTGGGATGACCAAGCGTATGATTTATCATTAAAATCCTTAGTTAGGCACAAAAGCGCGCCAGTTGTTGAGGCGAAGTGAAGCCCAATTTTGTTGGAGGGCCTCCTTGCTCGCGCTTTTTGTGCCATATTTGTGCCATTTTTGGATCAGATTCAGATGCAGGCTTGACCCTTGGCGGTAGCGGTGCTATTATTTGGCGTTCATTTTACCCTAAGTATTCATGTTAGACCTTCTTCAATCTTTTTTCTATAGCGCTGGCTTCATCTTTTGCGCTGGTATGCTGCTCTTGGTGGCTTTCTTCTGGTATCTCTCTGCAGAGGTCGATAGCCTCAAGCGTGGCGCAGGTTCAATTTTTATCGTGGGTGTTGCCGCCTTCTCCATTTTATCTCTGTTTGATCAGGGGATTAACTATGGTATTGATATCAAGGGTGGCTCAGAGCTGACGCTCGAGGTGCAACCCAAGATTGATGAGGCGACTGGGAAGCAGGCGCCTCCCTCTCAGGAGGATATGCAGCAGGCCTGTGATATTCTCAATGATCGTTTGAATTCCTCTGGCACGAGTGAGGTGCAGATTATTCACTCAGGTAACAAGATTTTGATTCAGATTCCTCAGCAGTCTAGTGACGATGCTGTGAATAAGGAGAGGCTCGATGCCATGGTGACGATGCTCACCAAGATGGCTAAGTTGGAGCTGCTGGCTGTCCATCCCAACAGTAACGCTATCACTCAACAGCCCGAGGTGCTGGAATCCATCAAGGCCTACGAGGCTCGTAAGGAAGCTCACCTAGCCGCTGTAGCTGCCAATCCTATGGGCAAGCACCGTAAGCTGGCTCATCCCCGCATCCCAGCAAGCTTGGGCTTGACTGACTACATGATTCTCGAACATCCTGTGAAGGACCAGGATGGCAAGCCGTTCATCAATAAGCAGGGCAAGGAAGTGATTGACTATATCGTCCTGCTCAAGCCCTACGCTGCAATGCAGCAGGGTGTTTACGTGACTGGTAAGGATGTGGTCGACGCTCGTCCGAATGCTCTGAGTCATGGTCAAGCCGATGTTGTGCTCAGCAATGAAGGTGCCAAGAAGATGCGTCATCTGACTAGCAATATGGCCAAGGGGGTCGACCGCCTCGCGGTGGTGCTCAATAGTGTTGTCAAGAGTGCTCCATCTGTGAATGATGTTCTGGGTAAAAAATTTCAAATCACGGGGCTGGACGCGCCCGGGGAGACTCTGGATATCTCGAAGGCTCTCGCCAATCCCCTCTCTAGCGACCTCGTTGTCGAGGGTCGTAAGGATGTGAGTGCTCAGCTTGGTAAAAGCGCCCTCACGCAGGGTATCTGGGCTGGTATCGTCGGTTACTTCGCCGTCTTTGGATTCTGCTTCTGGTACTACCGTAGCACAGGTATTATTGCGATGGTGGGTCTCTCAATCAATATTCTCATTTTGCTGGGCTTGATGAGCCTCTTTGGCTTTGTTCTGACGCTGCCCGGTATCGCTGGTATCGTGCTGACGATGGGTGTGGCTGTTGACGCCAATGTGCTCATCTATGAGCGTCTGCGTGAGGAGAAGCAACTTGGTCGCGACTTCCTCACCGCGTTGCGTAACTCCTACGATAAGGCCTTCTCTGCGATTTTTGACTCCAACGTTACCTCGCTGATTACTGCTGTTATTCTCTTCTGGTTGGCAAGCGGCTCGATTAAGGGCTTTGCGGTGACAACCTGCGTGGGTATCGTCACCTCGATGATTGGTGCGATTGTGGTTACACGCGTACTCTTCTACTGGGCTGACCACTTCGGTGTGCTCACTGACTCGCATTTCTCCCGTCCTCCGCTTGATGGTGTTGTCTTTGACTTCATGGGCATGCGCAAGATTTGCATGATTGCTTCCGGCTCCGCCATTCTTCTGATGGCTCTCTACGCAGGTGTTATCCAACAGGATAAGGCCTTGGGTATTGACTTTGTGGGTGGCTCGACTCTCACCTACATTGTACCTGAGAGTGTTGATGTGAGTTATGAGGCTATGGACAAGCAACTCCATACGCTGAAGCTCTCCAAGATACCCAACGCTCAAGAGATGGGCGTAGCCTCTGATCGCAACTTCAAGATTCGCTGCGCTAACGCTCAGGAGGCAGCCTTCATTGATGCTGATTTGCGCGCGACGGTGCCCAACATGGACAAGCTTCCTGTGCCCTCTGTTGATAATATCAGCGCCTCACTGGGGTCAACCTTCTTTATCACGGCTGTCTACGCCCTTGCGGCAGGTCTGCTGGGGATTACGGTTTACCTCTCCCTTCGATTCGAGTGGTCCTTTGCGATGGGTGCTCTTGTAGCTATTGCTCATGATATTCTCTTTGTTATCGGTATGGTGATTCTCTTTGGTACGGAGCTCAATATCATTCACGTGGGTGCATTCCTGACGGTGGCTGGTTACTCCATCAATGATACGATTGTTATTTATGACCGTATCCGTGAGCAGCTACACCTCGCAGAGCCCAATGAAAAACTCTCCGACATCATGAATGAGGCGATCAATCAGACCCTGCCTCGTACCATCCTGACGGGTCTCTCCTCAGTAGCGGTGCTCATAGCTCTCTGCGTGCTGGGTGGTCCTGCGATGAAGGACTTCTCCGTGACGATGCTTATCGGTATGTTTGTCGGTACTTACTCATCTGTCTTTATCGCTGCTCCAGTGGTGCTCTTCTTTGCACGCAAGCACGATATTAAGGATGAAGTGCGCCGCGCTGCACGCGTCGAAAACGACCAAACGGTCTAAAGCTTTTACTCTGGTGCGACCAGAACAAGTCATTCATCCTCGCCCTCAATGGCTGCTGCTCTGCGCAGTGGTCTTTGCTGCGGCGGTCTGGGGCTCGATTTACTGCGGAGTCGAGCTGCTCGATGATGCTAATAGCCCCCAGCGTGAGCATGAGCTGCGCTGGCTGATTTACTTTCACTTCATCCTCTCCCAGCTCTGCATTGCTGGGGCGGCTCTGATTATCTACCTGCGCCATCTTGCTCGCAGGCGTCACAAGGCGCAGCATCTCGTGGTAAGCTACAGTGATGTCGGTATCGGTATCGCTCCTCCGGGTATTGATCTGCCAGCGCGCAGGACTTACTTTAGTAGCTTACATCAGCTCGCCTCGCTCAAGGGATCCTCTCTACCCAAGGCGCACCGCCCTATCTTGGTCTATCCTATGATGATGCAGAGTGGCTACTCTAGTGGTGAGCGTCTCGAATCACTGCTCAGTCAGCTCTACCCAGATGGGCAGCCTCAGTTTGTCATGCAGCCAGTGCTGGGAGCCTCCCCCTTCTTACCTTGCCTCGTGGCTGATCACTTGCGCCCTCAGATTGGGCAGGGCAGTGGGCTTAATGGCGTGTTGGTGGTTGCCCATGCTGCGCCTCAGGGGCAGGAGTCGGCACCAGAGCCCGAGCTGTTCTGCCGCCGTCTGCGCAAGGCTCTACCTGGTCTTGAAATTAAGCTGGCTCACTTTGGCTCAGAGGAGTCGATTCATGAGCGGATGCAGTCGATGGAGGCAACGCGCGTCCATTTGTTGCCATTTCTCCTCTGTGAGGGCTACCACAGCCGCAATGACCTACCTAGTGCCGATGACGCAGGGGCCTGCGGTAAGGTGCTGTTGAGGCATCCTGTGATTGGGGATTTGCTCAGAGAGGGAGCTTGAGCCTCCTCCGCCACCGCTAACAAAAAAGGCGCGATTACTCAATAAAAAAAGCGCAGTCCGAGGACTGCGCTTTGTTGTAAAATCTGCTGCCTTACTTTTGACCCTTCATAGGAAGGATAACAATGGGTTCGCTCAAGAGGGGAACCTCAGTGTACTTAGGCATTGGGGACAGCTTGGGCATAGGATCAGCTTGGCAGCAGCAGGAGCTGATGGCAATGGCGCTGAAAACGGCAAGAATGAGAGATGTAGCTTTCATGATTGATGAAGGAATGGTGAGTCTTCTGAGGATATTAAAGCAAAATGTAGGGGGAAGGTCAAGCGTTGATTCTGTTTTTTCTGCTATATTTGATAGGATTCCCTAAATTGAGCCGTTCAATCACTGCGCATAACTATGTAGTGACTCAACTTTGGGTAGGAGATTGACTACAAGGAAGGTGATGATGAGGGCGATAAAGGCGGTAAGAAGCAGCACGCGGCGGTACTCAGGTTGCTGTCGCTGGCTGTGAAAGTACATGATGTAGATGGTCCATGTGATGAGTGACCAGACTTCCTTGATATCCCAAGCCCAGTAGCGGCCCCAGGCGGCATCTGCCCAGAGGGCACCACTCCAGAGACCAAATGTCATGAAGGGGAAGGCGAGGCGAACAGCTCTATCCGCAACTTGAAGATGCAGCTCCTTATGGCTGCCTTTGAGGGCAAAGCTGCGCAGTACAATGAGGGTTGCCACCAGCATCAGGCCGTAGGAGAGCACGTAGCTTGTGACATGCGGGGCAAACCAAGGTGATTGCAGGGCTGGCATCTGTCGCCAGCTGCTCTGTAGAGGCATGCACAGAGCCCCGATGAGGGTGATGCTTGAGGCGAGTGCAAAGTAGGGGGTGAAGCTGCGTGGGATGCTCTTGCGGCTCAGTAGCAGAGCTGCACTCAGCGCGAGGGGGAAGAAGCAGAACACATGGCGCATGTTGCCAAAGGGTGGGGCGTGCGCGGCGTACCAGTTGGCAATCAAGAGCAGGATGGCAATCAGGCAGCCTGTGATGAGCAGGCTGTTGCAGTACTGTTCGCGCTTGAGCAGTGCTGCGGTAGCTGCCGCGAGTTGCAGCAGCAGGCAGAGGATGGTAAGGATTGTGATGAGGCTCATGATTGAGAGTTGCTCGGTAGGAGGATATCTTCTTTTCTCCACCAGCAGCTCGCGGCTATGCTGATGATGAGTCCGATCATGCCGGACATCGCGATGAGTCGCCCCGGCGCGCTGCGTGCTTGGATTTGGATGATGGTCTGGTTTCCAATCTCTTTGAAGTTGATGAGGCTCAGCCCCCAGCCTTGGCGCTCGATAGGCTCATTGACACGCAGGACGAGATCGTACTTACCCTTGCGGTGGCTGATTTCGCAGTTTGCCTCGTAGTTTTTTACGGTGGCGGGCTCTCGTGTGATGAGTCGCATGGCGTTGCTGCTGCTGGCAGGCAGAGCAAGATAGGCTTGGTCACCCATGCCGAGGTTGGTCTTGACCAACTTGCTATCCCAGCTCTCTTCTCCGTGGTGGAGGATGCCGTCTTTATCCTCAAGTGTGGCGATGAGCTTCCATGCATTGCCCTGACGCTCGTAGAGTCCATAGGGGCTGGGGTAGTAACTTACCTTGAAAGTCTTGGCTCGGACGCCAAATCCCAATGCGAGCTCACGGCCATCGGGCGTGATGACCGACTCTGTTGGCTCGGTACTACTGGTGGCGAGGGTAAGACTGGCGCGCTCCTCGAAGCAGAAGTCGAGGTAGGCACCCAAGGCGATAAGCCCGAGACTCAGATGTGCGATTGCGAGCCAGAGATTGCGCGTCATGAAGCGCGTGAGCAGGTAGCCAAAGATGCCAAAAAAGAGTAGACCCATCATTCCGTAGCAGCCCATGGCAACTGCTGCAAACCATCCACCACCACCAATGGAGGCGTAGTTGATTGCCTCAGCCCCGTAGCGGTAGCTGGCAATGAGACCCGCGATGCAGAAGAAGCTCGCGATGCAGCCAAAGATGAGGCGCGATATTTTCTTGCGAGCGAGGCAGAGAGCGCCTGAGAGTGCAAGCGCTGCGGTGAGGATACCAAGTAGCAGCATGACGCCGCTCTGGTAAATCTCAGGGACGCCCAGCAGGGGGAATGCTCCGGTCATCAAGAGGACGCAGCAGGCGCCCAAGAGCATTTGGCTATATTTAAGAAGGAAACTCACGGGGGGGAGTTTAGCATAGTGATGCGCAATAAGCTAGCCCAAAGCTAAACTTGACGAGCTAGTTCATAGGGCTTAGGAGCGCCCTATGAACTAGCTCGTCGAGTCTATCACTAGATTTATTAAAAATAGCTTACCAGTTCCAACCGATGCTCAGGGTGCCGTAGGCGGGGGTGTATCCCTGACTTCCGTAGCTCATCGTGGGGACGACGCAGCCGATGTAGTAGTCGATACTCTTGTGGATGATCCCAAGGCCAGCTCGGTACTCAAAGAGCCAAGGCTGTTTGCCACAGGTGCGTTCGGAGTCTTTGAAGAATCCTCCATCCAAGAAAATATCATGCGCTACATACTCCAGATAGATGCTGCTGACAAAGAAGTAGGAGCTTGCGCGTGGGTTATAGCTGTCTTTGGTTAGACCGTTTACCGCAAAGTTAGCGGCACCAATGGCGGTGTCGCGCATGCGCTGGGGGAGGTTTTTGCCATAGCGGAAGATGTAGCCTATGCCTGCACGGACGGAGACGGTGCCTAGCTCTTGCTGGGTGTAAAGCATGCTATCACTCTGCCAGCCGTTGCTGCCGTTGATCTCAAACTTGCCAATGTTAAAGTCTTGGCGCGTGGTGAGCTGTAAGGTGACTTCGCTTGGCATTTGGGCATCCCATCCATCCCATTTCCACATATCGCCGATATCATGGACAAAGTCTTGCACTTCTTGCGCACCGGATTCATTGCCGGTTACCCCGATTTGGAATTCAGCGCTCCAGCCAAAATTTTCACCTGTTTTGATGTAGCCAGCGCCTAGGGCGAGGTGACCCGCGTAGGGGCGCTCCCCAATGTTGTTGCCTGTGCTATTATGGTAGGGGGTGTAGATGCTTTGCGTGATGCTTGCACCCCAGTAGTCGCCATTCTTCATGAGCTGCGCGTAGTCGAGGCGCGTGCCATGGCTATAGTCAGCATCCTCGCTAAAGAGGATATCATTTTCCGCAGACAGACGGAGGTGGTGGCTGGGAGCCTTCCAGTCTGAGCTTTCTTCGGGTTGGGTGATGGGATTGGTTAGCGCGGTCAAGCCGTAGACGCCACCAATGACAAGAGCCGTGGTCATGGACATTTGAGGGTTATATCCATAATTAGCTTTAAAGTCAATAGAAAAGCATGTAATGGCAATACTTATTCAGGGAACACTATTTCTTTTTTCCAACCATCGCGAGGTACTACACTGTTAGGGAAGATAGCCTGCGCAATATGCAGAAATGCTCTGGGGTTAGGCAGTGATGGGCTAAAATGTGTTAGCCAAAGCTCTCTCACATCGCCTGCATCATGGGCGAGTTGAGCGGCTTCGCTGAAAAGCATGTGGCGGTTTTCTAGCGCCTTGGGCAGCATGGCGTCATCGCCATACATGCCCTCGCAGATGAAGAGGTCTGATTGAGCCGCAGCCTTGATGATTCTCTGGCAGGGGCGCGTGTCGGTGCAGTAGGTGACTTTGATGCCACGCCGATCAGCTCCAAGAACCATTTCTGGGGTCAATGTCACGCCGTCATGCTCAAGGGTCTCACCAGCTTGCAGTAGTCGCCAATACTCCAGAGGTATATTGAGCTCACGTGCTCGCTGGGGGGAGAACTTGCCGCATCGAGCCAAGCTGAAGCTATAGCCATAGCAGGGGATGCCGTGCTGCACGCGGAAAGCGAAGATGTCAACATCGAGGAAGGGGATTGTCATCTCTGGCTCCTCAAGCTCACTGACGCGAATCTCGTAGGGTAGCCCTGGGGCGATGCAGCGCAGCGACTCAACAACGCGCTCTGTGCCCAGAGGTCCGATGATGGATAGAGGTGTGGTTTTGCCCATGTTGCCCATGGAGAGCAGCAGACCGGGCAGGCCGCTGGTATGGTCTGCGTGCAGGTGGGTGATGAGAATCTTATCCACGGGCTTGAGGCTCAAGCCCGCCTTCTGTGCGGCAATCTGAGTACCCTCGCCACAGTCAACGAGCACACTGTGACCCTGATAGCGAACTAGCAGGGATGTGAGCCAGCGATTGGCTAGGGGCTGGGTACCACCCGTGCCGAGGAGACAAATATCGAGCATCGGGGTTGAGTATGGCATAAATGAAGCCCGGGGTCAAGACTGCGAGTGCAGAGCGCCGCCAAAAAAAAGCAGCTCTCCCCGAGGTGGGGAGAGCTGCAAAATATCATCAGTGATGAGTTGGTTGCTTCTTAGCTTTTCTCTTCCTTTGTTTTTTCTTCAGGCTTGACTGGTTCTTTGTCCGTGTATTTCTTCCAGTCCTGGACGAGGGCACCATGGCCATTAGCTACAACCTTGCCGTATTTATCGAGGATCGTGGCATGAGGTATGCCTGAGGCCTTGGTAAATCCAACCAGCTTATCGAGGTTCTTGTCTGTCTTCATGGTGACAGGGAATTTACCATTATGTTTTTTAGGGAAGTCCTTGGCCGCACTCTTACTGCGGTCAAAGCTGATGAGAATGAGCTCAACATTGGCTTTTTTCATCTTGGGGTACTCCTCGCAGATGATGGGCATTTCCTTGCGGCAGGGGGGGCACCAGCTGGCTGATTGGAGGTAGATGTAGTAGTCTGCCTTGAGATTGGGGCGACCTTGGGCGTACTTGAGCTTGCGCAGGGATTTTTGAAGGTCGGTGGGAGCCTCCTTCTTCTTCTTTTCGCGTTGCTCTGTTTTGTCGGCGGTTGGGGCTTCTTCCTTGGCTTGGCAGGGGCTAGCGATGCTGATGAGGAAGGCCGCACTGAGGGCTAAAATGATTTCTTTTGTTTTCATAAAATGATTGAATTGGAGATTAGCATAGCATCTGGTCAGCTCGCTGTCAAACAAGGATTTGAGATTGTTGATCAAGTAGCTGCTGGAGCTGGTCTGCACTCATCTGCTCAAAATCCTCAATGAGTAGTTTTTTCTCTCGCTGCAATTCTAGCACTTGCTCCTCAACGGTGTCGCAGCTGATGATGCGGAAGAGTGTGACCGGTGAGTCTTGCCCGATGCGATGCGCTCGCGCTGCTGCCTGCGCCTCGCTGGCAGGGTTCCACCATGGGTCAAGCAGGATGACGCTGTCCGCTGCGGTGAGGTTGAGCCCTGTCCCTCCTGCCTTGAGGGAGATGAAGAATGCCTCGCCTGCGCCGTTTTGGAACTGCTCGACGAGCTCCGCTCTCTCTCTGGCTGGGGTTTTGCCATCCAGATAGAGGCTATGGAGCTTGATCTGCTGTGTCATCTGCTGCTGCGCTAGGCGGAGAAGCGAGCTAAATTGGCTAAAGATGAGCACGCGGTGCCCCTCGGCAAGGAGGTCTTGCAGTAGCTCCGCGAGGTGCGTGAGCTTGGAGGATTCCTTGATGCGCTTATCGATGAGACCGCCGTGGCAGCAGATGCGGCGCATCTTGTTGAGTGCGGCGAGTGCGTGGATGCTGCTGTGGCTCTCCTGCTGGAGGCTCTCTAGGGCTGCTCGGCGGTGGCTCTCGTAGAGGGCCCTCTCCTGCTTGCTGAGCTCGACGGCAATGAGGGTCTCGATCATGGAGGGGAGCTCGGGGAGGACGTCCTTTTTGCGGCGGCGCAGGATGAGGGGGGCAATGAGTTGGCGGATGGCTGAGAGCTGTTCTTTTTGCTCCAGTCCGCGCTGGGTTTTTTGTATGCTGCCCAGTAGGTTGGGGTTGAGGATGTTGATGATGGTGCAGAGCTCGCTGATGTGGTTCTCGAGTGGGCTGCCTGTGGCGGCGATGCGGCAGGTGGAGTGCAGCTTGTTGATGGCTCGGCTGCGCTGGGAGCGCGGGTTTTTAATCGCCTGCGCCTCATCGAGGATGATGCAGTCCCAGTGGATGCTGCTAAAGTGCTCAATTTGGTGGGTAATTTGCCCGTAGCTGGCGATGAGGATGTCGCCTGCTGCTAGCTGCAGGGGCTGTTCTCGGCTGTAGAGCTGCACGCGTAGCGTGGGGGCAAATTGGGCAGCTTCATTGCACCAGTTGCGCAGCAGTGAGAGGGGGGCGATGATGAGGCTCGGGCCCTGCTCGGCACGGTGGAGCAGTAGGCTGAGTAGCTGGATGGTCTTACCTAGCCCCATCTCATCAGCGATGCAGCAGCCGCAGCCTGCGGCGGCGTGTTTGGCTAGCCAGCGGAAGCCAAACTCCTGATAGGGACGCAGCTGGGCTTGTAGAGTCGCGGGGGTGACTATTACCTCGCTTGGAGTTGAGCTGGGGATTTGCTCTGGCCAGAGTTGATGCAGCCGGCCTTGGGCTGCTGGGCTCATGAGCTGCTTGCGGCGCTGGGTAAAGCTGCCGCTGGAGAGAAAGGCGAGCTGCTCTTCCTGCTTGGGAGAGAGGGGGAGATACTGCCCCTCGCCCAGTGGTAGGCAGTTGCCGACACGCTGTTGGTAGAGGGGGAGCAGGTCGCGGAGCTCGTAAACGAGGCTCTCATCTATCGCTAACTGGGCGCCAATTTCTAGCCACTGACCCAGCTTGCTTTTTTGAATCTGAATCTGGATATCTCCAGTGGCTCGCTCTCTGAGCCTGATGGGCTCCGATCCCTGCCAGAGGAGTTGAAGCTCTTGTTGATGCGCAAGCTCCTTGAGTAATTGCAGGGCGTGTAGGGCGGCGACCTCACCTGTAACCTGCCAGCTCTGCTCAACGAGTCGCTCTGCGCGTAGGCCTGAGGGGCAGGGGATGGATAGGGGGAGGCTAAATTGTAGGACTTGCTCGCGATAGCTCAGTAGGATGGCGAGGGCGTGTGTGTCAGGATTTGGACTGAGTGATAATTGGCCGTTGGCACCGAGTTGGTAGCGGCCATTGCCGTGACGGCTCAGCTCTCGGGGATCTGCCTGCGGGCTGCTGGGGGGCAGGAGCTGGAGAGGGCTGCGGCTTGAGGCGGCACCGATGAGGCGCAGCCGCGGGTGATGGGAGAGGGAGGCAATGCCTGCGCTGTTGAGGCTCCAAGCGGCGGTGTGCAGTCGCTCATCTCTGCTGATATGCTGGATAAGTCGTAGATCCTCTTGGGAGCAGGCTGCCGCATAGTCTCCACGTCGCAGCTTGTCGTAGGAGATGGGGCGGCCGAGTTTTTTTCCCTCGTCTGAGGCGAGCAGGATGCGTGGTTGCACCTTGTTGATGCGCTGCCCTGTCTCATCGAGCTGGATATCCCAAAAGATGCGCTTTTCTTCGTCCAACTCAGGGATAGGGGCTAGGCTGGCAATGTGTCGTAGAGGGGCGATGCTGGCGATGTCCTTGTGGCGGTAGATGGCTAGCTCTGCCATCTCGGGTAGGGCTGTTGCGATGTAGTGGGCGTAGAGGGGCCAGTTGGCAGCGCAGGCTTGCAGAGCTTGCTCTCCGCTGATTTGGGGGCTTGGGAGGATGGCGAGTAGCATGTGGTCAAAGGCCGTCTCGGGGCGTATGTCCTGTGCTGCGGCGCAGGCGTCGGCTGGGTCTTGCTTGGCGAGGGCGGTACAGAGCGCTAAGCCGCTCTGTGAAGGGAGCGTTTTGAGTATTAGGCTGATGCTTTGGTCAATGCTCTGCCTGCCTGCCTTGGCTCGCAGGGCTGCGAGTAGGGCCAGAGGGAGTATTGATTGAATCCTGCGCTGCTGGAGGAGGATGCCTGCGTGTAGACTTCTACCCATGCAGTTGTTGAATCTGCGGTGGGACTCCTGCCATTCACCTTGCAACAGTAGGATGCAGGCCTGAGAAAGGGGGCTGCTGGGACGGCTGCGCAAGCGAGAGAGGTCAGCACAGAGGCAGTCGTGGATGCAGAGGAGCTCCTCTGTCGCATCGGGGAGGAGGCTCGCCATCTGCTCAGGCTGCTCACGGAGGCTGTAGTATGCGAGCTGTAGGGCAAAGAGCTCCTCGCTAGCCTTACTTTCTGGAATCAGCTCGGCATCTAGCAGCTGCTCACCGAGAACTGACGGCCAAAAGATCTGATGATCACGATCGGGGTGCCAGCCCGGATGAACCATGTCCCCGTAGAGATTAAAGTTCTCTAGAAAGGCTGGACCATCTCCTTTGCAGAGGGCAAATCGCGCCAACGCGCGGAGATGTGAGGCGCCAGGATGTCGGGGGAGGAGGCGAAGTTCGGGGATGATGGCGGCGATGAGTCTGCCGAGCTCAGCATTGCCCTCAAATCTGGCTTGCAGCTGGCTGATGCGCTCCTGCTGCTTGACTGAGTAGCCAGCGTTGTCAATGAGGAGTAGTCCTCGATGATGAAGTGTTTCTGCCCTGCCTCGGAGCTCCTTGGGGAGGAGGGAGACGGGGAGGGGGTCTAGGATGGCACAGGCGGTGATGATGAGCTCATCAGGCGTTTGTGCCGAGGGGGAGGACATGGACTAGGTTTATTTAGTTGAGTAGGCTATTATCTTTCTTAATAGCATCCCAACCTCTCTCAAGGATAAAGACGGGCGCATCAATTAGACCCAATTGACGGAGCTCTGCGGCGACATCATTTGCCTTGCTGCACCCCATGCTGCAAAAGACAACCACGCATTCGCCCTTCTCCCCGGCCTCAAGAAGTCGGGCGATAGCGGCATCAATTTGTTGTTGCATCTCGTCGCCTGACTGGATTTGGAACATGCGGTTGTCAGGGAGGCGCAGGTGATTGACTTCAAAATCATTTTGATTGCGTGCATCAATCCACACGATCTTATCACTCCAATCTTTGAGCAATTTTTCGAGGCAAATGTGATGTTCTGCCAGCTGATCTTGCTGGCAGGGAGGCATGCGATTGGGCTCGAAGATACGGGTGTCTAGCCATGCGAGGATGATGGAGAACCCGAGAATAATGAGACCGATTTTGATGAATTGCGCGAGGCTGTCCTTCATAAAGAGAGGGTGGGAGGGGATGAGTAATGGGATTTGAATTACTCTAGAGGTAAATTAACATAGTGAAGCGGATTCTGTCAATGCTCATTTTGCCATTGTTAGCGCGCGCTGGATGTGCTAGAGTCTCTCCATATGAAACGACACGATGACCGTAGCCTCGATCAGATGCGCCCCCTTGAGTTTATCCTAGACGTGGCTCCCCACGCCTCAGCCTCCGTAATTGCCTGCTTTGGTGACACACGCGTGATTTGCGCGGTGACCATTGAAGAAGATGTGCCACGCTGGATGAAGAATCAGCGCGTCAGCGGTGGCTGGCTCACTGCTGAGTACGCCATGCTGCCTTACTCCACGCTCGATCGCAAGCGTCGCGATAGCACCTCTGGCCGTGTTGATGGTCGCTCTGTTGAGATTCAGCGACTTATTGGCCGTAGTCTCCGTGCGGCAGTTGATTTAGAAGCCCTCGGGCCACGTACCATCTGGATTGACTGTGATGTCCTGCAGGCTGATGGTGGTACACGTACCGCTAGCATCACGGGCGCAACAGTCGCCCTCGCTATCGCCCTCAATCGGCTCGTATCAAAGGGTCTCCTTGTGAAAAGTCCCCTCAAGAAGCTCATCTCCGCGGTCTCCGTTGGGAAGTGCGAGGGCACCGTCCTGCTTGACCTTTGCTACGTAGAGGACCGTGATGCGGAGGTTGACATGAATGTTGTCATGACTGATGCCGGTGAGTTTGTCGAGCTGCAGGGCTCTGGTGAGGAGGCTGTCTTTACCCCTGATGAGATGGCTCAGATGATTGCTCTTGCTAGCAAGGGCGTCCAAGACATAGCCGTCGTCCAGCGTGAGGCTATCGCCCGAGCTGATGAGACTGTGCCAAGCGACCTCTCCAATCTGCGTGACTTCTTCGCGCGTAAGTAAAATTATTTATCCCTTAATTCTCGAGCCAGCAGCCTCTATGAGCTTGCTGGCTCGCTTTTCATTTCGAATAAGACTCGAATAAGGCTTGATTAATCAGCCCGAAAATGAGAGTCTATAGAGACTTGCCCGAGATGTCTTGGGCTTCGTATCTAACCCACTAAAACATCAAATAATATGAAGAAATCATTGATTTTCGCCCTGTTGGCAGCTCTGCCAATCCTTGCTCAAGTAGCACCGACTCAAGTAGCACCTACTCAAGTCGCACCAGCTCTAGTAGCACCAGCTCAAGTAGTCCCAGCTCAGAAGTGCTGCAAAGCAATGAAGCTTGCTCCAGCAACATCCTGCAAGCCCTGCGCAGCTCCTGCCTGCAAGCCATGTAAGCCATGCAAGCCATGCAAGCCATGTGCCGCTCCTGCCTGCAAGCCCTGCAAGCCCTGCGCAGCACCAGCTCAGAAGTGCTGCAAAGCCATGAAGCTTGCTCCAGCAACATCCTGCAAGCCATGTGCCGCTCCTGCTCATAAGCATTGCAAAGCCATCAAGCTCGTCCCTGCAACACAATGCGTAGCACCTACACCTGCTCCTGCAGTCTAAGATTCTAGATATCTTAATAGCAAAAAACAGTCTCTCGATTGCGAGAGACTGTTTTTTATTGTCGAGGCATCAGTAGTCGATTGCAACGGCGGCTACTTCTGCCGCTGTAGTTGCGGTATCAATAGCTCTGATGCAGCTGAGCTTCTGAGCCTCAATAGCGGATTTATGTGCCATGAGTGCGAGCGCTATCTCGCGCAGCTGCTCAATGCTCATCTCATGAGCGTGCCCATCAGCATCAATGTAGCTCGCGCCTATGCCGAGGACGAGTAGATTGGATAGCTCTGTTTGTTTCTCTGGGCTGTAGATGGCGCTCAGACCGAGGCCGCTCACATCAACTTGTGCTGTGGTGGCAATGGCTTCGTTAGCGCGCTGCTCGGCGCGCTGTTTATGTGAGCTCGCGGCCTGCTCATAGCTCATCTCAAGCCACTCCTCGATGATGCATTTGCTTGTCTCTCGGTAGTTCTTCTCGCAGTATTGGTGAGTTTTGCTGCGCGTCAGGATGCTTTTGTATCCAGCCTCTGTCGCATAGCATTCGATCTCTTCCTTTGTGGCTCCTGTGATGTTGGGGATGCGCTGGAAGAACTCAATATCTGCCTTGTCGTTGAATTTTGCGTAGGACATATTAGTTGCTTGTTAGTTTGACGGAGTACGCGTGGTTGATGAGCGTGTTTTGTCCTGTCCAGCGGATGGCGTAGACCTCAGCTGAGCCTTGGGCAATTTCGACTGGTAGGGTGCCACCGTCGATGCAGACGCTAGCTAGAGCTGACCAGTCAACTCGTGCCCCTGGGTTGAGCTCCAGTTCGCAGGTGCATACTCTATCGGTCTGAGGATTGACCCAGCCCGTTAGTTTGAGTGCCGCTGAGGGGGGCAGGACATAGTACATGCTTCCTTCAAGTAGGAGATGGCTGTTATCGGTTAGTTCAACTCGCTGGAGTGATGCATTTCTTTTTGCGCCTTCGCCTGAAGCAGACGCGAAGGCTCCTTTAAAACAATAGGTTAAGACAAAATCGCCCTCATGCTCAATCGTAACCTGTGTGGCAGGAGAGATGAAGAATAGAGCACTCTCGTCTCCTGTGTGTCTGGCTAGTGTATAGGTCACCTTGCCGACCTTTGCGCTTATCGTGGCTGCTGCGGTTGCTCGCAGCATATAGCTCACGCCAATTTGTGTATCTCGTGTGGATGTAGTCATCACAGCTCATCATATATGAGATCGAGAAAGTACTCAAATAGAAGGCCTCGAGAAAATCACCCAGCCCAGAGGGGGTAGGGTAACTATACGGAATTAGTCGTGGATGATGATACCAGGCGTCTTGCGCCAGTCGCCACGCGTGAAATCGGGGAAGCTAGCAGGCTCTCCAGCGGCCGCCACAGAGCGCTCGCTGAGCTCGGCGACTGATGACCAGTAGGCTCCCTCATAGACGTTCTGGTCGAGGGGCTCTCCCCTGCGCAGGCAGTGGACAATGCGACTGAGCATGATGTAGTCGCGAGCTCGCTTGCCAGCTAACTCCTCGCCACGTGCGCCCAGCCTCTTCCAGAGGGGGTGATCATACTGCTTATAGATAGCCTCCAGGGCCTCCCCCTGAGTCCAATCATCGTGCTCCTTGGCACCGAGGAGCTCGGAGATGACGCGCGTGGGGTAGCCTGCGAGGATACCTCGTGTGCCTTGGATAAAGTTGTGTCGCGTGTAGGGACGCATGCTGCACTCATCCCATTGCAGCATGATGCTGCGCCCCATGCAGGTCTGGATGATAGAGGTGTTGATATCGCCACAGGCAAAGGGCTGACTGTTCCACTCATGATCCGCAGGGAAGTGCTCGCTGCTGTAGTTTCCAAAGCCCCTTGAGCTGCTCGACATAGAGACGAGGTGAGAGAAGCTGTCGCAGCCTCTCCCCAGATTCATATATTGAGAGAGCGAGCCTAGCCCGTGGGTGGGGTAAAGATTGCCATTGCGATGCAAGTAGTGGCGCGTGCGCCACTCGGACTCAGTGCGATTGTCATCCGTCAGGGTGAAGCGCAGGTCATGGATGTAGGCTCCCTCCGCATGCACGGGTTCCCCGATGAGACCGAGGCGCACCATGTTGAGAAAGAGTAGCTCGTGACGGCCGTAGTTAGCATTCTCCATCATCATGCAGTGGCGTTGATGCTTCTCAGAGCTATCAACAATCTGCCAGAGATCCTTGATGGAGGTAGCGAGGGGTACCTCGACAAAGGCATGGGCACCTGCTTCCATGCAGGCGCAGGCGACCGTCGCGTGATGGTTCCAACCCACGGTGATAAAGACCGCATCAGGTTTGAGCTCAGCTAGCATGCGTTGGTAGTCCAGCTCATCCTTACCGTAGCAGGTGGCAGAGGGCTCAGCTAGCTCATGGAGGATGGACAAGGCCTCCTCCGTGCGCTCGGGCTTGATGTCGCAGATGCCCACGATACTCACACCCTCCATGGGGGCGAGCAGGGTGCTGAGATGCTGGGCGCGTCTCCCCATCCCGATGAAAGCTACGCGTATTTGCTCAATCGCAGGCGCGGCAAAGCAACCCATGTACAGGGATCGCTCGGGGCGTGGCTGGATAGTGCTGCTGATCATCTTGCTGGAAACAAGCTCACAGCAGTCGAAATATCGACTGCTGTGAGTAAGTTGTTGTTAGAGTGTTGTTTATCCTTTTAAGATCGCATGATATTCTTGGATTGTGCAGACCTCTGTTTCCTTGTCAATGCTGTTGAGCATGGCGGAAGCACAGGCAGCAGCGCCAGACATGTTGGTGCAGTAGGAGATTCGGTTGCTCACCGCGGCAGCGCGGATAGCTACCTCATCTTCGCGAGCGTCATGGGAGCCGGGGCTGTTGACGATGAAGACGATGTCACCATTTTTGATGCAGTCGACAATGTTGGGGCGTTGACCCTCAAGCACCTTGTAAGCACGCTCACAGGTGATGTTATTAGCTACCAGATGGTCCATTGTACCCTTGGTCGCACAGATGCTAAAGCCTGCGGTAATGAGTTTTTCTGCGATGGGGAGGACAGCTGCCTTGTCGCGGTCATTGACCGATACAAAGACTTTGCCCTCTGATGGCAGGGTGTTAAAGGCGGAGATTTGGCTCTTGAGATAAGCAATATCGGGATCGCGGTCGATACCCATAACCTCACCTGTGGAGTGCATCTCAGGTCCTAGTACGACGTCAATACCTTGGAAGCGATTCCATGGGAAGACAGCTTCCTTGACAGTGTAGTAGGGCACAGTCACCTCAGTGGTGAATCCGAGCTCCTTGAGGGTCATACCGCTCATGACTTTAGCAGCAAGCTTGGCAAGAGGTACGCCAATTGTCTTGGAGACAAAGGGTACGGTGCGGCTAGCGCGTGGGTTGACCTCGATGATGTAGAGTTCCTCATCCTTGATGGCGAACTGGCAGTTCATCAGACCGCGTACCTCAAGCTTTTGGGCAAGTGACTTAGCGGCGCGAGTCATCTCAGCCATCATGGCATCGCTGACTTGGCTGGGGGGGATGATGCAAGCGGAGTCACCGGAGTGAATACCCGCTGGCTCAACGTGCTGCATGATGGCACCGATGACTTGAGTCTCTCCATCAGCGATGACGTCAACGTCAATCTCCATGGCGTTCTCAAGGAAGCGGTCAACCAGCACAGGACGCTCAGGAGAGGCATCAACAGCTTCACGCATGTAGGTGCGCAGCTCAGCTTCACTGTAGACAATCATCATGGCGCGGCCACCCAGCACGAAGGAGGGGCGTACGAGCACAGGGTAGCCGATGCGGTTAGCAACGACGATAGCCTCATCTTCATTGGTGGCAGTGCCTGCCTCGGCCTGCTTGAGGTCGAGCTCATCGAGCAGGGCTGAGAAGTACTTGCGGTCTTCTGCCAGCTCAATGCTGCGTGGGCTTGTGCCGATGATGGGTACACCGCGTTCTTCGAGAGCCGCTGCGAGATTGAGAGGAGTTTGACCGCCAAATTGGACAATCACGCCGTGAGGCTGCTCCTGATCGCAGATGTTGAGCACATCCTCAAGAGTGAGAGGCTCGAAGTAAAGCTTGTCTGAGGTGTCATAGTCAGTAGAGACCGTCTCAGGATTGCTGTTGACCATGATAGTCTCATAGCCTAGCTCCTTGAGAGCAAAGGATGCGTGCACGCAGCAGTAGTCAAACTCAATACCCTGACCGATGCGGTTGGGACCACCACCGAGGATGACAATCTTCTTCTTATCGTTGGGTCGAGCCTCGTTTTCTTCACCATAGGTGGAGTAGTAGTAGGGCGTGTAAGCCTCAAACTCAGCCGCGCAGGTGTCAACGAGGCGGTAGGTGGGGATGATGCCCTTTTCCTTGCGCTGTGCGCGTACATCGTCCTCCGTGCAGCCGCGAGCGAGTGCGATTTGGCGGTCAGCAAAGCCGAGACGCTTGGCCTCGCGCAGGTCGAGATTCTTGAGATTCATCCCAGCAGCGGCAATTTGCTCAAGCTGGTCGATGAACCAAGGGTCGATAGCGGTGAGCTCAACGATTTCTTCTTGAGTGAAGCCATTGACAAAGGCTGTTTGCAGCCAGAAGATACGCTCAGCGTTGGGGATAGTAAGTTTGGCACAGATTTCCGCACGAGTGGGGTTCTGTGGTTCCTTGGTGTCAAAGCCAAAGCCCCAGCGACCAGTTTCGAGGGAGCGGAGAGCCTTTTGCATGGATTCCTTAAAGGTGCGTCCGATGCTCATGACCTCACCCACGCTCTTCATCGCGGTAGTGAGACGCTCGTCAGCCTTCTTGAACTTCTCGAAGGTGAAGCGAGGAATCTTGGTGACAACGTAGTCAATTGAGGGCTCAAAGGAAGCAGGAGTCTCGCGGGTGATGTCGTTGCGCAGCTCATCGAGGCTGTAACCTACAGCGAGCTTAGCAGCAAACTTAGCGATGGGGAAGCCCGTTGCCTTGGAGGCGAGAGCGGAGCTGCGGCTCACGCGGGGATTCATCTCAATGACAATCATGCGACCTGTCTTGGGGTCCATGGAGAACTGAATGTTAGAACCACCAGTCTCAACGCCAATCTCGCGGATAACGGCGAATGATGCATCGCGCATGCATTGATACTCACGGTCAGTGAGCGTCTGGATAGGAGCCACTGTGATTGAGTCACCTGTGTGTACGCCCATGGGGTCGAAATTCTCAATGGAGCAAATCACCACGCAGTTGTCATTGCGGTCGCGCATGACCTCCATTTCGAATTCTTTCCAACCCAGCAGAGACTCTTCAATGAGCACTTCTGTGACAGGGGAGAGGTCGAGGCCACGGCCTACAATATCCTCAAACTCAGCCTTGTTGTAAGCGATGCCGCCGCCTGTACCACCGAGGGTGAAGGCAGGGCGAATGATGAGGGGGTAGCGACCAACCACTGTGTTGGCAACGTCCCAAGCTTCAGCCATTGTGTGGGCTACACCAGAGGCGGGGACATCAAGACCAATCTTGATCATGGCGTCCTTGAATCGCAGGCGATCTTCGCCCTTGTCAATCGCGTCAGCGGTGGCACCAATCATGCGTACGTTGTGAGCGGTGAGGATACCCAGACGGTCGAGGTCCATAGCGCAGTTGAGTGCCGTCTGACCACCGAGGGTGGGGAGGAGCGCATCGGGCTTTTCACGGATGATGATTTTCTCAACGTACTCGGGCGTAATAGGCTCAATATAAGTACGAGGGGCAGTCTCAGGATCCGTCATGATGGTGGCTGGGTTGCTGTTGACCAGCACGACCTCATAGCCTTCTTCCCTCAGAGCTTTACAAGCTTGGGTGCCAGAATAATCAAATTCACAGCCCTGTCCGATGACAATGGGACCTGAACCAATAACGAGGATTTTTTTGATGGACGTATCTTTAGGCATGATGTTTCAAGTATAAACTGGCAGATATATGCCATATTCTCGAATGAAAAGCAAGACTTATCTTATTTGTGCTAGAAAATAGTTAAGCGATAGAAGGGGTTAAAGCCAGCATTGACATTTACCCCCAGATTTGCTCTAATACTCCTCTAGCATGAGTAAAGACAAGAGCGCAAATATCAGCGTCTATTTTGGCAGTGACGAGGGTCAGGCCACACAGGCAGCCGTCGCGGCTTACCGCGATTTAAGCGCTGGTGGCGATGGCTGGGGTGATGAGATTATCGAGGGCGTTGCCGCCACGGTTGATGAGGCCGTCTCGCTCATCCACCGCACCATCTCTAGCTTGCGCACCATGAATATGTTTGGCGGTCGCAAGGTTATCTGGCTGCGCGGTGTTACCTTCATGGGTGATAGCCCACAGGGGACGAGAAGTGCTAGCGTTGTTTCCGCATTAGAGGAGCTGCTCGCAGCACTCGAATCGCTCGATGCTGAGACCTTTTTCATCCTATCCTCCATGGAGATGGATAAACGCCGCGTCTTCTTCAAGCGCCTTGAGAAGCTCTGTAATCTACGAGAGTTTAGCAAGATTGACATCTCTAAGCAGGGATGGGAGAATGAGCTCTCCGCCATGGTGGTCACCATGGCCAATGCGCGATCCCTGCGCTTTGAAAGCTCTGCGCTAGACCTCTTTGTCCACCGTGTCCACGAGAACTCTCGCCAGATAGCCAATGAGCTCGACAAACTCTCTGTCTACCTTGGCAAGGAAGAGCGCCCCCTGAGCCAGCGCGATATCGAGCTGATGGTCGCCGTCTCACGCGATGGCATCATCTTTGAGATATCCCGCGCGCTGGAGCAGCGCAACGCCCCTGCCGCCATCGCGCTCATTGATGCTCAGCTCGCGCGTGGCGAGGCAGCCGTAGCCATCATGCGCGCCGCCTTTATCCCCACCCTGCGCAACCGCTACTGCGTGCGCCTGCTCATGGAAAGCTATGGCGTCAAGACGGGCAACTACCGCGACTTTGAGAGCTCCCTGCGCAAGCTACCCCCAGCCGCCATGAAGCTGCTGCCTCTCAAAAAAGACGGCACACCCAACGCCTACGGTCTCTTCTCAGCCGCGCGCTCTCTGGGCAAGATTAAGCTCAGTGGCGCACGAGACGCCCTGCGCGCCTGCGCCGCAGCCGACTGCTCCCTCGTCTCGACAAGCACCGATGCCCGCCAGCTGCTCCATCAGCTCGTGGTGCGCGTCTGCGCCTGATACTCCATTCTATCTATCAACATGTTGACCCCCTCTTCAATCCCCCCCTTTGATGTCCTCGTTATCGGTGCCGGCCACGCTGGCATCGAGGCCGCCCTTGCCGCCTGCCGACTCGGTGGCCGCGTCGGCCTACTCACCCACAACCTCGACACCATCGGGCAGATGAGCTGTAACCCAGCCATCGGTGGACTAGCCAAAGGTCACATCGTGCGCGAAATCGACGCACTAGGCGGCGAGATGGGTATCAATACCGATGCCACCGCCATCCAATTCCGCATGCTCAACGCCAACAAAGGCCCCAGCGTGCGTGCCCCTCGTGCCCAGTGCGACAAGCTCGCCTACCGCAACCGCATGAAATGGGTGCTTGAGCGCTGCGAGGGTCTGCAACTGCTGCAAGGTGACGCCACCGACTTCATCTGCGAGGAGCAGCGCGTCATCGGCGTACGCAGTAGCTGGGGACAAGAATTCCGAGCTCAGCGCATCGTTCTCTGCGCTGGCACCTTCATGAAGGGACTGCTGCATATCGGACACACCAACCTCCCCGGAGGTCGCCTAGGCTGCAGCGGTAGCCAACTCTCCGAAGCCCTCGCAGGCCTAGGCTTCCCGATTGAGCGATTCAAGACAGGCACCAGCCCACGACTCAAGGGCAGTAGCATTGATTTCTCCGTCTGCGAGCTGCAGCCAGGGGACACGCCACCACCACTCTTTAGCTTCATCTCCGAGGGGATGCTCAGCCGCCAGAGCGAGCCTGCATGCAGTCTCAATTTCTTTGCTGATAGCGGCTTTGATCTCGAGCAGCTCCCCTGCGCCATCACCTACACCAACGAGCGTACGCATGAGATTATTCGCGAGAATTTGCACCAGAGCCCACTCTACGGCGGTGTCATCGAGGGTACAGGCCCTCGATACTGCCCCAGCATCGAAGACAAAGTCGTGCGCTTTGCTGAGAAGCTGCGTCACCAACTCTTCCTTGAGCCCGAGGGCAGGAGTACTGATGAATACTACATCAACGGACTCTCCACCAGCCTCCCCTACGAGGTGCAATGTGACATTGTACACAGCATTGCTGGACTGGAGAAAGCCGAGATCATCCGCCCGGGCTACGCTGTGGAGTATGACTTTGTGCCGCCAACCGAGCTACAAGCTAGCCTCGAGACCAAGCGTATCAAGGGGCTCTACTTTGCAGGGCAAATCAACGGCACCAGTGGCTATGAAGAGGCCGCCGCACAAGGACTGCTGGCAGGCGCTAACGCCATGCTCAGCATCAAAGGCGAGCCTCCCCTTGTCCTTGGCCGCGAAGAAGCCTATATTGGCGTCATGATTGATGACCTCGTAACCAAGGGCACAGATGAGCCCTACCGCATGTTCACCAGTCGCGCGGAGATGCGCCTGCTACTTAGACAAGATAATGCGGATATGCGACTCTCGGCACGTGCTGCTGAGATTGGACTCATTGACGCGCAGAGAGCCGCCGCGGCGCAGGAGAAAGCCGAGGCTATCGCCGAGGCCATCGCCTATTGCCGCAGGACACGACTCGCAGGAGGTGTCACCATCGACCTCTGGCTGCGTCGCCCGGGCAACGAGTGGTGCGAGCTCGATGCGGAACACCGTGAGAGGTGGTCAGCTGAGCTTTGGGAGCAAATTGCCACCGACATCGTTTTTGCTGGGCATATTGAGCGCATGCGCACGCAGGCGGATAGAATGCTGCGGCAGGAGGAGAAGCGCATCCCTGATGATTTGGACTACGATGCGATACCAGCCTTGAAGACCGAGGCGCGACAACGCCTCGGCAAAGTGCGACCCCAGACACTGGGGCAGGCAGGACGCATACCCGGCATCACCCCAGCGGATATTGCTCTGCTGCTTGTCTGGCTCAAAAGGCGCACACGCGAAGAACAACGCATCTAATTTGCTTAAAATCCCCCAAGGGGGCCTCTGGAGATATCCTCAGATGGAGACCCTAGAGTTTGTCTGAATAGCGGCTCTGCTGTGCCTCCTCGGCGTAGCAGAGTCTTTCTATGCCCTCAGTTGTAGCATTGCGCGGCTGATCCGCAAGCTCGCCCCCTAGGTCAAACTCTATCGAGGGGGGGTGCCTGCATCTGCATTTACCTCCCTCATCGACATGCAAAAAGCCGCGCCCCTATGGTAGGGACGCGGCTTGAAGTTTATTGTGTTACTCAGCTTTCGCCGAGCTTAGCGTTGAGCTTCTGCATAATGTCAACCGCGCATTCAGGGATGATGGAACCTGGTCCGTACACGGCGCATGCACCATGTTGGAAGAGGAAGTCATAGTCCTGTGCAGGGATAACACCACCAGCGAATACCATGATGTCAGGGCGACCAAGTTTGGTGAGCTCTTCGATGAGTGCTGGAAGCAGTGTCTTGTGACCTGCTGCAAGGGAGCTCATACCAACCATGTGTACGTCATTTTCAACGGCCATCTTGGCTGTTTCCTCTGGCGTCTGGAAGAGAGGGCCTACGTCTACGTCAAAACCAAGGTCAGCGTATGCGGAGGATACCACCTTTGCACCACGGTCATGACCGTCTTGACCCATCTTTGCAACGAGGATGCGGGGACGACGCCCTTCGCGCTCTGCAAAATCATCGGTCAGGCCGCGAGCCTTGGTGATGAGGGGGGCGTCACCGTAGCTAGCTCCATAGACACCTGTGATGAGTTTGATGGGGGCCTTGTGGCGACCAAAGTGTACTTCACATGCATCAGAGATTTCACCGAGGCTTGCGCGCTTGCGTGCACAGTCGATGGCTGCTTCGAGGAGGTTGCCTTTTTCTGTGCCACCAGCGATGGCGCTGAGGCGTGTGAGGGCGGCTTGGCAGGCGTCGCTATCGCGCTCATCACGGAGTTTGGCGAGTCGGGCGAGCTGGGCTACGCGTACAACAGAGTTGTCGACCTCGAGGATGTCGAGGGGTGCTTCCTTTGCGAGACGCTGGGTGTTGACACCGACGATAGGTTCTTGACCTGAGTCGATGGCTGCCTGACGGCGAGCTGCTGCTTCTTCGATTCGGCGCTTAGGCAGGCCAGATTCAATAGCTTTGGCCATGCCACCGAGGGCTTGGACTTCCATGATGTGCGACCAGCCGAGCTTGATGAGTTCGTTGGTGAGGTGCTCGACGTAGTAGGAACCGCCCCATGGATCGATGACCTTACAGATGTTGGTCTCGTCTTGGAGGTAGAGCTGGGTGTTACGTGCGATGCGTGCCGAGAAGTCGGTAGGCAGGGCGATGGCTTCATCAAGTGCGTTGGTGTGCAGGGACTGGGTGTGGCCAAGTGAGGCTGCCAGTGCTTCCATGCAGGTACGTGCGACGTTGTTGTAGGGGTCTTGCTCGGTGAGCGACCAACCAGATGTCTGGGAGTGGGTGCGCAGGGCGAGGGACTTGGGGTTCTTGGGGTTGAAGTCCTTGACGATCTTCGCCCAGAGGACACGTGCTGCACGCATCTTGGCGATTTCCATGAAGTAATTCTTGCCTTGGGCCCAGAAGAAGGAGAGGCGGGGTGCGAAGGCGTCGATGTCGATGCCAGCAGCGATGCCTGCCTTGAGGTATTCCCAACCATCAGCGAGTGTGTAGGCCATTTCCAAGTCAGCGGTAGCGCCTGCTTCCTGCATGTGGTAGCCGGAGATGGAGATGCTGTTGAACTTGGGCATCTTTTGTGAGGTGAACTCAAAGATGTCAGCGATGATCTTCATGGAGGGTGTTGGTGGGTAAATGTAGGTATTACGCACCATGTATTCCTTGAGAATATCGTTTTGGATGGTTCCAGCGAGTTGGTCTTGGCTGACGCCTTGTTCTTCGGCTGCGACGATGTAGAAGGCGAGTACGGGAAGTACGCCACCGTTCATGGTCATGGAGACGGACATCTTGTCAAGCGGGATGCCTGAGAAGAGGACCTTCATGTCGAGGATGGAGTCAACAGCAACGCCAGCTTTGCCAACATCACCTACAACACGTGGGTGATCTGAGTCGTAACCACGGTGGGTTGCGAGGTCAAATGCGATGGAGAGGCCTTTTTGACCTGCTGCAAGATTGCGGCGGTAGAAGGCGTTGGATTCTTCCGCAGTGGAGAAACCTGCGTACTGCCGCACGGTCCAAGGGCGGGAGACGTACATCGTGGCGTAGGGGCCACGGAGGTTGGGTGCGATACCTGCGGTGAAGCCGAGGTGCTTGCAGTTGTCGTAGCTGCTCTTATCAAAGCTGGGTGCGACGGAGATTTGCTCGTTGGTCATCCATTCTTTGCCAGTTGAGAGGCTAGCAGGCTTAATGTCTGCTGTTGGGAATGCGACGGTGGAGAAATTAGGAATTGTGCTCATGTGTTTGAGTTATCTTAAATGGTTTAGTGTGTGTTAGTCGTTGTCGCGCTTCTCAGATGCCCAGCTTTGTTTGGAGGCTGGAGAGGACGTTGTAGCAGTTTGCCTTGACGTGGATGAAGTCGTTGACTCCTGCTGCCTTGAATGCTTCGATATGCTCGACGGGGTAGCCTGCAAGCAGGATTTCCATATCGGGTACGAGGCTGCGTACAGCACTGCAGAATGCGGCGACGATCTCAGGGTAGGTGGCATCTGTAGAGCAGATGACGCAGGCTTTGCAGCCGGACTCGGCGGCGAGCTTGGCCATTTCTTCTGGGCACTCGTTGCCTGTGGAGTAGCTGGTGTCAAAGCCAGCGGAGCGCAGGAAGTCTTGTGCGAAGTCAGCGCGTGCTTTGTGCAGGCGCAGGGGGCCGTAGTTGGCTAGGTGCACCATGGGACGGACGCCGTTGGCTGCCTTGTAGGCGCTAGCCTTGTCAAGGAGGCTTTCAAAGCGCTCGGTAAGGTGATGTTGCTCAAGTGGAGTAACGCTGCTAAAGCCGCATCCGCAGCCGTAGAGGTTGCTGAGTGCTTTTTGGATCTTGCAGGTTTTGCTGCCAGCGAGGGCGAGCTTAGCGATTTCCTCAACGCAGTCGCATTCGAGGATAGGTGCGCTGTCGCTGCTGCAGCAGCTGCCGCTCTTCTTGCTGCATTTGGAGATGCGTTCCTCGGATGTGAGGGCTTCTTCTTCAAGGTTGACGTACTTGTTGCAGCCGACGACTGTTTGGCGACGTTGGTCGACCATGACGAGGCGCTTGTTGCGGATGTCTGCTACCTTGGCTTGGACTGTGCCTGCCTTGACAGATTCTTCCATGCCGCCTTCAGCCTCGATGGACTGGAAGATAGCGTAGGCGTCTTTGGCGAGGGTCTCGGTGAAGCTTTCCACGTAGTAGGAACCACCTGCAGGGTCAACGACCTTGTCGAGGCAGAACTCACCAGCCAGCATGAGCTGGAGGTTGCGTGCGATATGGCTTGAGAACTCGTCGGGCTGGCGCACGGCAACGTCAAATGGAGTGACGTCGAGGCTGTCAACACCCCCGAGGACGGCGGAGAATGCTTGGGATGTACCACGCAGCATGTTGACCCAAGGATCAACCTTGCTGATTGTCCAGCGGGATGTGGTGGCGGAGAGCTTGATCTTCGCTGCTTCGTCGCTGCCGCCGCAGGCGCGGACGACTTCGGCCCAGAGCATACGCAGGGCGCGCAGCTTGCAGACTTCGAGGAAGAGGTTGCTGCTGATGCCAGCGTTGAAGCGGATGCGGGGAGCTACCTCATCAACACTGAGTCCTGCGGCAATCATGGCGCGCAGGTAGGATGTGGCTGTGGAGAGCATGAAGGCGACTTCATCCATGGCGGAGGCGCCAGCATCGGTGTAGATGCTGCCGTTGACACCGATGACGCAGAAGTCATCCTTGGAGTTGTCGATGGCCCATTTGCACATGGTGACCATTTGCTTCATTGCGCCGCAGTAGCCCATACCTCCGCAGAGGGAGCCCTTGGAGAGCATGGTGCCCATGGGGTCAAAGAGCATGCCGCCCTTGAGTTCGCTTGGGCTGTAGCCCTGAGCTTTGCAGGTCTCGATGAGCATGCTCAGCTGGGTAAGACCGGCACTGCCGGGCTTGAAGAAGACGGAGAGAGCATTGAGCTCGATGCCTTCAAAAGCAGTTTTCCAGTTCTCAAGGGTCTTGAGCTTGGTGCTACCATCGCCAGCGAGGCTGACGGTGAGTGCGGTGCCACCTTTTTGGAGCTCTGATTTGGCCTTCTTGTTGAAGCCAGCGGGGCAAGTGGAGTAGACTGTTTGGGCGATTTCCCAAGGTTTTTGAGCGTAACCCAGAGGCAGGGTGCTACGGCGGTATGGGAATTGGCCTGGCTGCTCGATATCCGCAGGGACATCTTCTTGGTTGTAGATTGGCTTAAGTGTGATGCCGTCGACAAGCTTTGTAAACATAACCTTGTCGAAGGGTACTCCTTTGAGTGCCAGGATGGCGGCGTCTTTCCACTCTTCATAAGTGGCGGCCTTGAATTCGTCGAACGAGATGTCCGGCATGATTGTTTGGTTTCCCTGTTGCATAGCGAATGAATTGGGTTTTCTAGTATTGTTATAAGAGCGTGAAGAACCAGCGAGTCCGTTGCTCAGTGGTTATTATCTGCCTTTTCTGCTCAATGTCCAGCAAAAAAAGGAGCCCCAAGGATGTAACTATCCTTGGGGCCTTAGCAAATTTTGCCGCTTGTTCTGGTTGCTGCTATGATTGGCTCTTAATATTCCTCACGACTAGCGGTGAAGATGCAGCGGAATATCACGCTGCCCTCGGCGCAGAGTTTGACGGTGATGCAGTCGCCCTGGTGGCGGATGATGTAGGCATCATGCGTGGTTGGGGGGCGGGGGGTGAATCGGACAATGCGGTCTGGCGCAAGGACTGCAGAGCGCAGGACGCTGATGAGTCGCTTGTTGTTCATATTGCGCATCTGGTCGTAGTCCGAGGTGGGGAGTTGGAGTGTTGGTATCTTGTCGCTGCTCACGGGATGAGTCTACACCATGTTGGCATTTTGTCAAGGGGTAAGGAGTAGAAGATCACGCTGCTTGCTGCCAGTACTTCTATCTCGGCGTGATGAAGTATCGATATAGGCACTCTGGGAAAGCGCTGTCTTGATGGGCCGTTGTATTGCTCTTGTGAAATCATGGCTTGCTATCATCTTGATGATTTGTTACCTTAAACGTTGATTTGTTATGAAAATGAAAATGAAATTATTGGCATCTTGGACCATGGCTTTTGCTATGTTGTCGCCCCTTTCATCAGCAGCGGAGCCTTGCGCGGCTGGCTTTGATAAGTTGGATGCGATGCTCAAGTCAGCGCGTGATCAATTAGACGCAGTGAAGCTTGCGCAGGATGTGCCTATCGCGATGGCTCAGATAGCAGCTTTTGATGCTCAGATGGATGCTGATGTTGAGCTCAAGGCGGTGCTCACGCTCTCGATGCTGAATTGCCCTGCAGAGCTGAAGTCTGAGTTGCGCGAGGCTATTGAGCTTAGGTCACTGCTGCAGGATGCTGCAAAGCGTCTTGCGATGTCAGGCTTGCTGAGTCGTGGTGATGCAGCACGTGATTATAGTGAGTTTTTTGCTAAGATTGCGCTCTCTGATGAGCTGGTTGATGAGCTGGGTCATGAGGGCGCGCCCTCCTCGGCGATTGCCAATCGGGATGAGCGTCTCCAGTGGTGGCGTGATGCTAAGTTTGGCATGTTTGTGCACTATGGTCTGTACTCAGGGATGGCTGGGTCGGCTCGGGGGCGCAATTATGCGGGTTGTGTGGAGTGGATTCAGATGAGGGCAGGGCTCTCTGCAAAGGATTATGCAGCAGAGGCATTGCCGAAGTTTGATCCAAAGCCAGGGAATCCGACAAAGTGGGTTGCATTGGCAAAGTCGTCTGGCTGCAAGTATGTGGTGCTGACTTCTCGCCATCATGAGGGTTTTAACTTATGGGATACAAAAGGACTCTACGATTTTAATGTAGTGAGTACAAAGGGAGTTGATGTGATTCAAGAGTATTCTCAGGCTTGTGAGAATATGGGGATGAAGGCTGGTTATTATTTTTCGTTGATTGACTGGGGTCATCCTGATTACGATCCAACGGGATCGGGGATTTCTTACCCCAAGGGTTGCTATGCGGAGGCTGCTGCTGGTACGCGTAAGTTTGGCAATCATGCACGCTATAAGAAGTACATGCATGACGTTTTTTCGGCCTTGGTCAATAAGTATCATGTGGACTTGGTCTGGTGGGATTTTAGCCAGCCTAATTTCCAAGGGGATGAGGCTTGGGGCGCAACAGATATGATGAAGACACTTTTTGATGCTCATCCGAAGGCTGTGCAAAATAATCGCCTCTACCACTCAGAGAACCATCTCTCTGAGGGTGGCATCCAGATGACGCCTCATCATAAGGGCGATTTCTCAACAGCGGAGCATCATATTCCAGCTACTGGGATCAATGGTGATTGGGAGGCTTGCCAGACGCTCAATGGTACCTGGGGCTACTCGGCTCAGAATCAGTCGTGGAAGAGCTCTGTCGCACTGATTCGCGAGCTCTGTGATACGGTGAGCCGTGGAGGGAACTTCCTGCTCAATATCGGTCCCGATGCGCAGGGGAATATTCCTCCTGCTTCGGTGACGCTATTTAAGGAGATTGGTGCATGGATGGATGTGAATGGTGATGCCATTTACGAGACTCGAGCCACCTACCCTCTCCCTGCAGAGCCAAGTTGGGGGCGCGTGACGCGCAAGGGTGATCATGAGATTTATCTACTCGTCTATAATCGTCCCGCTGATGGCATGATTAGTTTTGCTGATGAGTTCGATGGCCGCATCGAGGCGACGTTGCTCAGTTCTGGCAAGGCGCTGCCTGTCTCACGCGATGCAGAGAGCAAGACTTGCTCAATAAGCCTTGGGGACATAGAGATGGACCCTGCTGTGACCGTGATTAAAATTAAGGCTAAGAGGGTTGAATCTTCTAAGGGAGTCTAAAGAATCTTTAATGTAGTAATTTAGGTAAAATAGCATGATTTTACTTGTATTTAAATTTAAATTGCGTATCCTAGCTTTGGTTAGTGCTACCGTGGTGGGTTAGCGCTAACTTTACACAAATCCAGTATCATTGAGGAATGAACTGGTGTTTCATATGTCGTCTTGTAATTTTGGTTATGCCAATTTTACTTTCTTAGTTCGCTAAGAGATGACGTAGATCATACGCTTTCTTAGTTCGCTAAGAGATGCCGTATATCATACGGAGAGGTGGTGCTCTCTGTTAATTAAGAGGCGCAGCAGGTAAGGTGAACTTGCTGCGTCTCGTTTTTTTTGCGAGTTGACAGGGCGCGGAGGCTTGCGTATAATGCGCTTATATGAGTGACGCGACACCTAAGATGCCTACCCCTTTCCAACGATCTGTTTGCTGGGTGGCTTTATCGAGCATCTCGTTGCTTGTGATTTTGCTGCTGGTGGCAGGGCTAGTTTATGGTATTACCTGGGTGTTTATGACCTTGGAGGCAATTTTTCTGCCTCTTGTGATTGCTGGGGTGCTGGCATACCTGCTCTTTCCTCTGGTGACGATGACTCAAAAGTTGATCAAGCGCCGAGCGTTGGCTGTGCTTGTTGTGATGCTGAGTTTTGTAGGTGTATTTGTCTCGTTGATTGCAACGGTTGTTCCACCGCTCCTGAGTCAGACAAATGAGCTGCTGGAGAAGCGCATGGCTATTTATCAGAGTGCTGTGCAGACGGGTAAGCATTTGCTTGAAAAGCCCCTCGTCCAGCGAGGCGTGGACATGCTCTATGAGAAAGTGGAGGAGCGCGCGGAGGACGATGGCGCCGCGGGTACACGCCGTGATAGCGCGGCGCTTGAGCTGAGCTATCCCCAGAAGCTGGCTGAGATTCTTAATTACAACGCCAGCTTTATGGTGAGCAAGGCTGTTGGCTACCTGACGGCTGGCTCTCGTGCAATCTCAGGTACGGCTGCGCTGATCTTTGGATTGGTGATGGTGCCTGTCTTTCTCTTTTATTTCCTGCTTGAGAGTGATCGTATCAAGCAGAATTGGCATACCTTGCTGCCACTACGACACTCGCGCTTCCGTTATGAAGTGGTGGAGACGCTCTCCGAGATTAATTCTTATATTGTGGCCTTTGTGCGAGGTCAGATGCTGGTGAGTCTCATCAATGGAGCTCTGCTGGGGGTATCACTCAAGATTATGGGGCTGCCCTACGCGATTACGATTGCGGTGGTCGCTTCTGTGCTGGGGATTATTCCTTACATTGGCACGGTGCTTACCAGTGTGCCAGCTCTGCTGATTGCTTGGTTCACTTGGCATGACCCTGCATACCTGATTGCTGTGGCGGCTGTGTTTGTCGTAGTTAATCAGCTTGAGAGCTGGGTAATTCAACCTCGTGTCATCGGGGATAGCGTGGGGATGCATGACATGACAGTGATGTTCTCCGTGCTCTTCTGGAGTCTCGTCTTTGGTGGGGTTATTGGTGCGCTCTTGGCCGTGCCGCTGACCGCTTCGCTCAAGGTGCTCTTCTCGCGCTATATCTGGACGTCGATTACGAGCCGCGATGTGCCGATGAGCGAGCAGCAGATGGAGAAGAAGCCCCGCCGCCGCCGCCGCGCGAGCTCTCCAGATCGTGCTGCATCGCATAAGGCTTGATGCGCGGTAGCGGCTGTGCTATGCTTCGCTTGTGAAAATTACTGCCGATACACCACAGACCGAACTCATCCGCCTGACTGACCGCGCGATCCATAAGCAATTGCTTGGTGCTCTCCCTGTTAGTGTTCAGGGGCTTCGCACAATGCTTCTCTTTGTGATGTTTCCCGGGTTGGTCTTTGGCTTTCGCCGAGGTCTGTTTCTGACCGCTCTCGTGGCTGCTGCTATGGCAGCTGTTGTTTTTTATGGGAAGGCTGATTGGTCCATTATTCTAACCAAGTCCTACTTTATCTGGGGGGCCCTTACGGCTCTGGGTGTGTCGATCTCCGTGGTGTTTGCTGCTTTTCGCCGTTCTAAGACAGTGAAAAAATACCTACCTGCCACTGGCCCTGTTCCGGGGCTGGCTGTCCTTGATTTGCCCCAGATGGCTCCGATGCAGATTCAGCGTCAGGGCGATGATTTTATCGCTCAGATTTCTCTCAATATCAAGCAGACTGGCATTTGCGTCTTGCTCGTTGATATGGAGTCCTATGGTTGGGCAAAACCCATGCGCACAACGGATGGTAAGGAGGCTTGCTTCTTTGACTGGTCTGGGGGTAAGAAACCAACTCAGGCGATTTGCGCTTACCGCTTTGAGGCTGGGGTACAGACGCTGTGGATGCCCCTCTCGATGGACTTGTCTGATCGGTTAGATAGAAAGCGTCCTCGCATCCTTATCACTCAAATCAATGCCATCTGAGCTTGATTTGTATTGACATATTCCGTCAATTTCGCTATCAATAGTTCTATGACAATTCGCCTTCCTCTCTTGGCTATCTGTGGCTTGCTACTGACGGCCTGCAGTTCAATACGCACGACGGATATCGTGGATGTGGTCGACTTGCCTCTCAATTCTACTGATATTCCGCCAGATTCTTGGGAGCATGCGCCTCTCCGCGCCCATGCTCAGTACTTGCTCTTTGGGGCGAATACCCGCAAGCAACGCAAGGCGAAATTGGGGGATTACTACTTTGTCAACTGGTACGACGCGCAACCTGATCAGTCGATGCGCCTGCTCATGTCCTACACTCAGGCAAAGACAGGCTCTAAGGTCCTCCATCGTGAGGAGCGCCTCTCAGATCCGCGTGAGGAGGCTGGCGATCGCCAAACTACCTTCTTCTTTAACGGCGAGGATCGCGCCAAGAGGGGTGATGTGCTGAGCTGGAAGATTGAGCTCTTTGTCAATGATGAGCCTGTCGCCAAGCGACAGTCCTATCTCTGGGAATAAGCTGCTCGTTGATTGCCGAGACCCCTACTTTTGCTGTGGACTCGGCAACTGTTAATCGTATGCGCGCTTTGCGGCGCCGTACACGACGCTCTAGATTGCTCTAGATGCCCTCAGCGATATAATCGCAATCTCGCAGCGCTGCATTAGCGCACGATGACGCGTGAGCCTACGCCGAGCTTGCTATAGAGGATCTTTGCTGGCTCAGGTGGGATGCGGACGCAGCCGTTGGAAGATCCTTCGCGGTAGACGCGACCTTCGTGCATGCCAATGGCTCCGTTAAAGCGCATCCAGTAGGGCATGGGTGCTCCTTTGAACTTACTGCCCTTGGGTGCTCTGTGACTGACGCGAACAGCGTGCTTGACAGTCTTGTCACCATCGACAAAGGAGCCGTAGAGGTTGGATGTGTGCTTCTGAAGTTTTTGCGTGATGCGATAGCTGCCCTCAGGTGTTTCCTTGTTGCCATCACGCCCTGTGCAAGCGGGAAAGTCCATGGCAATCTGCTTGTTAATGTAGAGTCTTCCTCGCTGCTCCTTGAGCAAGATGACGACGTAGCTGTTGGCTTGGTCGGTCTGCTCAATGGTGCTGCCGCGCCAGAAGTCGCGGGTTTGGCGGTAATTGGGGCTTGCGATGAAGGCCTCATAGCTGGTATCGAGCTTGCCTGCAGCTACGTGTGCTGGGAGATGTGCTACCTGCAGTTGCTGGCAGCTGCTGAAGCAGAGACCGAGGATACAGCTTGTGAGAAGCTTGTGCCGGAGAGAGGTCATGGCTTGAGGATTAGATGCGGAATCTGTCGATACGCGATGAGAACTCCTTGGGAAGGATAGCCTCAACGATGGCATCGTTGCCATCATACTCGGTGCTCAGAATCTTGCCATCGCGATGCATGATGGCGATGATGCGGCTCTCGGAGAGGGGGATGCGGTAGCTGGCGGTATCAACGCGGTTAGCGAGCATGGTCACACAGCTGTCATAGAGTTCAGTGGCTCCGATGTTCTCCTTGACGCTCATGAGGATGCAGGGGCCGTCGATGACAGAACTGAGTTCTTCGATACGAAGCTCTCGTTCTTCCTCTGGGATGAGGTCAGTTTTGTTCCATACCACGACCATGGGATTATCACCAGCTCCCAGCTCATCGAGTACCTCACAGGTGGTGTTGTAGTGCTCTAGCGCATCGCAGTCGCTAGCATCGACTACTTGGATGAGGAAGTCAGCGAGACGAGCCTCTTCAAGGGTCGATTTGAAAGCCTCAATGAGGCGGTGGGGGAGATTGCGGATGAATCCAACAGTATCCGTCATGATGAGCGGCTGCCCATCGGGGAGCTCAACCTTGCGGCTAGTTGTATCCAGTGTAGCAAAGAGGATATTCTGAGCGAGCACCTCGGAGCCTGAGAGGAGGTTGAGCAGGGAGGATTTGCCCGCATTGGTGTAGCCGACGATGGCGGCTGTGGGGATGTTTTGGCGTTCTCGCTCCTTGCGCTGGGTGCTGCGTTGCTTGCGCACAGCCTTAAGTTCTTGGCGGATGACCTCGATGCGCTCATGAGCGATACGGCGGTCAATCTCAATTTGCTTCTCACCCTCACCGCGTGAGGTTGAGCCACCGCTCTTGCCGCGCTGGCGATCCAGATGCTTCCACATGCCCGTCATGCGGGGCAGTGCGTACTGCATACGAGCAAGCTCAACTTGGAGGGTGGCCTCTTTGGTGCGAGCTCGCTTGGCAAAGATGTCGAGGATGACCTCTTCTCGGTCAAGCACAGTGATGCCGGTGAGTCTCTCCCACTCGCGCTGCTGCGAGGGGCTGATCATGTTATCAAAGATGAGGCAGTCAGCATCCGCGTCGGCTGCCATTTGACGGATCTCCTCAGCCTTGCCTTGTCCGCAGAGGAACTTGGCGTGCAGTTCACGGGTGTACTCCAGCTCGGTGCCGACAATACCGATACCTAGATTGCTGACGAGGTCAACGAGTTCTGTAAGCAGGGCGATGCGTTCAGAGCGCAGATCACCAGGTAGCCCAATCGCGACAAGCAACGCGCGCTCGACCAACTGAGGCTTTTCTTTGATTTCAAAAGACATAGATTAGCAGGTAGGTGCTTAGAAGCTCTTCGAGCTAGAGGTGGACACATCGCGCATGGCGTCCGAGCTGGGGCCGCAGCCGCAGCTGCCGCACGAAGTCAGGGCGATACTCGCTGTTGCAGCGAGTATGATAAGAATGGTTTTTTTCATATGAGTTTTATTGAAACTGATTTGGGGTTGAATTGCAAGCAGAAAAGCAGCATACTGCCACAGCTTGTTAGCTGGCAGAGTGCTGCTTTGATAGGGAACTCTAGCAGGAGAGGCTTTAGTCACCGCTCTTGAGTACCTGAATGAAGGCTTCTTGAGGGATATTCACGCGGCCAAATTGCTTCATACGCTTCTTGCCCTCTTTCTGCTTCTCCAGCAACTTGCGCTTACGCGTTACGTCACCGCCGTAGCATTTGGCAGTCACGTTCTTCTTCATCGCAGAGATGCTCTCACGTGCGATAATCTTGCCACCGATGCAGGCTTGAATAGCCACAGTGAAGAGTTGACGAGGGATGACGTTACGCAGCTTGCCTGCAAGTTCGCGTCCCTGTGCCTCTGCTCGGTTGCTGTGGACAATCATGGAAAATGCGTCCACTGGCTCAGTGGCAATGACCATCTCCATCTTCACCAGCTTGGCGGCTTGGTAGCCGTCTTGCTCGTAGTCCATCGAGCCGTAGCCGCGAGTGGATGACTTGAGTTTGTCATTGAAGTCGACGAGGATCTCTGCCATGGGGATGCGGCAGGTGAGCATCACGCGAGTATCATCAATCGTCTCGGTTTGGTTGACCTCGCCGCGCTTTTCCATGACGAGGCGCATGATATCACCGATGTACTCGGAGGGAATCATGATGAAAATCTTGACAATTGGCTCACGAATTTCTTGGATGAGCTGAGCCTCGGGCAGCAGGCTTGGATTATCCACCATCAGTTCCTCACCATCAGTCTTTGTTACCTTATAGATAACGGAGGGGTAGGTCGAGATGACATCCATGTTGAACTCACGGCGCAGGCGCTCTTGGATAATCTCCATGTGCAGCAGGCCGAGGAAGCCGCAGCGGAAGCCAAAGCCGAGAGCCACAGAGCTCTCACCCATGAAGCTAAATGCTGCATCGTTGATTTGTAGTTTGCCCATCGCTGCTTTGAGCGCCTCGTAGTCAGAGGAGTCAACAGGGTAGACGCCAGAGAAGACCATGGGGTTGATTTCCTTGAAGCCATCGAGTGGGGCATCGCAAGGATCAATCAGGTTGGTGTAGGTGTCGCCAATCTTGACATCGGCAGCACTCTTCATGTTGGCGATGATGTAGCCCACATCCCCAGTGTTGAGCTGCTGGGTGGCTTGCATCTTGGGGGTGAAGATACCAACTTCCTTGACTTCATAAGTCTCGTTGGTGGCAAAGAGTTTGACCTTCATGCCGCGCGATACCGTGCCGCTGGCCATGCGGACATAGGAGACTACGCCACGGTAGGCATCGTAGACAGAGTCAAAGACGAGGGCGCGCAGTTTGTTATCCTCATAGCCTTTGGGGCAGGGGATTCTAGCGACTACAGCTTCAAGGATATCCTCGATGCCGACGCCTGTCTTGGCGGAGCAGAGGATAGCCTCATCACGGGGGATGCAGATAACCTCTTCGAGCTGCCTGTAGACACGGGGAAGGTTGGTGCTTGGTAAGTCAATCTTGTTGATGACTGGGATAATCTCAAGCTTTTGCTCAAGAGCAAGGTGCATGTTGGCGAGGGTTTGAGCCTCGACGCCCTGCGCAGCATCGACAATGAGTAGTGCGCCATCACAGGCGGCAAGAGAGCGGGAGACCTCATAGGAGAAGTCAACGTGGCCCGGGGTATCAAGGAGGTTGAGTTCGTAGTTCTGCCCGTTCTTGGCAGTGTACTTCATCGTGACAGGGTGAGATTTGATGGTAATACCCTTCTCACGCTCAAGATCCATGGCATCGAGCAATTGGTCTTGCTTGTCACGCTCGCTAATCGTCTGGGTAAACTCCAGAAGACGGTCAGACAGCGTTGTCTTGCCGTGGTCAATGTGTGCGATAATAGAGAAATTTCGTTTGAACTCGGTGCTAATGGCCATGCACGCGCAAGGATACGCTAAGTTGCCTTGGAAGTCAAGTATTGTTTGCTCTCATACCGCGGCATCAAGTCCGCCGTTACTTCATCAGAGCTCGGTCTGATCCAAAATAGGGTCAACGATATCATGGCGATATCATGGCGATGTCGTTGTGCTCCCTGTCAATGGGTCCTTCTCAAGATGGATTAATGGGGGAGGGAGCTGAGCTCTCCGAGCTTGTGGCGTAGCTTGCGCTCCTCCTCATGGATTTGCTCCTCCGTCGCGCCAAAGCTGCGCAGCATGAAGGCCGCCATGGAGATTGCCACCTCCTCCTCTCCTGCAAAGACGCGGCGAGCACCGTCCTCACGTAGGCTCTGCGCGGCACTCAGGTAGCTGGTGTGCGCCATGACCTCAATATCGGGCTGGAGGCTACGCGCGGCATCGCTGATTTGCTGAGCTGGTGCTGAGGGGGCACTCACGATGATGGCTTGTGCCTTGGCAGCACCGGCGGTCTCAAGCACGCTGCGCATTCGAGCATCGCCAAGTAGTGCTGAGATGCCAAGTTTCTCTAGTTCCTGCACGGTGTCAATGTTCATCTCAATGACGACAACATCCATATCGTAGCTGCGCAGGATATTGCAGACGAGCTGGCCACAGGGCCCATAGCCGATGACAATCACGCGATGCTTGTCATCGCGCACGGGGATGATGTCTGTAGCGCCTTTTTGCGTGAGTAGCCCGATGCCGCGATTCTCCAGCTTGCAGATGAGCATGGGTATGAAGCGGTAGCAGACGGAGTTGATCGTGATGCTGATGATAGCAACACCCGTGATGACATGGGAAGCCGACTCGGGGATGAGTCCGTACTTGCCTGCTGCGAGGGAGGCGAGAATGAAGGAAAATTCCCCAATTTGGGAGAGGGAGCCCGCGACCCCTGCAGCGAGTCTGCTCGTCTTGCGGCAGACCAGTAGGATCAGTGCAAAGGAGAGCAGGGGCTTGATAATCACGCAGATGCTCAGTGTGGCGAGCGCAAGCTGCCAATTTTGCAGGAGGCTGCGGAAGTCGAATCCCATGCCGATAGAGACAAAGAAAAGCACGGCAAAGGCATCGCGCATGGGCAGCGCATCGCTCGCCGCGCGTGCTGAGAAGCGGCTCTGCCCAACAATCATTCCGGAGAGGAATGCGCCGAGCTCCATCGAGGCATTAAAGACATAGGCGGAGACCACGGCAATACCCAGTGCGAGCACGAGTACGGAGAGGGTAAAGAGATCGGATGACGCACTGCGCGAGACATAGCCCAGCACGCGGGGGACGACGTGGCGACCCAGCAGGCCCACGCAGAGAATGAGGCAGGCGAGCTTGAGAAAGACCCAACCGAGTGCGGGGGCAATCTTGCTTAGGATATCACCACCGCTGGAGTTGAGCTCGATCATGACAGGCAGCAGGACGAGCAGGATGATTGTAAAGATATCCTCCACCACGAGCCAGCCCAGCGCAGTCTTGCCCGTGGGGGTCTGCATCACGCGGTTGTCGCTTAGCACGCGGGTGAGCACAACGGTACTCGACACACAGATGCAGAGCCCGTACATCACGCAGTTAATAGGCTGCGTGACGATGCCAGAGAGGCTGTAGTAGGCGAGCGCACCTAGTGAGGTGCTCACGCAAATGCAGATGAGCGCTGCAGGCAGCGCCACCTTCTGCACGGCGAGCAAATCCTTGAAGTGGAACTGTATGCCCACGCCAAAGAGTAGGAGAACAACCCCCATGTGGGAGAACTCCTCAACCATGTGGGCATCCACCTCAACACCCCAGAGTCGCCCTGCGGCGATCATGCCTGCCACCAGATAACCCAGCAGAGGCGAGAGCCTGAGACGCTGGGCAATGATGCCTAGGATGAGCGCTAGAGTTAGACCAATAGCTAGGGTGAAAATCATGGGCTGAGGTGGCTGCGGCCGATGAAGCTCTTAACCTAGGACGCGAGCCCAGATAACTTTGAGATAGCGGCCTTCTGGGTAAGTGGAGAGGAAGGGGTGATCCCAGCCTGGGCCACTCATCTCCAAGATTTGCAGACGGCGACCCTGACGTTGAGCGGCCTTGATGACAGTTCTCTCAAACTCACCTGGGTTGAGCAGGCCTGAGCAGGAGCAGGTCACAAAGAGACCGCCGGGGCTCACGCACTGGATAGCCAGCTTGTTGAGATCATAGTACTTTTGAATGCCATCTTCTTTATCAATCTCATCGCGACCCATCACAAACTTGGGGGGGTCGAGTAGGACGACATCAAAGGTCTTCTCATTGCGCGTCATCTGACGGGCGTAGACAAAGGCATCCGCGTGGACGAAGTCGATGTGATGCTGTCCATCGTTGATGTTAGCATTGCGCTTGGCCATGGCGATGGCTTTCTCATCAAGGTCAACAGCTGTCACCTCAGTGGCGCCACCTGTGAGCTTGGCTTGGATGGAGAAAGCTCCGGAGTAGCAGCAGAGATCAAGGAAGCTCTTGCCCTTGACGTTCTGAGCCAGCTTGCGGCGGTTGTCGCGCTGGTCGCAGAAGAAGCCAGTCTTGTGCCCTTGGGCAAAGTCCACCTCAAACTTGATACCATTCTCAACGATGCGCACGGAGCGTACGGGATCGCTCTCGGGTGCGTCATCTACCATCATGCCTTCCATGCGTGCGATGCCAGGATCGCAGCTGATGACGTGACGAGTCGTGCCGCAGAGTGCGTGGAGCTTGGGCAGCCAATTCTTGAGACGCAGCCAGACACCCAGCGTGCTCACCTCAAGACTCAGCACATCCGCGTAGCGGTCGATGATGAGACCCCCAATACCGTCGGAGTCACCATGCAGGATGCGGTAGGCGTTGGTCGTTGCATCGAGATTGAGTTCTTCGCGACGCCATTTGACAGCGCGCTCAAGCACGAGGTCTAAATCTTCTTCTTTGAGTATTTCCTTGCTGTGACGCAGCACTCGCAGGGGGGTACGGCTGCTGGGGTTCCAGAAACCGGCGCCAAAGAGCTCGCCATTCTTATCGTAAACATTAATCAGCTCACCAGCCTTGGCATCCGGGCTCACGGCACCGAGCATGCGGGGGAAGACTGCGGGATTGTAACTGAAGTACTTGAGTTGTACCCATGGTTGTACCCATTCATCAGCGCCCATGGGCATATCTTGACTGCTAAAGCGAGATTCGCGACGCTCACGGCTAAATCCGGCATCACGACGTTCACCGCCTTCACGTTGGAAACCGCCTTCGCGTTGGAAACCGCCTTCACGTTGGAAACCGCCTTCACGTTGGAAACCGCCTTCACGTTGGAAACCGCCTTCGCGACGTTCACCGCCTTCGCGTTGGAAGCCACCTTCAGGGCGTTCAGCACCTTCACGTTGGAAGCCGCCTTCAGGGCGTTCAGCACCTTCACGTTGGAAGCCGCCTTCAGGGCGTTCAGCAC
>CAMQZC010000007.1 GCA_947039485.1 uncultured Verrucomicrobiales bacterium | reverse complement strand
GCTGAGGCTCCCAAGCCCCACTTGCACACCGCAGATTGCTCACACGAGGCTGAGGCTCCCAAGCCCCACTTGCACACCGCAGATTGCTCACACGAGGCTGAGGAGCATGCTCCTGATGGTGTTCATGTCGAGAAGGATGCTCATGTCCACGGCCCTAGCTGCTCGGGTGAGGAGCCCGTTATCATTGAGGTGGATCCTCGTGTACGTAGTGTGATTAGCCTTCGTACGCAGCAGGTTGCTGCGCCATCAGTCCCACTCATCAATAGTATCTACGGATTCCTCATGCAGCCAGCCCAGGCGGTGCAGAATTACGTCTTGCCAGCGGCGGGGCGCATTGATCTTAAGGTGGCAGCTGATGAGCGAGTCAAGGCAGGTGATTTACTCTACCTCCTTGAGTCCCCTAGCCTCAGTGAGGCGCTCATGGCCAAAAACGAGCTCACTGCCGAGTTGGAGCGCGCTCGTCGCGAGCTTGCTATTCAGCAGGGTCGTAGCGACAAACTCCACGAAGCCGGTGTGCGCAAGATTGAGCTGGAGGAGAGCCTCCAATTCAAGCAGGCTGAGCTAGCTGAGTTGCTGCAAAAAATCCGCCTCAGCGAGGATCGCCTCCGCATCCTTTGCATGGGCTATGAGCTCCGCCGCATCGGTGGTGTGCACATGCTCGCCATTGTTGCAAAGCAAGATGGCATCGTGCGTAATCTAGGCGTGAGCCAAGGCAGCTGGGGCGAGCAAGGTAGCTCCGCTCTGAGTATGAGTGGTGATGCCAGCCTCGAAATTGTTGCTAGTGTTTACTCTGGCGATGATTTGGATTATGGTTCAGCGATCGCCTACTTCCCAGTCGGGCAGCAGGATGTTGCCGTGAGTGGTAGCCTGCGTATCGCATCGCAAATTGATACGGCTAAGCAGACACGCAGCCTCTACTTCAAGCCCAGCAATCTCCCCGAGGGAGCTCAGGCAGGGCAGCTCTGCCGCATCGACCTCTATGGTGATGCAACGCAGCTCAAGAGCGTCGTTGTCCCTGACTCCGCCATTGTGAAGCACGGTATTAATGATATCATCTTCATCGAGCTTGGCGAGGGTCGCTACCTTGCGCAAAAGGTGCAGCTGGGTGAGAGTCGCCGCGGTATGAGCTCTGTATCAGGGCTGCCTGCTAACTGCAAGATTGTCGTGCAGGGTGGCTATGAGCTCAAGTTTGCTATCTCAAGCCCAAGCGGTGGCGAGGCTCGCGCAGCAGGTCATTTCCACGCTGACGGTAAATTCCACGAAGGAGAGCACTAAAGATGAATAAATTCATATCCTTCTGCCTGCACAACAGGCTCATCGTCTTCTTGACGACAGTCATGCTCATGTTGATGAGCGCGATTATCATCGCCAAGCTTCCCGTCGATGTCTTTCCTGAGCTTGAGATACCTCGCGTTACCGTGCAGGTTGAAGCTCCTGGCTTGAGTGCCGAGGAGGTCGAGCAGTACGTGGTCATCCCCCTTGAGTCCGCCATGAGCGGCACCGCTCGTGTGGAGGGCTTCCGCTCCTCCTCTGGTGCAGGCCTTGGCTTTGTCTGGGTGGACTTTGACTGGGACACTGACATCTATCTCGCGCGCCAAATCGTCGCTGAGCGACTCTCTACCGTACGTGAGAATCTGCCAGAGAACGTGAATGTCGAGATGAGTCCCATCGTCTCCATTACAGGGGAAATCATGCTCGTCGCCCTCGTGGGTGAGAAGGGCAGCGATGCTCTCGAGATACGCCGCATTGCTGAGTTTTCCCTGCGCAATCGTCTCATGAGTATCCCTGGTGTGGGTCAGATTACCGTGCTCGGTGGTCGCCTCCCCGAGTATCAGGTTCTCTACAATCCAGAGAAGCTGCGTCAAGCAGGCATCGACCTCAACGACCTCAAAGCCAGTGTCACAGCCGCCCAGAGCGACTTGCCCGCAGGCTATCTGGAGGATGTGGGTGGTATTGAGCTGCCTATCTTGCAAAACAGTCGCGCCCTGAGCCCTGAGCACTTCAAACGCAGCCTCTTGCAGGGTCACCCCAGCGCGGGTGTCCTCAAGTTGGAGGATGTCGCAGATGTGCGCATCGCAGGCTCACCCCAGCGTGGTGGCGCAGCATTTGAGGGCGAGCCCGCGGTCATTCTCTCTGTGCAAAAAGCGCTCGGAGCTAACACCCTTGAGTTGACGCGTCAGGTTGATGCTGCGCTCAAGGAGTTCACCGCAAGCCAGCTGCCAGAGAATGTGAAGATTTACAATGACGCCTACCGTCAGTCTGACTTCATCGACCTCTCCTATGAGAATGGTAAGCAAACGCTCATCATTGCGGCTTTCGTCGTGATGATTGTCATCGTGCTTACGCTACTCAACATTCGCACAGCCATTATCACTCTGCTGAGCATGCCTCTCTCGGTGCTGCTAGGTATGAGTATCTTCCCCCTCTTTGGGCTTGCCATCAATATCATGACACTGGGCGGTCTTGCCGTTGCCATCGGTGACGTTGTGGACAATGCTATTATCTTTGTTGAGGTTGCATGGCGCAAGCTAAGCCTCAATGCCGCTCTACCCAAGGAGCAGCAGAAAGGTCGTATCGCTGTCATTCTCGATGCGAAGGATGAGATTATTGGCTCCATTGGTTACTCCACGCTCATTATTCTGCTGGTCTTCTGCCCTCTGCTCTTTCTTAGTGGTATTGAGGGGCAGTTCTACCAGCCTCTGGGTATCTCCTATATGCTGGCTCTGCTGGCCTCCCTTGTGGTGGCTGTCACTATCGTGCCTGTGCTCTGCCTTGTTATGTTCAAGGCTAATAAGAAGGATAGCCTGCAGGATGGTGAGTCCTCCTCCACGCGTTTCATCAAGCGCCTCTATACGCCCATTTTGGAATTTGCTATGGCATGGCCCAAGGCGATACTTGGCAGTATGCTCAGTCTTACGGCGGCTTGCCTCTTGCTGGCGAGTAGTTATGGGACGAGCTTCTTGCCTCCCTTTAACGAGGACTGCTACACTGTCTTCGTGAGTACCGTACCAGGCAGTTCGCTGCAAGAGACGGAGCGTGTCTCAACCGAGGTGATGAAGGATATCATGCTGATTGAGGGCGTGAAGTCCGTCGCTCAGCGTACTGGACGTGCCGAGAACGATGCTCACGCCGAGCCTGTCTCAGCCTCAGAGTTGCTCGTGCGCGTTGATCTCCATCAGGACCAAAAGCGCATCCGCGCCGACATCCAAAAGGTCATTGACGACATTCCGGGCACCAGTAATATGATTGGCTACCCCCTCGCGCATCGCATCAGCTCCGCGCTCTCGGGCTCTAACTCTGAGATTGCCATCAATATCTACGGCACTGACCTCGACCAACTCCGCGCTGCCGCTAAAAAGGCTGCTGAGATTCTCGGGGATATGCCTGAGGTGGCCGATGCTCGTGCTAACCGTGAGATTATGGTTGATACCTTGCGTGTGGAGTATCAGCGAGAGAAGCTCGCGGCCTACGGCATCAGCGTGGCTGATGCTGCGGAGCAGCTCTCTGCTGCGATGAATGGACTTAAGATGGGAGAGGTGATGCATAATGTTGATACATGGAATGTGATGCTGCGCCTTGAGGAGGATCAACGTCGCAGTGGTGATGATGTGCGCAACTTGCAACTCATCGCCGCGGATGGCCGGATCGTACGCCTCGCTGATGTCGCGGATATCTACCGCGAGGAATCAACTAACATGATTCTGCGTGATAACGCTCTGCGCAAGGCGATGATTTCCTGCAATCCCTCAATCGATTCCAATATTGGTGACCTCGCTGCAGCCTGCCGTGAGAAACTTGACCCTGTGATGAACGCCATGGGTTGCAGCGTTGATTACGATGGTACAATCAAGAGCCGTGAGGAGGCCGGGCGCCGCCTCTACATCCTCTCGGGCGTCGTCTGTGTGCTTATTATCATGCTGCTCTCTAGCTCACTTGAGAGTACACGACGAGCTCTCATCACGCTGGTTAACGTTCCTCTCTGCCTCGTGGGTGGCATCATTGCCATCTTCTTGGCCTCGGGTGATACGCTGAGCTCTCTGGGTACGGGTAGCTACACGCCCCCCATCATCTCGGTGAGCTCAATTGTGGGATTTGTGACCGTGATTGGCTTTGCTATCCGCTCAGGTCTCATTATGCTCAATCGCTACCGTAGTCTTGAGGAGAAGGAAGGTATGGATGTGGAGACTGCCATTAAGGTGGGGTCTTTGGAGCGTGTTATCCCCATCATCATGACATCACTCACCACCATTCTTGGTCTGTTGCCCCTTGTCTGGGCAAAGGATCAGCCCGGTGGTGAGCTACTGGCACCGCTGGCTATCGTGCAGTTTGGTGGACTCATCTCTGCAACCCTGCTCAATCTCATTGTCATCCCAGCAGCCTGCAAGCTCTTTGCTCCTTGGATGAGCAAGGGGAAGAGCAAGCTGGCCTGATCAAGCTTAAAAACCGCAAAAGCCCATCACTGCATGCAGTGATGGGCTTTTTTTCGTCGCGCAGTAGCGCACCGACAAGGGGGATGGGCTTAGGGTCTTTTGGCGGCCGCGGCGTTCGCTTGCTCTTTAGCTTTTTTAGCCATAGCCATAGCTTTAGCTTTAGCCTTGAGTTCCAGCACTTCCTTAGCGGGGTAGGGTGCCTCGGTCTTGTTGACAACCGTGACATACGTTGTGTTGGACTTGGTTGTTTTAAAGAGCTCCTTAGCAACGGCGCTAGGCGTGCGGATGCAGCCATGGGAGAGGCGGCGCCCTACGCGGACGCGTCCGATGTGCATCCCGATGCCGCATCCTGTCATGCGCTGCCAGAAAGGCATGGGGGCACCGACGAAGCTAGCTCCCTCTGCAAGTGGATCTTTGGAGGATGCGTTGTAGTCAATAATCTTGCCATCAGCGCTGTAGGTCTTGCCGTACATGTTAGATCTGTGGTTAGCCTTTTTCTGCGAGATGCGGAAGTGACCTACGGGCGTTTCTTTACCAGAGACACCAGTCGAGACGGGCCAGTCCATGGCTACTTCCTTGCCCACGTAGAGGCGGCCGCGTTGCTGGGAGAGATCAATATAGATAGGTGACTTACCGGTGGACTTCTTCAACAAAGCCTCATTGCGGTAGACTCTCATCGTTTTTGGGTAAGTTCCATAGGCGACATAGTGCTTGTAGCTATTAGGCTTATAGCACATGTAGAGCGTGCCAGCAGATCCACCCTTCGCAACATGCTCGGTGGCCGAGCTTAGCTCTTGCGGTTGGGTGGCTGGGGGAGGAGGCGTGGTGGAGCAGGAGCTGAGCAGGAGCTGAGCAATAAAGCCAATCCCTAACAAACGGTAGATTGATTTGGTGGGGGTCATGAGTTGGTTTACTTAACGATGACAGGAGTGCCGACGGGGACATTCTCAAAGAAGTGCTTCGCCATTTTAGTTGGGAGACGGATGCAGCCAGCGCTCTCTGGAGCTGAGGTTACTTTGCCCTCATGCATCCAAATGCCCGTTGTATTGAGCTGTAAACCATAGAACATCGAGGCTCCTTCATAGCGGCCGCCTAGGGGCATAATATCTTTGCCGTTAACAAAGGCCTTGATGATGGTGTTGCCCTGAGCATCCAGCACATGACCGTACTTGGAGGATCGATGATCAATATCCTTGGAGAGTACTTTGTAGCTGCGGCGAGGCGTGGTCTGACCATCGCGACCCGTCGAGACGGTGGAGAATCCTACTTGTTGCCCTGCAATGTAATATTTAGCGTTTTGCATGTCGACGTCAATCTCGATGCGATGATCACCCGTCAGACCCATGGGCACATCCCAAGATCCATTGCTGACAACTGCAATCGCATCGCGGTTGTCAGCATCTGAGGCAAAGGCATAAGGTGTGTTGAGGATGCCAAAAGTGCCGGGAGAGCAGGAGTTGAGGACAATAGCTAGCGCTGAAACAATCAGAATGGGAAGAGGTGATTTCATCGGTGGTGGGGATATCACCCTGCAAACCAAGAGCAGGGAAGGGGTCTTTATGCCACGGGAGGGCTTTGCTGTCAAGACAAATCCATGACTGTCACATGGCGAGCTCTAAAATGTAAAGCGCAAAATAGAGGATGATTAGGCTATTTTAGGCTCGCCAAAGAGCCACTCCATGTGTATACTCCTGCGCATGGATGATACAGTGAGAGTCTATCAAGGAGGATCCGTTGAGACCAACGGCTATCTAGTTGAAGGAGAAGATGGATTCATCGTCATTGACGCCCCTGCTGGCATGACTGACTGGCTGCTAGAGCGCCGTCATGATGCCAAGGTTAGCGACTTGCTCATCACTCATATGCACTTCGACCACATTGAGGATGTGGCGCACATGGTTAAGCAATTTGGCTGCCGCGTGCATGCTCACTCCCCTTATAGTGAAGAACTCACCCTCGCCAAAATGGCCCGAAAAGAATGGGGGATGAAGCTCGAAATCGAGCCCTTTGTCGTCGATCAACTGATCGGCTCTGAACTGCACGGCGAGACTTGGGGTGGTAAGCATTGGTTTATCCATCACGTGCCCGGACACTCCCCAGACAGCCTCGTCTACCATCTCCCCGAAGAAGAACTGATGTTTACAGGTGACGTCCTCTTTGCTGGCTCAGTTGGGCGTGCTGACTTCCCTGGTGGTGATCTCGTCCTGCTGCAAAAAGGCATCCAAGAGCGACTCCTCAACCAAGGAGCCCACACCCGCATCTACCCCGGTCACGGTCCCTACACCAAACTTGCAGAGGAAGCGCTCAACAACCCCTACCTCTCCTAAATATACCCTCTTTTTCATCATTGCCAGCCCCTCGAGAGCTGACAGGCGATTTAGATCGCCAGACTAACAAAATAAACCTATTATGACATTTAACGAGCTCGGCCTTGCCGAACCTATCCTTCAGGCCGTCACAGACTGCGGTTATACGAAGCCCACCGACATTCAAGCCCAAGCTATTCCTCAAATCTTGCTTGGCAAAGACATCATCGGTGCTTCCCAAACAGGTACTGGTAAATCGGCAGCCTTCGCCCTCCCCCTCCTCTCCATGATTGAGGCAACAGGGCAGCCCCAAATTCTCGTTCTTGAGCCCACCCGTGAGCTCGCTGACCAGCTTGCCGAGGCCTTCCGCCAGTACGCTAAGCACACCAATATCAAAGTTGGACTCCTCTATGGTGGAGTCAACGTAGGCCCTCAAGCCAAAGCTCTCGAAGAAGGCGTTGATGTCGTCGTCGCCACCCCTGGTCGCCTCATCGACCACTTCTACCGTGGCAGCATGAAGTTTAAAAATATCCGCGCCCTCGTCCTTGATGAGGTCGACCGCATGACTGATATGGGCTTCCTTCCCGTCGTGCGCAAGATTGTCAACCTCTGCCCCCGCGATACCCGCCAGACTCTATTCTTCTCCGCTACCATGCCCCAAATCCTCCAAGGATTTGCCCAATGGTGCCTCAAGGATCCCCTCGAGATTACCATCGCACGCCGTGCTGTAGCCTCGACAATCTCACATGCCTTCTACCCTGTAGGCCTCGATCAGCGCGATGAGCTCCTCCTCGCCCTCGTCAAAGACACCGCGTTTGATAATCTCATGATTTTCACCCGCACCCGCAAGGAAGCTGACACCGTCGCTCATATGCTTCAGTCCTCAGGCTGGCCAGACGAAGTCACCGTCATGCACTCCGATATTGCCCAGAAAGACCGCTCTGCAGCGCTCAAGGGCTTTAAAGAAGACAAATACAGCATTCTCGTAGCCACTGACGTAGCCGCACGCGGCATTGACATCAGCGGTGTCACCCACGTTATCAACTACCGCGTCCCTGAGAATCCAGAGGACTACGTTCACCGCATCGGCCGTACAGGTCGTGCCGAGGCCACAGGTGATGCATTCACCCTCTTTACTGCCGAGGAAATCGACTTTGCCAAGAGTGTGGAGCTCTTCATCGAGCGCAAGATTGAGCGTCGCAAGCTTGAGGGCTTTGACTACGCTTATACAGCCCTACTTGAGGATAAGCCTCTGCGCCCCCTGCGCAAGGTACGTCCAAAAATGAAGCGCCGCCGCTAAGTGCGCGCTAGAGTAACTTCAAAAAAGACGGTGCGCCAGAGAGTGTGCCGTCTTTTTTACCCCCCTAGTTGATAAGTATGAGAGTTCTTAGTATTGATCCCGCCATCCGCAACACAGGTTTTGCTGTGATAGAAGGTGATTACCGCAGCCCCAAAGCACTCTGCTATGGCACCCTCTCACTGCCCAGTAAACTAAGCCAGAGCCAGTGCCTGTATCGCATCCACGGGCAGCTCGTCGAGCTTATCGAGAAATGGAAGCCTGATGAGTTGGCTATTGAGAGTATCATCTACGTGCAGTCCATGAGGACAGCCATCAGCATGGGCTCCTCTCGTGGGATGGCTGCGCTGGCAGCAGCACAGCATGAGCTCCCCATTTGTGAGTATTCACCCAGCTCTGTCAAGCTCGCCGCAGTGGGTCGCGGTAGCGCACAGAAGTCGCAAGTCGCCTTCATGATGCGCGCGCTCATGCAGCTTAGCGAGACTCCAGAACCCGATGCCGCCGATGCGCTAGCCATTGGCTACACTCATCTCGCCGCTGCCGATCCTCTGCGCCCTCAAATTGCCCGCGAGCGCAAATACATTTAATGGTATAGCACGTTATCGGAGTCATTTTGGAGGAGTTTTGATTCTCTCCCTTTCTCTGTAGTGCGTGGCGCTGTCTCGCTCCCCCAAGAATATTGACAAATTTCCACATGGACTCTCATCTGCCACCCTCCCCCCCCTCTATGCTTCTCGCCCTCGCTCCCATGCAAGACGTCACGGATCTTGCCTTCATGCGCACCCTGCTGCGCATTGGTAGTCTCCCCGACTACTTTGTCACCGCCTATTTCCGCAGCACCGCCACCAACTGTGCCTACATGGAGACCAATTTAGGCTGCATCGTAGAGAATGAGACGGGTAAACCCATCTGGGCTCAGATTGCAGGCAGCGACCCTGCCGCCATTACTCGCGATATCGAGACGCTGCTCAAGTACCCCATTGCAGGCATTGACCTCAACGCTGGCTGCCCCAGTCCTCTGGTCAATCGCAACAACGCTGGCGCAGGGCTCTTGCGCGATTTCCCTCGCTTTGATGCTATCCTCAAGGCGATGCGTGCTGCTGTCCCTGAGGGGCAACTGAGCGTAAAATGTCGCCTCGGCTGGATTGATGCCGCAGCGGAGTTTGAGCATATCCTTGATCTTATCCGCAGCCATAATCCCGATCGCGTTGCCGTGCATGCGCGCACGCGCAAGCAGCTCTATGGTGGCACCCCTCTCATTGATTATGTCCGCGATGCGGTGCGCGAGCTCTCCTCCTGCCCCGTCATGGGCAATGGTGATATTGTCACGGTGGAGGATGCTCAGCATTGGATGAGCTATACGGGCTGCGCTGGGCTGATGATAGGTCGTGGCGCGGTGCGCAATCCATTTATCTTTCGCCAACTTCATGGGGGAGCGGCTCCTACGCAGGATGAGATGCGCAATTACTACCTCATTTTGATTGAGGAGACAGGCAAGGTTCTTTATGCTAAGCGCACGGAGAAGGGGCACTGTAATCGGATGAAGAAATACCTCAGCTTCATCTTCCCCGACTTGGACGCGCAGCGTGAGTATGATCTGCGTCGCTGCGACAGCATTGCTCAGATGCAGCGTCTGCTCACGATGTGAGCTTGCTTGGGCGGCAGCCCAGCAGCGTCATCACACGGGGGATGTATCTTTGGAGCAGACCGCAGAGCCATGCGAGCAGTGGGATGGTCAGTAGCGCCAGCCAGAGTCCATCATGGGGGATGTTGTCCAAGAAGACAATCTCGACTCCTATCCAGAGGCTGTAGATGAGGATATGCGCCGCGTAGATGAACATCATGTTGCGCCCCGCCTTTGCCAGCATGCTGGTGAAGGCGTAGATGTGGCTCTCAAAGACGAGGGCGAGCAGGCAGTAGATGAGCGCATAGGCGAGCGATTGCAGAGGGAGATTTGATTTGTAGAAGCTCCAATCGAGCAACCCACAGCCCCAGCCCCAGAGATGCGGCTGAATGAGTACGCAGAGGCAGAGTATGCCCAGTGCGATGCTGTGTAGGCGCAGGAAGTTGCTGATGCGTTGTAGCGAGATACTCCCCAGAGCAAAGCCGAGGCTCAGCGCCATCATCCAGCTGAAGTTGAGGGTTATGTGCTGTGGATACTCATCGCTAAAGGCGCAGCAGGGCAGTAGGATAGCCCATAGCCAGCAGTAGCGCGGCAGTGCTTTGATGTACATTAGCGCTGTTAGGATGAGTTGGAAGATGACCAGATTGCGCAGGAACCAGAGTGGACCATTGTAGGCGGGCATCTGCCAGCCTATAAATTGTTCCCATCTCCAAGCCTGACCACAGAGGACGTAAAAGCCAGCTGAGATGAGTGACCAGAGCAGCCATGCAAGCCCGAGCTCAAGCGTGCGCCTCAGGCATTTGCTAGGCTCGCGTGGCAGGAAGTAGCCTGCTAGTAGGAAGAAGAGGCAGATGGCACCACCTACGGGCGTGTCAAGGAAGTTAGGCTGATTGCGGACATGGAGCCACATGATGGGAATCATGGCGATGCAGCGCGCGGCATCAAGCCAGATTGCTCGGGCTTGGTTGAGTCCCTTGGGGGGCTCAGGTGTGAACTTGCAGCTGCGCACCTCCTCGGGGCTCAGTGTGGCTATCTGGACGCTATCCTGAGTCATGAATCAGTATAAAGCAGAGAATGCACGCAGCTGGGCTGCTCGCTGAGACGCTGGACTAGATGGAGAGAGAGGCGCAGCATAGCCTCGATATCGCGGTCATCGAGGATGCCATTGTGTGAGTGGATGTAGCGCACGGGTACTCCAAATACGATGGCAGGGCGCGCGTGCCAGTTGCTGTAGGCGGCACCTGCATCAGTGCCACCGCTGCGGCGTACGGCCCACTGGCAGGGGATGTCGTGCTCCTCGGCGACCTCGCGCACGAAGGCGGCGAGGGCTGGGGGTGTGAGATGTGTTGGGTCGTAGAGGCGTAGTTGCACGCCCTTGCTCAGCTCACCCATGCGACCACAGCTGGGCATGCCTAGAGTGTCGTCAGCTGGGGGACCTTCGAGTACGATGATGATATCGGCGAGGTTCTCAGGCAGGAGGGCCTTGGCTCCTCGCATGCCGAGCTCTTCCTGTACGGAGGCGGCTGCGATGACTCGGCAGTTGAGTTGCTCGGAGGCAAGTCCCTTGATCAGTTGAATCATGGTGTAAACACCCACGCGGTTGTCAAAGGCTTTGCCCATCCAGCGGTGGGGTAAATCGAGTGCTTGAAGGCTGCTATCAGGGGTCACGGGGCAGCCCGGGCCGATGCCTAGAGACTCAACCTCGGCGCAGTTGCTAGCGCCGATATCGATGTAGAGTGCCTCATCAGAGAGGACCTGCCTGCGCTGGGACTCGGGCAGGAGGTGCGGTGGCTTGCTGCCTATCTGTCCGCGAATTTCGCGTCCATCATGGCTGCGTACCGTCACGCGCTGTGAGGGGAGGGTATGATTCCACCAGCCGCCGATGGGGACGATGCCGATGTAGCCATCCGGGCTGATGCTCTGCACCATGAAGCCAATCTCATCCATGTGCGCGAGGAACATGATGCTGGGCGCGGAGGGGTCCTTGGAGCCGATGCTGGCGATGAGATTGCCGCTGGGCTCTTGTTGGAAGTCTGCGATACCAGCGAGCTCCTTGCGGATGAGCTGGCGGAGGTTGCCTTCAAAGCCAGAGATGGCGCGAGCATTGCTGCATGCAGCTAATAAATCGGAGTTGAACATCTTGCGGATAGATTATCAGCTTTTGTTAGAGAGAGCAACCAAAATCAACCCAAATAGGGGGAGTCTGCGCAAAGGATTTGCCCTCGATGAGGGCAAATCCTTAATTGAGCTTAGCTCTCTAAAGTCCCCTTTCGGGGGCGCTGATGGGCTCGGTGTTATTGCCCTGCCTCAATCTTGAGACGCATGGCGCGTGTTAAGAAGGGGCGCACCACCAAGCCGTAGACGAGGTAGAGTAAGAAGATGATCGCTGGCGCAATCCATGGGAATGTGATAAGAGCCCAAATGACGGTAACTGCGGCGAAAAAGCCGAGAATAGTCCCGCGTTTTGCCACATCAACATGCTTGAAACTGGGGTAAATTACGCGGCTCATCATGAGCAGCGAGATGGCTACCATAGCGACGAGCATGATAATCTGCCAGAGCATGGGGATGTTGAGATTGCGGTTGGTTGTAACATCAATGACGAGGTACATAGCACTCACAACCGCACCAGCGGCCATGGGTACGGGGAGCCCGACAAAGTCAGCGCTCTGGTTCTCCTTGCGTGGCTGGGCGGCCATGCAGTTGAATCGCGCCAGACGCAGAGCTGCGCAGAGCAGGTAGATGATAGCAACGCCATCTCCCAAATAGGGGACGGGCAGCTTGAAGAGTACAGCTCGTGAGAGCAGTAGCGCTGGAGCCACACCAAAGGAGACAACATCTGCGATAGAGTCAAACTCTCGACCAAAGGGGCCATCAGCGTTGAACATGCGTGCCACTCGACCATCGAGTAAGTCAAAGACGCAGGCGGCAAAGATGAAGTAGGTCGCCTGCTGGTAGTATTCGAAGGCCTCCACAGAGCCATCGACAAAGGCCATGCCCTTAAAGATGGTGAGGATGGAGAAGAATCCGCAGATCAGGTTGCCTGCGGTGAGCATATTGGGGAGCAGGGGGATTTGGGGCTCGTCAGGGAGGACTGGTGGCTTGTTGGGGCTCATGTGGTTGGGTAGGGGGTGCTAGAGTGCGTTATTGGTGTTGAGCGGCGCTCGCAGCTCTCAGTTGAGAGCTGCTTGTGCTGCTGCGATGAGCTGCGTCTTCTGGGTATTATCTTTGCCAGAACCGCGAGCCATATCAGCTTTGCCGCCGCCTTTGCCGCCGACGATGGGGGCAAGGTTGCGGATGAGATCGCCGGCCTTGAGACCTGCTGCTTGAGCTTCACTGCCGCAGTAGGCTCCCAAGGAGAGGGAGCTACCATCATCGGCGATGAGGAAGGCGGCGCCTTGGTAGTGTCGCTTGCGCAGACCGTTGAAGAGCTCCGTGAGCAACTCGTTACCACCCTCGGTAGCAAGGACGAGGTTGTTGCCTGAGAGCTGCTCGGCAAGGATGCTATCAGCGAGGCTAGCCGCTGCGGCGCCCATGGTCTTCTTGAGTCGCTTGTCAGCCTCAATAGCGGTCTCCTTGATGGAGGCGCAGTAGGCGAGGTATTCGTCTGTAAGGCTGTTGATGAGGGTGATGTTCCTCGACTGCATAGCCTTGATACCTGGGTGTGATTCTGCCTGTGGCAGGGGGAACTCTGGCTGGCCGATGGCGGCGAGTTTGGCGTTGGTTTCGCGGATTTTCTCGATGAGGTCCTTCATCTCGAGCATGGGGGCTTCGACAAGCTCGCGGACGTACTCGTAGACGCTCTCGCCTGTGCAGGCCTCGATGCGGCGTACACCGCTGGCGATGGCGCCTTCACTCTTGATTTTGAAGATACGCAGCTGCTTGCTGCTCTTGGCGTGTGTGCCGCCACAGAGCTCCATGGACTCACCGTCAAATTGTGCTGAGCTGCCGCCCACTTGGACAACGCGCACGACATCGCCGTACTTGTCACCAAAGTTCTGGGTGATTTCCTTGCGTTGCTTAATCTCGCTCATGGCGTACTCTTCGCTGATGATGGGGAGGTCTTCTTCAATCCATTGATTGACAAGTACCTCAACGCGGCGGAGGTCAGCCTTGGAGATTGCTCCAGAGCTGGCATCAAAGCGCAGACGATCAGGCTCTACGAGTGAGCCTTGCTGGTTGATATCCTCGCTCACCAGGATGTTGAGAGCCCTGTTGAGCAGGTGAGTGGCTGTGTGATTGGACTCAATGGAGCGACGGCGCTCGGCATTGATGCTCAGGATGATTTCATCACCCACAGATGGGATGGATATGTCATCAGCTGCAATCAGGTGGGCGCGTGCGTCGCCAATTTGCTGTACGCCAATGACGTGGCATATATCGCCAGCTATCTCTAAATTGCCAATATCGCTCACCTGACCGCCCATCTCCGCGTAGAAGGGGCTCTTGTCGGTGATGACTAAGAGGAACTCGCCAGCCTTGTGCAGTTCCAGCACCTTGGCGCTGCAGCTGTCCATATCATGTCCGACAAACTCAGTTTGAGCCGCAGTCTTGATATCGAGGGCTCGTACAATTGTCTTGCGTTGTGCTGCTTTGGCGCGGTTGCGCTGCTCCTCCATGAGCTCCTCAAAGCGATTCTCATCAACGCTGAGACCTTGCTCACGAGCCATGAGGGCAGTGAGATCGATGGGGAAGCCGTAGGTGTCGTAGAGCTTGAAGGCGAAATCGCCGCTCACACCACCCGTGCTAGCCACCTCCTTGTCAAAGAGGTCCAAGCCACGGTCGAGTGTCTCATTAAAGCTGCTCTCCTCACGGGTGAGCACCTCCTTGATGATGGCTGAGCGTCCAGCAAGCTCGGGGAAGACGCGGCTCATCTCATGCACAAGCGTGTCAACCAGCTTGGCGAGAAAGATTGTATCCTTGAGGCCGAGTGTGCGGCCGTAGCGCACGGCACGACGCAGGATGCGGCGTAGCACGTAGTTGCGGCCAGTATTACCAGGCAGAATGCTATCAGCAATGGAGAAACTCAGGGTGCGGATATGGTCAGCAATCACGCGGAAGGCGATGCTCTGCTTGAGCGTCTCCTCCTGCTCAGGAGTCGTGGCATCACCGTTGTAGATGTCCACGTACTTGCAGCCCGATATCTCCTCAAGCTTGGCAAAGATGGGAAGGAATACGTCGGTGTTGTAGTTGGAGATGCGGCAGTCGAAGTTCTTAAACCCGTCCGTGCACTGCATCATCGCTGTCACGCGCTCAAAGCCCATACCCGTGTCCACGTGGCGTGCTGGTAGAGGGCGGAAGGAGCCGTCGCTCTCCGCATTGTACTGGATGAAGACCAGATTCCAAATCTCAATGCAAAGGGGGCTGTCCATGTTGACCAGCGCGCCCTTGCTATCAGCATTGGGGGTGAGGTCGATGTGGAGCTCGGAGCAGGGGCCACAGGGGCCTGTCTCACCCATCATCCAGAAGTTGTCCTTCACGTTGCCATTGACGATGTGTACTTTGGGGTCGAAGCCTTTGCTCTCAAAGAGCTTTGCCCACATATCGTAGGCCTCCTGATCAAACTCACCGGGATCACCCTCCTTGGGGGCGTAGACGGTGGCATAGATACGCTCAACGGGGAATCCCCAGCGCTCGACGATGAGCTCCCACGCCCAAGCGATGGCCTCCGTCTTGAAGTAGTCGCCAAATGACCAGTTGCCCAGCATCTCAAAGAAGGTGTGGTGGTAGGAGTCTTGCCCGACATCCTCAAGGTCATTGTGCTTGCCCCCGGCGCGGATGCACTTCTGTGTATCTGTTGCGCGAGCAGGCTTCCATGGTGGGGTCCAAACACCGAGGAAGTAGGGTACAAATTGATTCATTCCGGCGTTGGTAAAGAGCAGGCCGGGGCTTTGGGGCATCAAGGATGCGGAGGGCACAACGGTGTGCTGCTTCTCTTGGAAGAAATCCATGAAGCTCTGGCGGATCTGCGCGGCGGTCATCATAATCGTATTTATAGGAAAAATTATAGGAAAAAGGGTCTGCCAGAGTGTACTATTTTTATCCACAAATGTAAAGAGTAAAGGCTGGTCAGAAAAAAGCGAAAAATACATACAACTTCCCTTGACTCTAGGCACAACTAGTTTACAATATCTCCATGAGGCTATGCTTAATTGGATGTGGAAAAATGGGATCTGCCCTCCTTCGTGGGGTCGTGGCTCCTGATGTCAGCTATGCTCTCTATAACCGTAGCATGGAGAAGGCTCAACGACTTGCAACGCATCTTTCTGGCTCCTGTATCGCGATGAGCGAGCAGGAGGCTGCTCAGGGGGCTGATGTGATCATTCTCGCGCTTAAGCCTGCGGGTATTATGCCCTGCATGGAGTCGATTTCCCCCGTGCTTGCGTCCTCAAATCCCCTGATTATCTCCCTTGCGGCTGGTGTTAGCCTTGCAGATATGGCACAGGCTGCTCCTGCCGCTAGCAAGCTGCTGCGCCTCATGCCTAATACGCCTTGCGAGATTGGTCAGGGCGCATCTGCCATCATCGGCAATGAGTACTGCCATCGCTCCGATGTCGAGCTTTGCTGCCGTGTCCTTGCAGGCACGGGGCTCATTGTTGAGCTTGAGCAGGAGTCTCAGCTGCACGCTGTTATTGCCCTTGCGGGCTCGGCTCCAGCCTATTTCTATGAGCTTCTTGATGCGATGGCATGCGAGGGTGAGGCGATGGGGTTGAGCCGTGATATCTCCCTCCAGCTGGCTAGTCAGGCCATGCGCGGTGCTGCTACCCTCCAGCAAGTGAGCTGTGCAGAGCCTAAGAAGCTGCGCAATGACGTTACCTCTCCCAATGGTGCAACCCTCGCGGCTCTGCGCAAACTCAATAGCCTCGGTCTGAAGGATGGCTGGCGCAGCTGTATGCAGGCTGCTGTCACTCGCGCGATAGAGATGGAGAATGAACAATCCCTTACTGCTAGATAATTACGATGAGTTTTTCTTTGTTGGATACTATTGCTGTTTTACCCGATATCTCCAAGGATTGGACGGAGCATTGGATTTTCTTTGCCTGTTCGGTTTTTGCTATTTGCGCTGCTGCTGTCGGCGGGGCGACCGCATCGAGTCGCGTGCGCATGGACATGTTTGGCATCTGCTGCTGCGGCACCATTACGGCTCTGGGCGGTGGTACTGTGCGTGATATGCTGCTCTCCGGACGGATTGATTCTCAGGGTAATGCTGTTATGGTTTACTGGGTTGATGTGTCTGGGGCTTTTTATCTCTATCTCTCGCTCGGCTCTTCTCTGCTTGTCTTTTATATTACACGATTCTATAGCCCTCCAGCAGGTACTATCCGTATTGCTGATACCTTTGCCATGGCGTTTTTTGCTGTCATTGGTACCGATAAGGCTTATGGCTTGGGTTGCAGTTGGGTTGTCTGCGTGCTCATGGGTATTTGCACTGGCGTGGCTGGTGGGGCTTTGCGCGATTTGCTTACGGGCAGTGTGCCCTACGTCTTTCGACCAGGGGAACTCTATGCTACGGCCGCATTTATTGGCTGCATCACCTACGTCATGCTCAGGGGCGCAGGCTGCCCCGAGATTGCTAGCTTTCTCTTCTCGGTGCTCCTCATCTTTATGGTGCGCATAACGGCGGTCTACCTCAATTGGCAGCTGCCAGCCTATCAGCCTATCTTTGAGGATGTGCGCATGGAGGATCAAGACATCGATAACAAGAATAGCTAAGGCTTAGGTGAGGCGCTTGATTTTATCGCGTAGCAGTGCTGCGAGTTCAAAATCCAGTCGCGCAGCTGCTGCGCGCATCTCCTTCTCCAGCTGTGTCTTCGTCTTGGAGATTAGCTCCTCATCGCCCTCTGCTGCCATGCTGGCGCCATCATCCACATCCTCGTCATCATCGGGGGTGTAGAGACGTAGGGTCTGTTGATCCGCACGCGTTACAGAGCGCGGCGTGATGCCATGCTCCTTATTGTAGGCCTCTTGGATAGCGCGTCGACGATCGGACTCCGAGATGAAGGCGCGGATGGACTCGGTGATCACATCGCAGAATAGCACGCACTCTCCATGCTCATGGCGAGCTGCGCGACCTGCCGTCTGCACCAGAGAGGTTTCATTGCGCAAGAATCCCTCCTTGTCTGCATCGAGGATGCATACTAGGGAGACCTCAGGCAGGTCCAATCCCTCGCGCAGCAGGTTGATGCCGACGAGGATGTCTACGACGCCAGAGCGCAGCTTGCGTAGGATTTCTACGCGCTCAATGGCATCGACATCGGCATGGATGTATTCCACGCGCAGGTCGAGCTTGCGGAGGTAGTCTGTCATATCCTCGGCTGTTCGCTTGGTTAGCGTGGTGATCAGCACGCGCTCACGTCGAGCGACTCGCTCATGGCAGAGCTCAATGCAGCGGTCAATCTGTCCATCCAGCGGCTCAAGTGTGACGATGGGCTCAAGCAGCCCCGTGGGGCGAATGATTTGCTCCACAATCAGGGTCTCGCCGAGGCGATCAGGGTGAAAGTCGGCCACGGCTGAGGTAGAGGGGTTGGGCGGCACGCGCACATCCTGTAGGCGGCGGTAGAAGACTCCGCGGAAGTCCTCGGGTGCCTCCTTGATTGCGCGGCTAGCCTCCGCACTGCGAGCGTGGGTGTTGCCTCGCTTGGCCTTGAGGATGGGGATGAAACTGCTATTGCCGGGGATGGAGTTGACGTACTCAAATGCACTGGGTGTGGCTGAGGCGTAGATGAGCTGCGACTGCTTGCCAATGAACTCATCAAAGCGCAGGGGGCGGTTATCGAGGGCTGAGGGCAGGCGAAAGCCGTGGTCGATGAGCACTTGCTTGCGCGAGCGGTCCCCTGCATGCATGCCTCCAATTTGAGGCACCGTTGCGTGCGATTCATCAATGATGGTAAGGTGGTCAGCGGGGAAGTAGTCCTGCAGGGTCGAGGGCATGCTGCCGCTGGGGCGATCGGAGAGGTGGCGAGAGTAGTTCTCAACCCCCTTGCAAAATCCAATCTCATTGATGAGCTCTATGTCGTAATCGGTGCGCATCTTGATGCGCTGCGCCTCAATCATCTTGTTCTGCGACTCTAGCTCAGCTACGCGCTGCTTGAGCTCCGCACGGATGGCCTCGATGGCAGGGCGTCGCTTTTCTGGGCTGCTCACGTACTGCTTGACGGGGAAGAAGAGGTAGCTCTCAAGCTCCTCGCGCCTGCGACCCGTGGTGGCATCAATGAGGGAGATCACCTCAATCTCATCGCCAAAGAACTCAACGCGTATGGCCTCGCCATCGCTCTGGGCTGGATAGATATCAACAACATCTCCTCTCACGCGGAAGCGACCGCGCTGGAAGTCGTAGTCTTGACGCTCGAAGAGCAGCTCCACGAGGCGAGATAGCATCTCATCGCGATCAATCTCCATTCCTACGTGGATGGAGAGGGTGAGTGCGCGGTAATCTTCAGGTGCGCCAAGACCGTAGATGCAGGAGACGGAGGCGACAACGATGACATCGCGGCGCAGGAGTAGTGAGCGCATGGCATTGAGGCAAAGGCGGTCAATCTCCTCGTTGATGGCGCTGTCTTTCTCGATGTAGGTGTCGGTGCTGGCAATGTAGGCCTCAGGCTGATAGTAGTCGAAGTAGGAGACAAAGTACTCCACTGCATTGTTGGGGAAGAAGGCCTTGAGCTCAGAGTAGAGCTGGGCTGCCAGTGTCTTGTTGTGGGAGAGGACGAGAACGGGGCGATCCTGCTGCGCGATGACGTTGGCGAGAGTGAAGGTCTTGCCACTGCCAGTCACCCCCATGAGTGTCTGGTGTTTGTTGCCTGCGTCAAGGGACTTGAGCAGCTTGGCGATGGCCTGCTGCTGGTCGCCTGAGGGCGTGTAGTTGGTGTGGAGGTCAAAGATGGGCATGGGCGTGGGCTGTTGCGCTCAGTATAGTGCGGGCTGGGGGGAAGTGCTAGCGCGTGGCATGTCATGCAGGGAGGATGCATAAAAAAAGGCGCCAGCTCTTATCGAGAGCTGGCGCCTTAGAGGTATGATGCTTCTACTTACTTGTTAAGCTGGTAGAGAGGCTTGCCGCCCTGCGATGGGTCGAGGATAGCAAAGGCTTCACGGTGGATGGTGGAGTCGCTGCGGAAGGTCAGACGACCAGCGCATTGACGCTCCAGCTCCATGAGCAGGTTTGCATCTTCGTTCTTGAAGCGTGAGAGCACGTCGCTGTTGACGACGACGACCATGTCACCGACGTTGTCGCGGTGCTTCATGATGGTGGCCTTGATTTGGCGCTGAATTTCAACGCTCATTGTCATGATGCTCTTGATGCGTCCTCGGCCGAGGCAGTAGGGGCAGTGATCATTCACATGGTCAAGCAGGGATTCGTTGATGCGCTGGCGCGTCATCTCCATGAGACCGATGGGGGTGATTTGCATGACCTGAGTCTTTGCCTTGTCGCGCTTGAGGGCGTCTTTCATGGCCTTGTAGACGGCCATCTGATCCTTGCGGTGACGCATGTCGATAAAGTCGACGACCACGAGGCCACCGATGTTGCGCAGGCGTAGCTGGCGCGCGATCTCACGGGCTGATTCAAGGTTGGTTTCAAGGATCGTCTTGTCGAGATCCTTGTTGCCCTTGTTGCGGCCGGTGTTGATGTCGATGGCGATGAGTGCTTCGGTCTCGTCAATGACGAGGTAACCACCACAGGGGAGCAAGACTTGGCGCTGGAAGGCCTCGTTGATTTGCTTCTGCACGCCAAGTTCTTCAAAGATGGGTGCGCGGGTAGCCAGATGCTGGATGTAGCGCTTGGATCGGCGTGAGATGCTGCCTGCTATATCGAGCATGCGTTGCGTGGTCTCCTGATTATCGCAGACGATGTAGTCTACATTGTCAGTGAGGAAGTCACGTGCCGTGCGCTCGATGAGATCGGGCTCGCGGTAGACGCAGAGAGGGGCGTGGCGCTTAGCGCTTTTTTCCTCAACCTCATTCCACTGCTGGAGCAGCATGGCGAGATCGCGGACAAAGTGGCGGAATCGCTGACCTTGAGCCACCGTGCGCATGATGATACCCATGCCCTCGGGGACATTGAGCTTTTGTACGATTTGTCGCAGGCGCTGACGTTCCTTAGGCTCATCAATCTTGCGAGAGATGCCAAATTGGTCAGTGAAAGGCATGAGTACGATGTAGCGACCAGCCAGCGATATGTTGGTGGTGACGCGAGGTCCCTTGGAGCTGATGGAGCCCTTGGTGACTTGCACCATGATCTCTGCACCGATGGGGTAGATATCGGGGATGTCTTTGCTGGTGATTTTCTTCTGCTGCTTTTTAGGGCGGCCTTCGCGCTGGATTTCCTCAAGTGAGGAGTCAAGTGCGAGTGGGAGTGCATCCCAGAAGTGAAGGAAGGCGTTCTTCTCGTAGCCAATGTCAACGAACATGGCTTTGAGGCCAGGCTCGATGTTCTTGACTCGACCTTTGAAGATGCCGCCAACGATATTGTCTTCGCCTTCACGCTCGATGTTGTATTCTTCCAAGACGCCATTCTCAAGGAGTGCGACACGGCGTTCAAGTTTCTCGGAGTTAATGACGATGGTTGTGCCTTGCTTGGGGTCGCATTGACCGAACCCAAGTAGGCGTTTCACAGTATGAATCATTTTAAAAAATAGGGACAAGGTTGTATGTCTCGGTTGTGTAAATTTATTGCCAGATGGTTAATGCTAGGGAGCTTAAAAGGCTGCTGGCAGGGGGCTTAGTTGGGTTAGCGTAGCGTGCTAGCCTCTTGGCCTTTGCTGCTGAGCCTCTCTGTATCTAGTATGCGGTGTGAGCTCCTCATACTAGATACAGGCGGTTTTAAGTCTTAGTCATCAAAGGCGCCGTCGTTCTCTTGAAGGTACATACCTGTGCCTTCAGCAACGGCTCCTAAGGGGTCTTCGGAGATGATAATGGGAAGCCCCGTTTGCTCGTGCAGGAGGTTGCTGAGGCCGCGCAGGAGTGCGCCGCCGCCAGCTACCGTGATGCCACGATCGTACAAATCACTTGCCAGCTCTGGCGGGCAGTGGTCGAGCGTCTGTCGGACAGCGTTGACAATCATGTTCAACTTGTCTTGGAGTGACAGACGGATCTCTTCGGAATGTACGTTCACCGTCTTGGGAAGTCCGGTGCCGCGATCACGCCCCTTGACCTCCATTTCCAGCTCTTGCTGGAGAGGGTGGGCGGAGCCGATGCGGATTTTGATTTCTTCGGCCGTGCGAGGGCCAACAAGGAGGTTGTGCGCCGACTGCATGTGGCGTATAATTGTGTCATCGAGGGCGTCGCCACCGCACTTTTCTGACTGACTATAAACAATGCCTGAGAGTGAGATGATGGCGACCTCAGTGGTACCACCGCCGATGTCTACAATCATATTGCCTACAGGCTCGGAAACGGGGAGGCCTACGCCAATAGCGGCAGCCATCGGCTCCTCGATAAGTTCTACGCGAATCGCGCCTGCATGGTAGGCGGACTCCTCAATGGCGCGACGCTCAACCTCGGTGATGCCGCTGGGGTGCGCGATGAGGATGCGGGGGCCGCGCAGGCGACGCTTAGGGCTCGCCTTTTTGATGAAGTAGCGAATCATCTGTTCTGCGACGTTGAAGTCGGCGATGACACCCTCTTTGAGGGGGCGGATGGCAACGACGCTGCCAGGAGTACGACCAATCATGCGTCGTGCTTCCTCACCAACAGCCTTGACTTGATCGCCTTTCATTGCGACTACTGAGGGTTCCCTCAGTACAATGCCTTGGCTCTTAATGTAAATAAGCGTGTTAGCCGTGCCTAAGTCTATCCCGATGTCATAGGAGAGCATCGAGGTTAGTTTTTTTATAAATCGAAACATTTTATAGGAAAAAGTTGTGTTTAGTAAGATGGGTACCTTTGCTCCGGTCAAACTATACAGGCTTTCCTTCTTAGGGGATTGAGCTTGAATAAGCTAGATTGACAGGTGCCAAGTTGCAGACTGCAAAAACGATACGAACCTCTGTGAAAGTATAGTTAAGGGGGGCATCTCTGTCAAGTCAATTCTATGCTGCTGAGCATTTTTCGTCGTTTTTCAGAGTTGGGGTATTTGGGGTGAGCGAGCTGTTAGGATGAGGGCTATTCCTACCCAATCCCTTGGGTTTTAAATCTCGTTATCAGGCTCGCTAATTTGGCTCATTTTGAGGAGCCAGTTTTGGTAGATTGAGGGGTTTATTTCGCTGGGGCGGATTTCGGCTCGCTCGCTCCAAAAGAGAGTACTGTGCAGGATGGGGATGTTGCAGGCGCTAAGGTGGGCGTCAATGGCGGCCTTGTGTGCGAGGACGCCTTCGCGGCTTTTGCTGTGGACGACTCCCATGATTTGAGCGTTACCGAGCTTCTCTCCTCCGCTGCGCCAGTAGCAATGGGTCATGCAGATGTGGCGACCGCACTCGCTCCCGGCCTGCTGCTCGTAGCCTGCTGGGACTGTCCAGTGAAAGAGACCGCTCGCGCGTGTGCCTGCCTCGTGACCGCCTCTGCCGTTGTGGTCGAGAAAGGTAGCAAAGCGACCAATGACTTTTTTGCGGTCGAGTTGCTCGGCGAGCTCGCAGTATTCCTCGTGGCTCATGCCGAGGGCATGGGCGCGGGCTTGCCATGGGTCGGAGCAGATTTCATCGAGTTGGAGGCTCTCCTTGATGCTAAGCAGCAGCTGCCACTCTCGCTCACTGAGCTCGGGGCGGCTGGGGCATTGCATGGAGGCGGGCTCTGGGAGCTTGTCTCCGGGCTGGAGTCCTGCACGCTTGACGTGACCGACGGAGAGGGCGAACATGCCCACCACGGGCAGGGGGATGAAGTCGCTTGCTCCGATGTGCTTTGCAATGAGATTGCAGTGGGATTGGATGCTGCCGCTGCCTGTGGGTACCTTGAGGGTGGTCCAGAGGCGGTAGCTGGCGCCAGGGGCCTCGGGGTTGTTGCAGCTGCGCAGCACGACGTGACCTGTGAAGGGGTCGTTCTCCTTGAGCCACGCGTAGGCGCTCTCCAGTCTGTGCTCGGGGACCTGCCATGCGAGCAGAGCTCCATCGGCAAGGCTGGTGGAGAGTAGGGTCTGGCGCAGGCGGCGAATCGTGCCTGCTTGGAGCATGCCGCGGAGTCGTTGGATGACGATGCTTTCGCTCAGGCCGCTGCGCTGGGCGATGACGGCAAAGGGATGGCGGTGGAAGCCGAGAAGTTCATCCTCCGCAATTGTGAGGATGCGACGATTGGTCTCATCGGCTGCGGAGTATTCAGGGCTGCTCATGTTTAGTTGGAGTTGATGATGCCGCAGTGGCTCACGAGGCTGCGCCCAAACTTACGCTTAGCGGCCTTGGCGATGCTCTGCGCTTGCTCGGCGGTCTCGGTGAGAGCGTAGAGGCTCGATCCAGAGCCGCTCATGAGCGCCCCCTTGACTCCTGCTTGAGCGAGGAGCCAGTTTTTCATGATGCCGAGGATGGGGAATTTGGCAAAGGCCGGTCGTTCTAGGTCGTTGACGAGTTCGACGCCATCGGCCATTTGAGGCTCGTAGTGGAACTCGGGCAATTGGTTGCTGTCGGCGTAGTTCTTGAAGATGGATGGCGTAGAGATGCTAAAGTCGGGCTTGAGTAGCACGATGGGGCTGCTCCAGTCGCAGAGCTCGGTGATGGGCTCAATAATCTCGCCGCGTCCTGTGCATCGGCTGATGCAGGGATTGAGGAAGAAGTTGGTGTCGCTACCCAGCTGGGCTGCCATGGCGTGGAGCTCCTCGCTGTCGTAGTTGGTGCCGAGTCGCTCGTTGAGCGCCAGCAGTGTGCTGGTGGCATTGGAGCTACCTCCGCCTAGACCCGCGCCATGGGGGATGTTCTTGATGAGGGTGATGCGCTGCTTGGCCTTGCGACCGTATGCGCTCTCAAAGATGCGAATAGCCTTCATGATGAGGTTGCTCTCATCGGTTGGTACGCCCTCGGTCTCGCAGATGATGGTGCTGGTGCGGGAGTTATGGAACTGGAGCTCATCGCAGAGGTCTAGGGGTGCCATGACTGTATCAAGCTCGTGAAAGCCGTCTTCTCGCTTGCTGAGGATGCGCAGGGAGAGGTTGATCTTGGCCGGGGCACTCAGTTCGTTCATGTCTTTGAGTGTACACGATGGGGGGACTGCTGGCAAGGCTGAGCTGAGGCTGTCTGTCAAAAAATGCGACATTAAATACCACTTGTTGGTAATCTGCGTTGATTTTGTCTTGCAACATCTTTATCTTTGCGTAAAATATGAATCGTAATGCTGCTCATAACCAAGTAGCTTCCCCTCATGATGAAATTGGCAACCCCAGTCCTAATTCTTGCGTCGATGTTGATGCCCGCCTGCTCTAGCAGCCCTAGCAGCTTGAGTGCGTTGGAGCGTAGTGAGGTCGGCGAGGCGCTATCTGCGTCCAAAATCGCGATTACTCCCTGCATCCCCGGTTGGTTGCTTGATGAGAGTGATATTCACCGACTCACTGATGCTGATCATGAGGCTGTGCAGGAGATTATTCTGCGCGGTCGCCTGCACATCATGAGCTCCGAGCTGAACGATGAGCTCATGGCCGAGCAGATGGAGGATGTGGAGAAAAAACTCTTCTACCTCTATGCGAGTAATGAATTGAACATTGCAGGCTATACCAAGGATGAGAAGATTTATCTGGATGATGTGCAGCTCAGTGCTCCTGATCAGGCCGCGCTCTATGCGCTGCTCCTGCCCTACGTTAATAAACTGCCTGAGCGCAGCTAATTGAGCGATCAGGGGATGAATGCTGGCAACAACAGCTGCTCGCCGCCACCGCCTTGGCAACGACTCGCCGCCCTGCGCAAGGAGCTCCCTGGGCTAGAAAGCTCGATTGCTGGCAAGATTCACCCTACGGCTGTCGTGGAGGGTGTGCTTTCACTGGCTGAAGGCTCAGAAATCAAGGCCGGAACCGTGATTGAGGGATTTGTGCGCATTGGGCGCAATTGCTCAGTGGGGCCCAATGCTTATCTGCGCGGATGCTGTGAAATAGGTGATGGCTGCCGTGTGGGGCATGCGGTAGAGCTCAAGGATTGCATTTTAGGAAATATGGTCTTTGTCTCGCACCTGAGCTACTTGGGTGATTCTATCCTTGAGGATGATGTGAATCTGGGTGGCGGTTGCATCTTGAGTAATTTTCGACATGATGCGGGATTGATTCGCATGCCGTGGCAGGGGCAGCTCTGTGAGACGGGCTGTGATAAGCTCGGAGCCTATATCGGGGCGCATGCTCGCATCGGCTGCAATAGCGTACTGCTGCCTGGGCGCGTGCTGCCGGAGGGGTGCCAGACGGCACCGGGCACAATCTATCGCGGCTAAAATCACCCCAAGTAGGCCTAGAATTTTAGAGGCTGCGTGAGCTGCTGATTTTATTGAGAGAAAATAGGCTTGCATTTCGTGCAGCTTGTGTTATGATGCACTGCCCGCAGTTGCGGTCAATTTTACAAATTAATCCCATGAAAGTCGAACTCATCGAGAAAGCAGCCGAGATTGTTGGAGATAACCAATTGCTCATCAATATCGTTTCTAGGCGCGTAAAGCAGCTTAGCCATGGTGCTGATCCTTATGTTCACACCAACCCTGATATGGGTAGCGGTGACATTGCTCTCATGGAGATTATTCAGGGTAAATTGGTATGGCGCGAGATGGATGCTGCTGAAATTGCAGATTCCCTTGCTGGTGTACAACCTGAAGAAGTTGTCGAAGAAGAAGAAGTAGCTCCCGCTGCAAGCGAGGGCTTAGTTTAAGCTTCTGCTCAGCAGCAAGCTGTCTCTTGCATCATTTAATTTTATTAATGCATCGCTCACATGTTGTAGCGGTGCTTTTCCTTCTCCATACCCATGACTAAAAAAGCAGACGTGAAGAAGGCCGCCGCTAAAAAATCGTCCGCGGCCGCCAATAAGCTTATTGCTAGAAACAAGAAGGCTGGCCGCGACTATGAGATTATCTCAAAGCATGAGTGCGGCATCGAGCTGCGCGGTACGGAGGTGAAGTCGATACGCGCCGGTAAGGTGAATGTGTCGGATGCCTTTGCGCGTGTTGAGCGTGGGCAGGTTTTTCTCTACGGCTGCGCTGTGCAGCCTTGGGAGACTGCGGCTCAGTGGTTCCAGCATGAGAGTAAGCGCCCCCGTCGCTTGCTGATGCACAAACGCGAGATTCTTAAGCTTGAGATTATGATGGCGCAAAAGGGCTATACCCTCCCGATGCTGCGCCTCTACTGGAAGGATGGCAAGGTGAAGGTGGAGATTGGCGTGGGCTCTGGTAAGACACACCAAGATCAACGCTATGACCTCAAGGATCGCGTGGAAATGCGCGAGGCTCAGCGTGAGGTGAGTCGCTTCAATAAGGGGAACTGGGGTTAATTCTTCGTTTTTTTCGTGAGATGTTGACTGAGCGCTTATTAAAGTTTTGTTTGCTTGTGGTTGCTGTGTCGCTGTTAAGCCAGTGCGCCACCACCTATAATGATTGCGAGGCTCTCGCGGCTCGTGCCAAGGTTATTGCGCAGGAGAAGGAGGGCGATTACTTCATTGGTAGGCGTTATTATGTGCCTACAACGCGATTTTGGGGCTATATGCGTGCTCCTAAGTCTCATTGGAGTGCGGCGCGTCTTGTTGTCATGGATGAGTCTCTATTGCGTACGCCTGACCGTGGCTATGAGTACCCAAAGGGCTCTGCTATCTATGGTAGCGATAATAACCATGAGTATATCATTAAGGGTGATTACACGGGCAAGATGGCCTATGAGCCCAACAGTAATCAGGTGTTGCCCATTTTTAAGGCCAAGAGTTATGAGTTGAATAGCGCTACGCCGGGTTACCTTTTTCGCCCCTCGGAGAAGTATCGTGAGGATAGAATTTCTCTCTACCCTGGCCTCGTGCCGACACATAAGCACTGCGATGCTGCTGGCTGGAAGCCCCAGACTCCCTAAGCGAGCTACATTCAGGCGGGGGGGGCTTCTGCTGAGTTGATGTCTTGCTTGGCGGTCTTGAATGAAATTGGTATTTGAGGTGAGAGTAAGTGCTTGCTTGATGTGAATGCATCATGCTATACTCCCTTTGTTGCCCATCTGCTTTCGCAGAGGCGTATCTCTATTAGCGTTTACACTTATGGCTCAATCAAAAATTCACGTCGGTCTCGAAATTGGTACTTCTAAAACTTGCATGGTTGTCGGGGAGATTCGCCCTGATGCTACGGCGACGATTATCGGTATTGGAGAGGCTCCCTCAGCAGGTGTGCGCAAGGGCGAGATCCATGATCCTGCTATGGTACGTCAGTGTATCTGCGATGCTTGGCAGCTTGCTCAGGATCATGCGAATGTGGATATTCTCAATGTCTTTCTCTCTGTGACGGGTGGGCATGTTGTCGGCGCTGATAATGCTGGCTCATTTCGCCTGCCTGAGAATGAGGAGGTGATTGATGAGAGGCATATTTCCCACGCCCGTGAGAAGGCTGAGAATATGGACATTGGCTCTGATCAGTTCATCCTCAATCAGGAGCTTAGCGGATACTCAATTGATGGAGGGACTCCTACGCTGCATCCTCTCGGTCTGACGGGGCGCACGCTGGATGTGAACTGCCATGTGATGCACGGGGTTAAGACGCGATTCCAGAACTCGCTGCTCTGCGCTCGTCAGGTGCCGCTTGAGGTGGAAGATTTGGTTTTTGCGCCTTTGGCGACGGCTCAATTTGTGCTGACCCGCCAGCAAAAAGTGACAGGTGCCCTGCTGATTGATATTGGTGCAGGGACAACGGATTTTATCTGCTACGCTGATGGCGATATTGTGGCCTCGGGCTGCGTGCCTGTCGGTGGTAATAATATTAATCAGGACATCATTAGCTTGAGCCCAGAGCGTATGAGCAAGCAGGCTGCCGAGGTGCTCAAGTGCACGGAGGGTAATGCGATGGGCGATCAGAAGGATGGCTCCTATGCTCAATATACTGAGCGTTTGGGTATGCATGATGCGCGTATCCCTCGCGGTGTGCTCAATCGTATTATTTTTGAGCGCTTGGCCGATACTCTCGTTATTGTGCGCAATCGCATCCCCGCTGAGATATGGAAGCGTCATGGCATGAGTGTGTATCTCTCTGGCGGTACGAGTATGATGCGCGGTCTCGATACGCTCGCTGAGCGTGTGTTTGGTGTGCGTGTCTACCAGCCTGCCAGTCTGCCAGCAGGTGAGAAGCACTCCTACCTGCTCGATCCTCGCTATTGCACCGCTATTGGCCTGATTCGCTATGCGCAGCGCTTTGATGATGATGTGACTCGCAAGAGTCAGGCTGGTGTTTTTGGTCGAATGATGAATTTCTTTAAGCGCGGCCGCTAAACTCTCTTTTATACCCTCAATTTAATAATTTATAACGATTATGCTCTCTTATCAAGGTGTCCCACAGGCGGAGAATGGTGTTGCTATCTTAGGACTGGGTGGCGCAGGTTCCAATGTGCTCCAGTGCTTTGCAAGCTCACAGTCCAGTGGGGTGCAGCTTTTCTCCATGTCGCTAGATGAGCGCATCGGTCGTGGTTGCCCCGCGGAGTTTATCCAGCTGGGCCGCAATATCACACATGGCATGGGCTCTGGAGGTGATCCGGAGGTGGGTCGCCGCGCGGCTATGGAGTCTGAGACTCAGATTAAGGAGATGCTGCGAGGCTTGCGCCTCCTCGTGCTCGTGGTGGGTCTCGGTGGTGGCACAGGCTCAGGCGTCTCGCCTGTGCTGACGCGACTGGCTCGTGAGGCTGGTGTCTTTTTGGTGACGGTGGCGGTGATGCCCTTTGATTTCGAGGGTGCTCGCAGGCGCAGTCAGGCTGAGGCTGCTCTGAGGGGTATTCGAGAGAGCTCCCATATTGTTTTTTGCTTTGAGAATGATTACATGGAGGGGCTTTTTGCCTCACATGGTGGTGCTCATGCTGTTTTTGCGGAGGCTGATCGCCTCCTTGCTCGTGCGACGGCTTCGGTGCCGATGCTGGCCTCCTCCCCGGGTCTCATTAACTTGGGTCTCGATGAGTTGTTAGCTGTCTTGGATGGTGAGAATGCTCGCTGTATCTTTGGTCTTGGCGTCGCCCGTGGTAAGAATCGCGCGGCGGAGGCGATTGCTGACGCGCTCGCCTCACCTCTGATGAGCTATGAATCAGCCTATCAATCAGCCAAGCGCATTATTGTGCATGTGTCAGGTGGTGAATCACTGGCTCTGCATGAGATTCGCGAGGTGGGTGACACGCTGCGTCGCGCATTGTCCTCGCAGGATGTGGAGATTTTCTTGGGAGCCGCGGTGAAGCCTCAGCTCGAAGGCGAGCTGCGCGTGATGCTCATTGCCTCCATTGATGCCAAAGAAATCCAGTCTCAAAAGGAGGCTCGTTTGGAGGCTGAGAAGGTGGTTGAACTGGCTGCTAGCGCTCTGATTTCATCTGAGCTTGAGATGCCACAAAAGCCTGCATCCCCGCGCCCTGACCTACTCGCTGTAGAGCTTTCCGAGGATGACGCTACTGAGGATGCTTGGGTTGAGCCTGCGTTGGAAGTTGACCCTGAGATTGAGCCCGAGCAGGAAGTTGACCCTGAGTCAGATGATGATGATTACATGGCTGAGTCCGACGAGTCGAGGACTCGCTATGTCTCTAATTATGCAGATGATTCGTACGCTGATGAGGCTTACGCGCCCAAGTCTGCGCCTGCGAAAAATTTGATGCAGGGTAGCCTGATGGATATGGAGCAGGGTACTGCGGCTGTGTCTATTGAGGACTTAGGTCTCGATGATGAAGCTCTAGCCTCGATCAAGCCTGCTGCCATGTCGAGTAGTTCTCTGCCTGATGATGATGATCTTGATACGCCGCCTTCACTCAGGTACCATGATGTGCGCAATCTCTACCCATCTCGTTGAGGCTGAGGTAGATTTTTTTAGGAGAAGCCAGGTGTTAGATGCACTTGGCTTCTTTTATATTGGCATCTCTAGTCTCCTTGTCACGCTTCAAGCTTTACCTCTCTGGGGTGTTTCGTGTATAATTTAGAGATGAACCCTATTCTTGTTTTAGTGGCTCCCGGTTTTGAGGAGATTGAACTCTCGGCTCCAGTTGATATACTGCGTCGTTTGGATGTGAAATTGCTGCTTGTTGGCGTTGAATCTTGTCGTGTAACTGGAGCGCATAGCCTTGTCGTTGAGGCCGATATGCTCTTAGCTGATGTCGATGCCTCGCAGTATGACGGTGTGATTCTCCCCGGTGGCCCAGGCTCTTGGTTGCTGCGCGATACGCCAGCTGTGCTGGAGCTTGTCAGAGAGATGCATGCTGCCAAAAATCTGGTAGCGGCCATTTGCGCAGCTCCGATCGCTCTTGAGGCTGCTGGTGTGTTGACTAATCGCAAGGTGACTTGCTATCCTCTCGCTGCGGTGACCGATGATTTGAAGTCGGTGGAGAGCATCAGTGATGCACCAACCGTGATTGATGGCAATATTGTGACGGGTCGCGGGCCCGGTGCTGCTCTTGAGTTTGGCTTTGCCGTGGCTTGCTATCTGGGGCTTGGGGATCGAGTCTCAGCGCTGCGTCAAGAGATGTGTGTGCTTTAATTTGCTTTAATCTTATTAAAAAAAGGGGCGCAGGGGCAATCATTGCCTCGGCGCCCTTTTTTCCTTGTGCTAGATTGAGTGTGAGTCGAGCTAGCGCATGAAGGGGGTCGTGGGGTAGGACCGATTAGTCGTCGCGCTTAGAGGGCTTTGATGCAGAGGGCTTCTTCTGCGAGGAGTTTTCCGTTACGCAGGTCGAGCTTGCCGCTGGCGAGTACGGGGATGCTCTCGACTGGGACAATGTATTTGGGGCTCCAGAGGGCAGGGATGTGCCGCGCCATCATCTCTGTGCGGATGCTGGTGATGTATTTCTTTTGCTGGCTCTCGTGTCGGTGTTCATCCAAGGTGGTGAGCAGGACGAGGGCTTCGCCCTTTTGCTCGTCACTCACACCTGTGATGCTAAGGCATTGTTCTGGGGCGTTGGGGTCGAGTCCGAGGATGTCATAGATGAGCTGCTCGACCCCTTCATGGGGTACCATCTCCCCACCAATCTTGGAAAATCGGGAGAGTCGGCCTCCGAGGGTGATGAAGCCATTGAGATTCATGCTGCCCAAATCGCCAGTCTTGAACCATCCATCACGGAAAATCTCGGAGGGAAAGGGTGACTGTCCGACGTAGCCGCTAAAGATATTGGCGCCCTTGAGCCAGATCATACCTTGCTCGCTGAATGGGATTTCCTTGCTCTCATCGTCAATGTCGGTGATGCGTACCGCGATGCCGGGCAGGGGGGTGCCGATGCTGCCATGGGTGTTGCCGGGCAGGTAATAGGGGGTGGAGTTGAGGGGCCGGGCGTCAGGCAGGTTGACGGCACAGACGGGAGTTGCCTCAGTGAGCCCGTAGCCCTCAAGCAGCTCTACACCGCATGTGTTCATGAACTCGTCACGCAGCTGCTTATGGAGCTTCTCTGCACCGACGATAAAGTGGCGTACGGAGTGGAAGGTGTTAGGCTTGGCTCGTCGCAGCATAGCACGCGCAAAGGTGGGGGTGGAGCACACGAGGGTGAGCTTGTTATCTGCGACGAGCTCGCAGAGCTTCTTAGCATCGGTGGGGCTGGGGTAGGTCACGAGGTCAAATCCGCAGAGCAGGGGTACGATCATGGTGATGGTGAGCCCGAAGCTGTGGAAGATTGGCAGGTTGCCAAGGAATGCCTCATGATCCAGGAGGTTGAGGCGGCAGGCGCATTGCGCGGCATTTGCCATGATCATGCGGTGGCTCAGGGCGACGCCCTTGGGGTCGCCTGAGGAGCCGCTGGTAAAGAGGAGGATGGCCTCATCGTCTCCTCTCCTAGCCTCGGTGTCAAACATGCGGCAGATGAGGGCGGCGGGTGCGATTTTGGCGGTGAGGACGTTGGCGGCGAGCATGGGCTTGCTGAGGTTGGCGAGCAGGTCCTCAACGATGATGAGCTGTTGCTGCGCTGGCCAAGAGAATTGGGGGAGCTTCTCCATGAACTTGCGCGCGGTGATGTAGCTCTTGAGTCCTGCTTGACTAGCGCTGCTCTCAAAGGCAGTTCGTGAGGAGGCGTAGTTAATCATCACGGGGGTGAGCCCTGCGAGCAGGCAGGCGAGGGTGGCGATGATGGCACCGGGGCCAGGGGGCAGGATGATGCCGATTCTCTTGTCGTCACGTTGTTGTAGCTGGCGAGCGACTGTCATAGAGACGCCAAGAATCTTAAAGTAGCTCAGCGAATTGTTGGTCATGCCGTCGGTGACCTGCGCCTTACGGTTCTCGCAGAGGGCGCGCACGAGTGTGCTGGTGAGTGATTTGTTGAGGTGGGGTTGCTTGCGAAACTGCTCCTCGCCGCAGCTCATCCATGCTGCGAGGCATCGCTCACCAGCTTGAGGGCCGGGGGCGAGGCGGGGCAGGATGCACATGAGCTCGCTGATGCCTTTGCGCGCCTCGTTGCAGACGATATCACGCACGCTGTTGCCATAGCAGCAGCAGAAGATAGGTAAGGGGGCGATATGGAGGCTGCCTAGCTGCATGAGGTAGGGGGCAGGGATATTGCTGAGTCCTGCGGGGCAGCTGCTAATGACGCCGGGGAGGAAGATGACGTGCTTGCCTGCATCAAATTCACAGATGATGAGATCGCGCACGAGGTAGGGCTTTGCCTGACGTAGGTCAAAGTCAATGGTGTTCATTCTCAGTTTGCTGATGAGGGCTTGCATCTCGGCGCCGGGTCGGAAGTTGCGCTCGATGAGAATGCTCAGCTGCCCCTTGCAAATTTTGTGGAGCGCTTTGAGCCCTGCACAGCTTATGCGGTTGGGAAAGAGGAGGGCGGGCTTGCTGGGGATGCGCTCGCTTCCGAGAATGGTGGGGGCTGACATAGCTGTTGTTGGTTGGGAAGTTAGTGTATACAGAAAGCCGCCATGCAGGTTCTGCAAGGCGGCTCCAATTTGAACTCAGGACTAATTATATCAGCTCTTGGACTCAACTCCAACTAAAAAGTTGGCTGTTGGGTTAGAATGTGTAGGTCACGGCAACGTTTGCTACAACAGCAAAGGTCTGGAAGGGTACAGCGTTGTTGTCGAGGGTAGCAGCCTTGTAGCCAGATTTCTTGTTGGCTTTCAATGCTCCTTTACCAAGCCAGTTGGCGCTGAGGGATGGGGTGATGATGAGGCGCTTGTCATCCGTGACAAACCAAGGTGTGGCAAGCTTGATCCAGAAGGCTTGGGAGCCGTTGGAGCATGCGCCATGGTATTCTTGGAAGTAGTCAGCAGTCAATGCAACGTGGAAGGAGAGGATTGCTGCGAGCGTTACGTCCTCGGGAGTGCCGATGACGGGAGCCTTGAAGGCAACGGTTGGTTCGAACCACCAGCCCTTGACGCCTGATGTGCTGTAGCGGACGCGGCAGGAGAGGCTGGCCCACTGGTAGGGGTTGTACTCAGGGTTGATGAAGAATTCGTTAACGTAGGAGTGATCCTTGTCGGCGAAGTGCTTGGCCATCACGCCGAGAATACCACCGTGGACGAAGTTATGACCGAAGCCAATGTTGAACTTCTCGTTTGCGGTGTACTTGAGCTCGGTGAGAAAGATGAACTCGTTCTCAAGGTTTGCCTCGGGTAAACGCATTGCGGGTGCGCCGGCAGGAAGGAGGCTGGGGTTGATGGCGGGTGTGCCAAAGAGGCTGTGACCGGAGTAGGCAATATTGTAAGTCATAATGCCATTGTAGCTCCACTTGCTATCGCCAATGTCGTGATTGAGCCTGAGAATGTTGTAGACGCAGCCTTCTCCTTGGAGACCTTGGCGTGAGACAACGTAGCCGCGGCCTGTGTAGTTGCTCTGCCAAGCAGTGGTGAAGGAGCCCGTGAAGAAGGGCTTTGCCTCGGGGAGCACTACCTCGGGAGGAGCGGAGACGAGGCTAGTCGTACCGGCTAGAACAGGTGCGCAGAGAGCGGTGAGGAGAAGAGCGGATTGCTGAATAATCTTCATAGTTTTGTATGTGGTCGAAAGCCTGTGATTCTTGCTCGTTGCGAGTGCGAATCCTAAATGCTCGAGTGCAGTCTAACTTCAAGCTAGAGTTAAGTCAAGCATTTTATTGATTTCTATTTGTGTTTTGCGTCAGACGGGGGCTTTTTTCTTGCTCTAGCGGTGGTGAAATGTTATTCTTTAACGCGAATTATGATGACTAACTGCGTGAAATGTCTGCTCTGGCTTTGTTGTTTGCTCGTGTTAGGGCCGGCTCCTGTTATGGCGCAGCGTGTCGTGAGTAAGACAGTCGCACGCACGGGTGGGTCTTGGGCTCTCTATCGTCAAGGTGGTGCGACTTATATCAAGATGGATGACCTCTGTCGCTTCTATGGTTTTCGCGCAATGAAGGCGGTGAGCCGCAAGGGATACAAGACCTACGGGGCGAAAAATCGCTATATCTCCTTCCGCGCAGGGAGTAAGGATTTTTATGTAAACAATTACCGCTACATGCTCTCTTTTCCCGTGATTGCCTCGGGCAATTACCTGCTAATCTCCACAACTGATGTGAAGAAGCTGGTGGATCCAGTGCTGCGTCCTCGCTACTCGCGCGATACGGGACCTGTCAACACGGTTGTTATTGATGCGGGCCATGGTGGGCATGATGCTGGGGCTGTGAGTGCCTACTCATGTGAGAAGGTGGTGAACTTACAGCTAGCGCAGCGTCTTGCTACGCGCCTCAAGAAGCGCGGGTTGAGGGTGGTGATGACGCGTCGTGGCGATTACTTCCTGACGCTGCGCCAGCGAGTCGAGATTGCCAATAAATATCCAAAATGCATTTTTGTGAGTATTCATCACAACTCCGCCCGCACAAAGGGGCTTGGTATCGAGACCTTCACCCTCGCGCCTCAGGGTACGACCTCTCCCTTTGCTCGCAAGCGTTTGAGGACCGTGCTTGCTGGGAATCATCAGGATAGTGAGAATATAGCGCTGGCAACAGCGATACATAGCCGCGCTATCAAGAAGACTGGCGCATTTGACCGTGGTATCAAGCGCGCGGGTTTCTCGGTGCTCTGCTCCATACGTCGCCCTGCTATTCTTTTTGAGGGCGGCTTTGTGTCGCATCCCAAGGAGGGGCGAAAGATTGCCACGGCCGCTTATCAGGACTTGCTCGCGGATGCTCTCTGTGAGGGTATCATTAGCTACTGCGGTGTGGTGGGTGGCCGAAGCAAGAAACTGCGAAAAACGAGAAGTTTATGAGATTTTCACCTGCATTATTAGCCCTACCCATGCTTCTGCTCGCTGCTCCCTGTCAGGGGCAGCCCATATCTGGCCCTGTCCTCTCATGGGAGGAGAAGATTGTTGATGGGATTGCTTATGTCAACTTTGTGGATTTGCGCGGCTTTTACAAGTTTGTTCTCGTGCCTGATGCTCCCTTCACCTATACCAATGCAGCGATGAGCATGGCTCTGGATACAGACAATCAAGCAATCATCATCAATGGGCAGCGCATCCCTCTCTTGGAGCGCCTGCGTCAAGATGTCGATGGGAATCTACTCATCTCTAAGATTGACTGCGTGAAGCAGCTCGACCCCATCCTACGCCCTGCCTATATAGCAAAGCGCATGACGTTGCGCCGCATCGTTATTGATCCCTTTTATGGGGGTAATGAGATAGGCTCTCGCCTGAGCTTCGCTGGGGCGCGGGTCAAGGAGTCAACCTATCTCTTCTCCTTTGCTAAGTCTCTGGCAGGTCAGCTCAAAGCGGCTGGTTATGAGGTCACGTTGACGCGTGATGCCGACTACTTTGTCTCGCGCCAGTCACGAGTTGATCTGAGCAATGCTGCAGGCGATACACTCTATCTGGGGTTACGTCTCAATCAGGGGCTGCCTGAGAAGAACGGTGTGGAGAGCTATATTCTCGCGCCAGCTCGCTCTGCTCAGCCTGAGCTGGATGCGCAGTCTTGGGATGAGGTGAATATGGCGCTTGGGCTGGCTATGCAGTCACATCTTGTCTCTGCGACAAAGGCTTGTGATGGCGGCGTGAGGCGTCTGCGCTACAGTTATCTCAACTCAATCAAGGGCCCTGCGGCTCTCCTTTCTCTGGGCTATAGCAGCAATGAGCAAGAGCTGATCAACCTGATGCACGCGCCCTACCAGAAGGTCATGCAGAGGGCTATTTGCTCTGCTGCTGCCGCCTTTGCCAACTCGGTCGCTCCGAGCCCTGAGTCTGATGCTCGCGCTGGGCAGCTCAAAGAAATGCTCAATCCAAAGGCTAGTAAGCCTGAGCCTGAAGCAGCAGTCGTTGATGAACAGATCGTTGATCCTCGTGCCATGCCTGCGCAAGAGCCCTCTGATGAGGTGCTTGTTCCTCAGGATATCCCTACGCAGGATGTGCCTGTGGAGGAGGCAGGGGAGCTGATGGCTGAGGAGCCTACGGCTGAGCAGCTTAAAGCACTTGGTCTTTAAGCCTTGAGCGCGTCTAACAATTTATTGTGGATGTTGCCAAATCCGCCATTGCTCATCACGAGTAGCACATCGCCAGCTTGGCTCTGTGCGCTGATGTGGGCGACGATGTCATCGACATCCTGACCCAGATAGCAGCTCTTGCCGCTCTTCTCAATGTCTTGTTTAAGGAGGTCGAGTTTGAGGATTGTCTCAGAGCTGTGCTTCTCAGCACGCTCGACCGGGGCGACAACGGCGATGTCTGCCTGCGCGAGTGCGCTGGCAATCTCCTTTTGGAAGAGGTTGCTGCCGGATGTGTTGCTGCGTGGGTCAAAGATGGCCCAGAGGCGCGCTCCTACGTAGCGTTGGCGTAGGGCTTGGATGGCGAGCTCGATGGCTGTTGGATGGTGCGCAAAGTCGTCAATCACGCGCACGCCTGCTACCTCACCGCGCAGTTCTTGGCGGCGAGCGATGCCTTTGAAACTAGCGAGTGCGCTGGCTATCGGCTCAGGGCTCAGGCCTGCAAAGAGAGCCGCGGCGGTTGCCATGGCTGCATTGCGGATGTTGAAATCACCCACCATGGGTACAAAGTAGCGATGACCTTCCAGCGTGAAATGGCTGCCTTCGGGGTTGTAGGATATCTCAGTGATGGGCATGTCTGCCTCTGGGGAGAATCCTAGTGAGATGATGCTCACTGGCTTAGGTGCAAGTCTTGCCACGTCGCATGAGTGGGGGCAGTCTGCATTGATGAGGACGCGGCCATTGCGTGGCACGATGCGCAGTAGACGCTCAAAGCTCAGCTTAATCTCATCGACATTGTTGTAGATGTCCGCGTGGTCCATCTCGATGTTGTTGATGATAACGAGCTCGGGCAGGTAGTGGAGGAACTTGGATCGCTTGTCAAAGAATGCTGTATCGTACTCATCGCCCTCAAGTACGCAGAAATCAGAGTCGCTGAATCGGCCTCCTCGTCCGAGGTTGGCAGCGATGCCGCCAATCATGAAGCTGGGGTTGAGAGCGCAGCTCTCCATCAGCCATGCGAGCATGGATGTGGTGGTTGTCTTGCCGTGAGTCCCACTCACCACGTAGTTGCGCTTGCCTCGCAGGAATGTGTCCTTCATGCACTCGGGCAGACTCTTGTAGGTGAGGCGTCGTTCAAGGACGGCCTCAAGCTCCTCATTGCCGCGAGAGATAGCGTTACCAACGACGACAAAGTTAGCCTCTGTAGGGAGATTCTCGGCGGCGTAACCCTCGGTGATTTTGATACCTTCGCCCTCCAAAAAAGTTGACATTGGGGGGTAGACCTTCGCGTCGGAGCCAGTGATTTTATAGCCTTGGCGGGCCATGGCAGAGGCGACAGCACCCATGGCTGTACCGCAGATTCCGATGAAGTGGACGTGTTTCATGATGCAGGTATTAAAATGAAGAAAATGGAGATAAGAGGTTGAAAAAGAGACTACCTGATAGTCTCTGATTTGGCAAGATATTTTTCACGTATAGGGAGAAAGCTTTTTTGCGATATGACACTATATTGGATTGAAAACGCGCGCGCACGCGCGCATAATGGAGTCATACTATGAGTGAAGATACCACGAATACCCCTACTGAGCCTGTGCTCAACACAGGAGGGCAAGAAGAATACGGCGCGGCTCAGATTGACAAGCTCGAGGGCTTGGATGCCGTCCGCAAACGTCCAGGGATGTACATTGGTGATCCCGACACCCGCGGCCTGCATCACTGTGTGTTTGAGGTTCTTGATAACTCCATTGATGAGCATTTGGCCGGTTTTTGCAGCGTTATCGACATCCTGATTCATGTCAATGGATCCATCACCGTGGTGGACGATGGTCGTGGTATTCCCGTGGATATGCACCCCAAGTTTGGCGTGCCTGCCGTCGAGCTGGTGCTCACCAACCTGCATGCTGGTGGTAAGTTTGGACAGGGTGCTTACAAGTACTCAGGCGGTCTGCATGGTGTGGGCGCCAAGTGCGTCAACGCGCTTGCTGACTGGTTCGAAGCCGAGGTGCGCCGCGGTGGACAGCGTCACGTCATTCGCTTTGAGCGTGGTAAGACGGTGAAGCCGCTCCATGTCGTGGGTAGCTGCCCTATTGATGTGACTGGCACGAGCATCACCTTCTACCCCGATGCAACCATCTTTACCGATACGATTGTGTTTGAGTTTGATCGCCTCGCTACGCGTTTGCGCGAGCTGGCCTTCCTCAACCCCGGTCTCATTATCAACCTCATCGATGAGCGCATTGAGGAGGTTGATGCACGCCGCGTGAGCTTCGTTTATGCTGATGGTATCAAGGAATACGTCAAACAGCTTGGGGAGAACAAGCAGCTCATCACACCAGATCCTATCGTCATTAGTGGTGTACGCCGCATTGAGGTTGAGTACGATGGCAAGGTAGCTCAGGATGATGTTATTGTAGATGTTGTCTTCCAGTACAATAGCACCTACCAAGATAATATTCTCTGCTACGCCAACTCCATCTTCAACGGTGATGGCGGTACGCACCACACGGGCTTCCGCACCGCGCTCACCCGCGTGATTAATGCCTATGCCAAGAGTCACAACTTAATCAAGGAAAAGGAATCGAATCTCTCAGGCGATGACGTGCGCGAAGGCCTCGTTGCTGTCATCAGCGTCAAGATGCCCAACCCTCGCTTCTCCAGCCAGACCAAGGACAAGCTCGTTAATACCGAGATTGAAGGCGTGGTTAGCAGTGTCGTCTATGAGGAGATCAAGGACTTCTTTGAGGAGAATCCCTCCATGGCAAAGATTGTCATTGAAAAAGCCATCACGGCCTCCCGTGCCCGAGAGGCCGCGCGCAAGGCTCGTGAGACCGTGCGCAAGAGCTCAATGACCGTGGGTGGTGGTCTGCCAGGTAAGCTGGCTGACTGCTCTAACCGCGACCCCAAGGCCTGTGAAATCTTTATTGTAGAAGGTGACTCTGCAGGAGGCTCTGCCAAGATGGGTCGCGATCGACGTACCCAAGCTATTCTTCCCCTGCGCGGTAAGATTCTCAACGTAGAAAAGGCACGCCTCGACAAGGCTCTGGGCAGCGAGACGATTCAAAACATCATCACTGCCCTCGGTGCCGGTATCGGTAGTGGTGAGGGTGAGGGATCATTCAACCTCGCCAAGCTGCGCTATCACAAGGTCATTCTTATGGCTGATGCTGACGTTGATGGCTCCCACATCTGCACGCTGTTGCTCACGCTCTTCTGCCGCCACATGCCGCAGTTGGTCCGCGCTGGGCATCTCTACATCGCACAACCTCCCCTCTATCGCGTCAAGCATCGCAAGAATGAGCAATATATTCAAGACGAGATTTCTCTCAACCGCAAGCTCACCTCACTGGGTGCTGGCGACGTCACTCTGCGCAAGGCTGACGGCACAGAATACGATGCAGAATCACTCATGGCCATCCTCGATACCCTCATCAATCTGCAGAAGTTTGAGGATCGTGTCTCTCGCCACGGTGCGAGTTTGAAGGATCTCTTTGCCCATCGTGGTGTCAATGGCAGCTTCCCCGAGTTTGTTGTCAAGGTGCGCTGTGGTAATGAGGAGGAAATCGCCTATCTCGAAAGCCGCGAAGCCCTTGAGCGCTTCTCCGCTGAGAATCGCGACCTCTTCTTGCTTGGCTTCCCCAGCGAAGAAGAGCTCATCGCTAATCCTCTGCCTCCGCGCGAGGGCCCCAACCGCCGCGCACTACTGCACGAGCTGCTTGAAGCCCAAGCTATTAGCAAGGTGATTACGCGTCTCAACGAGTTGGGTATTGCCGATGAGCAATTCCTCTCTAGCACAGTCCCTGTCTTTGAGCTGCTTGAGCGCAATAAGGAGCAGGCTCTGCCTATCTTCTACGTCGCTGACATCCTTGAGCGTGTGCTTGAGATTGGCGGTCGTAACGTGGACATCACCCGATTCAAGGGTCTGGGTGAAATGAACGCCGATGACCTTTACACCACCACCATGGATCCTGAGAAGCGCGAGCTATTGCGCGTGCGACTCGATGCTAGCAATGAGGTGCAGGCGGACAAGATGTTCACCATCCTCATGGGCGATGTCGTGGAGCCACGCCGCCGCTTTATCGAAGACAACGCCCTCAACGTGCGCAACCTCGACGTCTAAAATCTAATTTAATATCTGTATGAACGAAACAAGAATTCGCCTTGTCGATGTTGCTGATGAAGTCTCCCGTAGCTTCCTCGACTACTCGATGTCCGTGATTATTTCCCGCGCCTTGCCCGACGTGCGTGATGGTCTTAAGCCCTCACAGCGTCGCGTGCTCTATGCGATGCGCATGCTGGGTCTCTCCCCTAACAAGAGCACCATGAAGTGCGGTCGTATCGTGGGTGACACCATTGGTAAGTACCACCCCCATGGTGATGCCTCAGCCTATGGCACACTTGTGACCATGGCGCAGCCTTGGAGCATGCGCGATGTGCTTGTCACGGGTCAGGGTAACTTTGGTACCCCCGAAGGTGATCCTCCTGCTGCCATGCGTTATACCGAGGCAAAGCTCAGTTCGCTGGGCTTCTCCCTCATGGATGACCTCGACAAGGATACAGTCGACTTCCAGCCTAACTACGACAACAGCGAGACTGAGCCTATGGTTCTCCCAAGCTCCTTCCCCAACCTCCTCATCAACGGCGGTACAGGTATCGCTGTGGGTATGGCCACGAACATGGCACCCCATAACCTCGGTGAAGTAGTTGATGGAATCTGTGCCGTCATCGCTAAGCCTACCATCGGACCCGAGGAGCTGCGCCTCTATATCAAGGGACCCGATTTCCCAACAGGTGGCTTCATCTTGGGATACAAGGGCATTGATGCCTACTTCCGCACAGGTCACGGTAGCGTGCGCATGCGCGGTAAGATGGAGATTGTGACCAATGAGAATGGTCGCGACTTCATCTACATCTCCGACGTCCCCTACGGTGTCAACCGCGCCGTGCTCCAAGAGCGCATCGCAGAGCTCGTCCGTGACAAGGTGCTCGACGATATCTCGGGTATGCGAGATCTCACCGACTACATTGAAATTGAGCTCAAGCGTGATGCACGCCCCAATGTGGTAGTCAACCAGCTCTACAAGCTCACGAGTCTTGAGAGCTCCTTCTCGGTTAATATGCTCGCCATTCATGAGAGCCGCCCCAAGATGCTCACGGTGAAGGATGCTATCAACTTCTATCTTGAGCATCGACGTGAGGTTATCATGCGACGCACGCGCTATCAACTCCGCAAGGCTGAGGAGCGCGCCGAGGTGCTTGAGGCTTACCTCATCGCCCTCGCCAACATGGACGAGTTCATCCGCATTATCCGCGACTCTAAGAACCGAGAAGAAGCCAAGCTGCGCCTGCAGTCCTTCCGCTTCCCATCAACGCTTGCTGAGGGACTGGGTATCCTCATCCGCAGCCAGCCTCAGATTCAAGGTGATGACTACATCTTTAGCGAGCGTCAGGTCAACTCCATCTTGGAGCTGCGCCTCTATCAGCTCACCGCATTGGAGAATAATAAGGTTACCGCAGAGTACAACGCTCTGCTCATCATGGTCACCGACTACATGGACATCATCGCTAGCGAGGATCGTGTGCTGGGTATCGTCAAGGCTGAGTTGCTCTCTATCAAGGAAAAGCATGCAACCCCCCGCAAGACTCAGATCATCCCATTTGAGGGCGACATGAGCATTGAGGACCTCATCCCCAATGACTCCATGATTGTTACCATCAGTCACAGCGGCTACATCAAGCGTACCCCCGCTGAGGAGTATCGTCTGCAGGCACGTGGAGGCAAGGGCGTCAAGGCCGCCGCCACCAAGAGTAAGAAGGATCGCGCTGATTTTATTGAGCATCTCTTTGCAGCGCAGAACCATGACTACATCATGTTCTTCACCAATACGGGTCGCGTCTACGTCGAGCGCGTCTATGAGATTGATGAGGCAGCTCGCTCCTCACAGGGTCGCTCTATCAAGAATCTGCTCGATATGCAGCAAGATGAGCGCATCGCTGCCATCCTGCGCCTTGAACGTAAGGTTGATGATAAGAACAAGGATATCACCTTTGCCGAGGGCTCAGGTAACGTTGTCTTTGCCACCGTGGATGGCACCGTCAAGAAAACCGCGCTCAACGACTTTGTCAACTACCGTAAGGCTGGCATCATTGCCATCAACCTTGAGGAGGGCAACAGCCTCGTCAACGCAGCACTCACCACAGGTACGCAGGAGGTCGTGCTTGTCTCCCATGATGGCATGAGTATCCGCTTTGCTGAGGAGGACATGCGTACACAGGGTCGTAATACGATTGGTGTGCGTGGTATCCGTCTGCGTGAGGGTGACTACGTTGTCGCACTCGCCATCGTACCTGCTGAGGGCGAAGGCACCTTGCTCGTTGTCTCTGAGAATGGGCTGGGCAAGCGCACAGGCTTTGATGCCTACCGTGTCCAAAGTCGCGGCGGCGTTGGTGTCAAGACCATGAACTGCACCGACAAGACAGGTCGCGTCGTCTCCGCCACCACCGTGACTGAGGCCGATGAGCTCATGATTATGACCTCGGTTGGACAGTCAGTCCGACTCAAAATCAATACTATCCGTGAGACGGGTCGTAACGCCCAAGGCGTGAAACTCGTCACACTCTCTGCAAAGGAAAGCATCCAAGACATCTCACTGGTCATCCCTGATGATGAGGATGAGAGTGTTGAAGAAGGCTCCGAAGAAGGCTCCGATGATGAGCTTGATGCCATCATCAGCGACGAGAGCGAGGTCTAAAGAGAGCGCAATCAAATCAAACAAGAAGGGCAAACCATCACGGCTTGCCCTTCTTTTGCGTCCCTGATAGGAGGCATGAAAGAAGCCGCCACCCGATGAGGGAGGCGGCTTCTTGAAAATAGCAGGAGGACTTAGACGTTGAATCGGAAGTCGACTACGTCACCATCCTTCATCACGTATTCCTTGCCCTCGATGCGAACCTTGGCTTGCTCCTTGGCCTTGGACATGGAGCCACAGGCGACGAGATCATCGTAGTGAACAATCTGAGCTGCGATAAAGCCACGCTCAAAGTCACTGTGAATCACGCCTGCTGCTTGTGGTGCCTTGGCACCAGCAGGAATTGTCCATGCGCGAGTCTCCTTCACACCAGTGGTAAGGTAGGTGCGCAGGCCCAAGAGATGATAGACGGAGCGGATGAGGTCACTGACACCAGAGTCCTTGACACCCAGCTCGACGAGGAATTCACGAGCTTCCTCTTCAGGCAGCTCCGAGAGCTCCTCCTCAATGCGTGCAGAGATGACAATTGCCTCAGCGTTGTGAGCGTTGGCTACAAACTTGCGTACAGCGGAGACATAGGGATGAGCATCGGGGTTCTCGACCGCTTCAGCCAGTTCTTCCTCGCTTACATTGCAGGCGAAGATGCTCTTCTTGTCCGAGAGGAGGAAGAAGGTGCTGAGCAGGATACGCTCTTGGTCAGTGAGCTCAAGGGTCAGGGCAGGATTGCCTTGATCGAGATGGGGGAGGAGCTTCTCAATGAGCTCGACCTCAGCCTTGGCTTCCTTGTCGCCACTGCGCGCCTTCTTGGTGCGGTTATCCTTGCGCTTTTCCATCGCAGCGAGGTCAGCCAGAATCAGCTCAGCATTGATAATCTCAATGTCGCGGATAGGGTCGACAGAGCCAAGCTCATGGATGATATCATCATTCTCAAAGCATCGCACAACCTGTACAATGGCATCTGTTTCGCGGATGTTGGAGAGGAACTTGTTGCCCAGACCTGCGCCCTCGGCAGCACCCTTTACCAGACCTGCGATATCGACAAACTCGATAGCTGCTGGAATTATCTTCTGTGTCTGGCTCATTTCTGAGAGCACAGCGAGACGTGAATCTGGTACCTCGACAACACCCACATTGGGGTCGATGGTGCAGAAAGGATAGTTAGCAGCCTCGGCTTTGCGGGAGCGAGTGACTGCGTTGAAAAGAGTTGATTTACCGACGTTAGGGAGACCTACGATACCTGCTTGTAACATGACGTGGAGATTATAAAGGAAATTGAGTGTAAAATAAAGAAATAAAATAGGGAGACCTCAGTACACGTGAATCGTGCCCTCGCGTTTTTGCAGGGTCTCTCGATGTAGGCTAATGCTGCTGGAGGCTTGTCTCTGGCACACTGACGAGATGCAACGCCCCGATGCGTTTAGGAGATGATTGATCCCAAGGTGTCTCAGAGCTCCTCGCTCAGCTCATCCTCTGTAATCGCAGGCGCAAGCTTGCCCTGCACGCGCAGCTCCTTGACCAGATCCTGTACGGACTCCAAATCGAGAATATCGCTTGATATCTCCATGCTACGGTCATTCGTTGCGCTGAAAATCAGCTTGCAGCTCGCCATCCCAAACGCCGCAGAATCAGTGAGTTTGATGTCTTTAATCTCATTCCAGTCCAGACGCTTAGTTGTGAGTGCGCGTCGGCTAACGCCGTTGTCGTCAACGATGAAGCGCAGGCGGGCAAAGTAGCCCCCCCAGATGAAGATTCCAATCGCGGCAGCTATGGCCGTGTAGAATTGGTAGCTTGACTCCGTGCCAGCATAAATGTAATAAGAGCAAATTGCAAATGTGCTCAAGCTCATTGAGATATAGAGTGCGCGATTGGCGGGGTAGAAAGAAAGGGGGCTCATAAAGCAGGGCTAGAAAATGTTGGGGACTTGGTGTCAGAAGGGACAATATCGCTGTAGTCGTTGTTGGGGATAGGGCGATACCTCACATCGGCTGGTGAGACGCGACCACCTCCGATATAATCCTCCACCCCGCGTGTGATGTACACAGGCATCGTCATCTGAGAATAGCTGAAGAATTGCTTGGCTGCAGCGTAAGGTGTGCGTATGCAGCCATGCGAGAGTTGGCGTCCAGCCACCACGCGCCCACTGTGCAGGCCCACGCCATCATTGCTGAAGCGGTGCCAGAAAGGCATTGAGGCGCCGCGGAAGGTCTTGCCAGCAGGTATGCCCTTGGCTCGGTCAGTATCGGATTGCTCGGTCTTGCCCTTGCTGCTTATCACGCGGCCATAGCGGTTTGAGGCGTGTTTCTCCTTCTTCTCAATCACGCGAAAAACTCCTGTGGGGGTGAGGTGTCCCTTTGTCCCTGTTGAGACAGGCCAGTCCATGGCGCAGATGCCATCCACATAGACTCGTGCACGCTGCTGGGGCAGGCAGATGATGAGCTTTGAGTTGCCGCTAGAGAGCGTCTCCATACGCTTCTTATCGACCCAGTGCTTCATCGTTTTGGGATAGCTGGGGTTTGCTGCAAAATGGGCGTGTGTGCCAGTAGGGTAGGGGTTGCTGTAACCCGGGTCTTTCTTGCCTGGCAGGATGAGGGGGTTGTTGCCATCCGTGGGGATGTAGGAGCCAATGAGCTCAGGGTTCTTTACAAGAAGGGTCGGGCTGAGGGCTTCGTGCTGATGCTTAGAATTTTGCGTTGGAGCGCATGAGGCGAGAATGAGCAACGAGGCAAGTGCGCTGAGGCTGCCGAGGATGTGGAGATGCTTGGTTGCGGCAATCATGCTGTTGTAGATAGATGGAGCACCCCCCGATACAAGAAGTTGTATCGGGGGGTGCACGTCATCAGTTGATGGTTGATTTTATCGTTTAGGGATGACGAGACGCTTGCCAATCGAGAGACGTCGAGCGTCGGCGTTGGTCATGTTGTTGGCGCGCAGCAGAGCGGAGGTGCTAATGCCCTTGCGGCTAGCGATGACCGAGATGGTATCACCGCGGCGTACGGTGTAGCGGGAGCTTTTGCTGCTCTTCTTGAGGCGGTAGCTCTGAGGAGTGTAAGGAACCTTAATCGTCTGACCGGTGTAGATCGTGCTGCCCTTGATTCCAGAAGCCTTGCGGATAGCGGAAACAGTGGTACCACTGCGGCGAGCGATGACCGTGAGGTTATCACCACGGCGGACCTTGTAGCTGATGAGCTTGGGCTCATCAATCTTCACGCGGCGAGTTCTTGGCGTTGGTTTCTTGGGAGGCTTGGGTGAGGCGATGGTTACGCCAGATGCAGGAGTCTTTGGATAATCACGGACGACGGCGCTGTCATCTATATTTTGATTTTGGCTAGCGGACATGGAGCCTGCTTCATTCGCGATGGTCTCACCTGGTTCAGGGATAGCGTGCTTGTTACGGTCGTTCGAAAGAGTGTAATCGCCGGCGCTGATCTGAGAGCCATTGGAGCTGTCTTCGAGAATCCATGGTGGGATAGCACCCTCGTCGAGAGTGTATTCGCTCATCATTGCCGCCTCTTCGTCGCTGAAGCCTCCTGTGCCAGTACTCGAGCATGAGCTATACGCCACAAGCACACAGGCGCTCATACCGAGTTTGATAAAATTGCGTTTCATAACGCCCCGTTTTTAACATATAAATAGGCTCAGGGCAAGCTGAAATATTGTCACCTGAGCTAATCGGGGATTTTATCAGCCTAACGCGCCAAGGCTGGGCGTTATTCGGGCTTGTCACCCTCTGTTATTATGTTATGATAATTTGCATGAGAAAAACGCTTTTATCGGCATTTCTGCTTCTTGCGCCTCTGGCGATGTCCCAGACCGTAACGGAGCATGGGCAGAGTGCACGCGATGCTGCCCGTGAGCTCGCAGGTGCTATCCGCAGCAGTGACATGAGTTGGATGGTTGACCGCATGTATCCACCCATTCAGCGCGTCTATGCTGACCGCCTCGGCGCCCGCAGTGCCCGTGGAGAGGTTGAGAGCAGCCAGCGCTATCTTGGTAGCAGGCGAGAAAGCGATGCTGAAGCCATCGCACGCATGGAGCGCAATATGCGCAACCTGCGTACCAGCTATATGAAGATGGGAGCTGCGATGAAGCAGCAGGGCGTTCGTATAGAGAACTATCTGGTCGGCGAGCCCTTCTCTGAGTACGTCGTCACCCCGCCCAAGAATACTGTCACAGGCGTGCTGCGTGATAAGCAAGGCCAGTGCAGTGCTGAGAACCTCACGATGGGTCAGGATCGCAGCCGTCTCGTCGTGTTGCCCACCACCATCATCGCGAGTGTCCCGAACCCCCGAGGCGGAAAGCTGCGAATCGAGCAAAAGAGCTTCCTCTACGCTGTGCGTGATGAGGTCATCTCTAGCACCAAGAACTGGCGAGGTGCTCGACTTAATGCCTGGTACTTCATCGATGCTAAGACCGATGTCGGCATTCTGCGCTCTTTCTTCCCCGACCTGCCTCGTGATCTCCAGCTGCCTCCGGTGAGCAATAGGCAATTGCACTGATGTCCTTCTTGATTAATCAAGCCGAGCAGGACTTCTCCGAGTCAGGCGCCCTCTCGCGTGCCAAGGGCTTTGAGTACCGCGAGGAGCAGCAGCAAATGGCTGTCGCTGTTGCGGAAGCTTTGGAGAGCGAAGCCCCCCTCCTCGTTGAGGCTGGAACAGGAGTTGGTAAATCCCTGGCCTACCTCGTCCCCTCCCTGCGCTTTGCCCTCGCCAATGAGCGCAAGGCGATCGTCTCCACCCACACCATCAATCTCCAGGAGCAACTCTTTCACAAAGACATCCCTGCTGTCGAGAAACTCCTTGGCGTGCCCCTGCGCGCTGCCCTGCTCAAAGGTCGTGCTAACTACCTCTGCTTTAATCGTCTCAGACGCTCCATTGAGCAGTCTAGCGACCTCTTTAATCAGCTGGAGACCAAGCAGCTCCATGACCTGCTCGCGTGGTCGAAAGACTGCGGTGAGGGGAGCCTTGCTGAGCTGCCACCTGAGCTTGGTATCAGCCAGAAAGTCTGGCTCCAAGTCTGTAGTGAGAATCACGTCTGCACCGCACGCAACTGTGGCACACAGTGCCCCTATCAGGCCGCACGACTCCGCGTCCAAGACGCCAACGTCGTTGTCCTCAACCACACCCTCTTCTTTGGCCTGCTTGCTGTTGCAGAAATCACGCAAAGCGAAGACCTTGAGGAACGCTTTGAGGGATTTATCTTCCCCCGTGACTTCCTCATCCTCGATGAGGGTCACACCATTGAGACTGTAGCGGCCCATCAATTGGGCATCTCGCTGAGTGAGGCGGAGCTCAAGTATGAGCTGCTGCGCCTCTATAACCCACGCACCAAGAAAGGTGCGCTGAGGCAATACGCTACTCCCTACATGCTCCAAGCAGTCGAAGACTGCCAGAACGCTGTTGAGCTCTTCTTTAGCGACGCGCGCCAAGACTGCAATCTCGATGAGAATAAGGGCTCGGTACGCCTCCTCAAGCCCGACTGGACAGTTGACCTGCTCAGCCCCTCGCTTGATCGCCTGCTACTTGAAATTAAGCAAGCCACTCAGGACGTTGAGAATGAAATGAGCCGAGGAGAACTCGTGGAGATAGGCTCACGCCTCAACGGCAGCATGGTACAAGTCAAAGCCATGGTGAAGCTCGATGACCCCAGTTACGTTTACTGGGCTGAGAGCACAGGCATGGAAGGGCAGTATATGAACCTGCGTGCCGCCCTCATTGATGTAGCCGCCCTGCTGCGCGAGAAGCTCTTTGAGGCCAACCGCGCTGTTGTGCTCACCAGTGCGACCCTCTCCACAGGTGAGAGCAATAGCAATATGAGCTACTTTGTCAGCCGAGTTGGGGCTGAGTCCGCGCGCTGTCTTAAGTATGGTAGTCCCTTCAACTTTGCGGAGCAAATGCGCATCGTCGTTGCGCGCAGCATGCCCTCCCCACCGCCCCTCAGCGAAGAAGCGGAGTACTTTGCCGCGCTGGAGAGCTGGATACGCCGCTACCTCACCGAGAGCAAGGGTCGCGCCTTTGTCCTCTTTACAAGCTATGGCGTTTTGCGAGAGATGGCGCAGCGACTCAGGGACTTCTGTATCGAGGAGGGTTGGCCCCTGCTCGTACAAGGAGAGCAAATGACACGCAGCCAAATGCTAGACGCCTTTAAGGGTCATGTTGGCAGCGTGCTGCTGGGCACCGAGAGCTTCTGGACTGGGGTCGATGTGCCCGGTGAGGCTCTCTCTAACGTTATTATCACGAAAATCCCCTTTGAATCACCTAGCAACCCACTGACTGCCGCGCGTTGTGAGGCTATTGCTGAGCGAGGAGGCAAGCCGTTCTCTGAGTACACCCTACCTGAGGCCGTGTTGAAATTCCGCCAAGGTGTCGGGCGACTCATTCGCTCTAAATCTGATAAAGGGATGGTGGTGCTACTCGACTCACGTATCACAGGCAAGCCCTACGGTGCGAGATTCATGTACGCGCTGCCCAGCGAGGCACCGCGCGAGTTTTTGTAACAATAGCAGAGCTTTAGCCCCTTAGAGGGCTCTTGCATCAAGCGCGTCGCGCTCAATCTGCGCGCGCAGCTCATCAAGCCCTGCAAAACGCCTCTCAGCACGCAAAAAATGCCGCAACTCCACAGAGAGTCGCTGACCATATAAATCTCCCGACCAGTCAAAGAAATGACATTCGAGGCGCACAATCTTGCAGGCCTCATTGATGCTTGGACGTAGTCCCAGATTAGCGACCCCATGCACGCGCTGCCCATCAATCACAGCGCTAATAGCATAAACGCCAAATGGAGGCAAGGCGGCCTGCTCCGAGAGCCGCATATTCGCCGTGGGGTAGCCCCACTGCCTCGCCAGTTGCTGACCGTGCTCAACCTCAGCCTCGATACAAAAATCGCGTCCAAGCATCGCCCTGACCGCGGCTAAATCGGCAGCTGCTAGGCGCTCTCGCACACGTGAGGAGGAAACCACCCCAATACCCTCAAGCTCGCAGAGCTCGTGGATAAAATAGGCAAATCCCTTCTCCTGAGCATAGCCGCGCAGGTAAGCTGCATCGCCCATACCTCCGCGCCCAAACTGCCAATTCTCCCCAACTGAGATACTCCCAATCGGACAGGCCTCTGCAATTGCATCGAGAAAATCCCTAGGGTAGATCTGCGATAGCTCCTCGCTAAAAGGTAGCAGCAGCAAAATATCCACGCCAGCCGCCTCAGCTAGCGCGATGCGCTGTGCTAAGTCGGGGCAGAGTAATTTTGGTGCACGCTCAGGGCAGAGCAATTGCATGGGATGCGTGGCAAAGCTGAGCATGCCGGTGAGACCAGCCTGCTTGGCGGGCATCAGCAACTGCTGATGCCCGAGGTGGAAGCCATCAAAGAAACCCATCGCCCAGTGAATAGGGCTCTGAATGTTCTTTAACTCGGCTATACTGCTCAGCAGCTGCATCGGTATAAAAGGGGGGGAGTGTGAGATTAAGACGTAGGATCAGCGGCGGCAGCAGCAGCAATTTTGCGCTGGAGCTCATCCATAGGGATGATTCGAGCACGCAGCTCATCAGGTGTGCAGGCCTTGAGCGTGGGTACATCAATGGCTTGACTGAGGTCAAATTGACCCGACTGCGTGCGACGCAGAGCCGTGAGGTGAGCTCCACAGCCCAGCATTTGCCCAATATCATGCGCGTAAGTGCGCACGTAAAAACCCTTGGTCGTATGGATAGAGAAATCTACTTCAGCTGCCTCCAAATCAATGCGCGAGATTTCATAAGAATGGACCTTCACGTGGCGAGCCTTGCGCTCAATCTCCAGACCCTTGCGTGCTAACTTGTAGCAGGGTACACCATTGATCTTGACCGCGGAGAACATAGGGGGTACCTGATCAAATGCGCCTAGATAATGCTCAAAAGCTGCACGAATAGCATCCTCTGTGACGCCCTCGGTGCTCTTTTCTGCAACAGTCTCACCATCCGCATCTTGACTATTTGTCTCAATGCCCAGCTTCATCGTTGCGCTATAATACTTGTGCTCGCACATCAGCGCATCCTGCAGTTTAGTCGCCTTGCCCAGCACCACGAGGAGCATGCCTGTGGCCATTGGGTCCAGAGTACCGCAGTGCCCTACTTTCTTTGTTTGCAAGATACGGCGGCAAAGCGCTACCGCATTGTGTGAGGTGAAGCCTTGGTCCTTATCCACCAGCAGCAAGCCATCAGGCGCGACTTGGGGAACCCACTTTCTTCTTGGTTGCTCGTTTATTGCTTGTTCGCTTATTGCTTGTTCGCTTATTGCTTTGTCGTCAGTTGCTTGTTCGCTCATACTAAAGCTCCTTTCATGTAATCACGCATGGCTGTGAGGACGCGCTCGCGGCAATCTGCTAGGCTACCCTTCATGCGGATACCAGCTGCCATGGCGTGACCGCCACCGCCAAATTGCTCTGCAAATTGTGCTACATTGATGCGCGTATCCTTGGAGCGCAGCGACATACGGCAGCGTCCCTGACCATCCTCCAAATCCTCAAAGATGATTGATACCTTCACACCCTCAATACCGCGAATCATCTCAACAGTGTCCTTGGTGTCATCCTTGTTGACTCCAAGTTCTCGCATCCTCTCGGGGCTGATACTGTAATGGGAGAGCTCGCCATTGTGCTCAATGACCATATGGTTGAGCACATCGCGATTTACCTTAATGGTGCTCAGTGCTACCTCCTGATAGAGGCGGCGATTGATGTCATGCACATCAACGCCAGCCTCAATGAGATCGGCTGCCATGCGCATGACCTTGGGAGTTGTGCTGCCGTATTGGAAGGAGCCTGTGTCTGTGCTAATCGCCGTGTAAAGCGCATTAGCAATTGCAGGAGTCAGCTTGACGTTGAGCAATTGGAGTAAATCAAAAATCAGGCAACCTGTGGCTGCTGCTTGAGAATCAACAATATTAATCTGACCATAGAGCTCATTGCTACCGTGGTGATCGATGTTGGCGAGCAGAGGGCGGGTCGTGAGCTCTCGAGTGTGGGCAAAGCAGGCAATGGCGCGATCGCCAAGGCGCTTCCAAGATCCATTATCCAAGCAAATGAGCATATCAAGCTCCTCAGGGCAGGAATCGGGGACGGGCTGGATGAGCTCGCTGCCCTCAAGGAAGCGATAGAGCGGGGGCAGGGGGTCCTCATTGTACATGGTGACCTGTTTGCCCATGGACTGGAGGGCAAGACCGAGGGCAATGGTTGAGCCTAGGGCATCTCCATCGGGCCGGAAGTGAGCAATGACGCCAATATGTTTTTGCGCGGCAAGGCTTTCAATAAAATTTTGAAACATGTTGCAAGGCAGTATAGCCTAGACCTCTTGGAAAGACAAGCCCGCAAGCGTGCAATATGACGCGGCGGAGCGTGAAAGGCTCAGCTGTGGCCTTGTGCTCCTGTAGGGCAATGTTCTGCGGAGCTTGATGGTTGCTTTTTAATTATCTGCTACTTGAGAGCTGGCGTAGGCTCATCCGCGTCTTGCTCGCTCTCGCTTTGCTCGGGCTTAGCATCAGCTTTGTCCTGCTGCTCCTCTAATCCTTGGATGAGGTTGCGCAGGGCGTAGGTTGTGATGGATGTGCGGTCCATATAGTTTTGAGAGCAGATGAGGTCAATCTCTGCCATTAAGTCTTCAGGGCAGCGGAAGGTGATAAGCTTCTTGTCTATATGTTTTTTTGGTGTCATTTTTGTATCAGATTAATTGACGTCCTTCAAGGGCTCGCATCAGGGTGACGGTGTCGGCATGACCCAGCCCAGCTCCTGCTGGCATCCCTTGCGCTAGTCTGCTCACGCGGCAGTTGAGTGGCAACAACTCGCCGCGCAGGTAAAGTGCTGTTGCTTCTCCCTCGACATCCGAGCCGACAGCTAGAATGACTTCGCAGCCTTGGCGCTCGCTCACACGTGCTATGAGCTTCTTGACGGCAAGGTCTTCGGGCATGATTCCATCAAGGGGGGATATCTTGCCGCCAAGGCAGTGGTAGAGCCCGCGGTAGAGACCGCATCGCTCGATGGGGAGCACGTCTGTGGGCTGCTCGACGACGCAGATTTGACGGGCATCACGCTCTGGGTCAGTGCAGGCGCTGCAGCTGTGGCCTCGATGGGAGAAGAACCCGCAGTCAGGGCAGTAGCCGACTTCCTCGTTGGCGAGGAGTAGGGCGTGGGCGAGGGTTGCGGACTCATTGCGTCCTTGCTGTAAAAACCAGAGGGCGAGTCGCTCTGCTCCACGACTGCCGATGCCAGGCATGCGCTTGAGCTGTCCGATGAGTCCTTGGAGGGCAGATGGGTAGTCCTGCGCTTTCATGGCTGCTTGGGGCTCTGGAAAAATAGGTTAGCGATGCCGAGTAGGAGGATGGCGGTGAGGATGGCACCCGTGTTGAGGATGCCTCCATAGAGGGCCCCGAGGGGGATGGCAAGCATCGTGGTTAGCACGGCTAAGCTAAGCAGCAGCCAGCGGCGGTTGGGGCTGCTCTCACGCAGTAGCACGAGTCCTAGATAGAGGGTGGTGCAGGCGGTGAGGATGAAGGCGTCTTGGTTGCTCAGTAGGTTGTGCTGTGCTTCCTCTGCGGTCAAGTAGATGGGGTGCTGCGCTAGGATGCTAATGAGCCAGAGCTCTATTTCTGTATAGAAGCCCAGCGCCATCAACAGCACGACGCAGGCTAAGATGGGTACGCAGAGTAGTAGCCAACGCAGCAAAAGGGGCTCTTGGCGCAGGCGTGTTCTTATCTCATCTGGTCTCATGGCTGGGTGTTGCTGTTTTGCTCGTGGTGGGTATTGAAAAAAGCGGCGGCAGGATCAATCCAACCGCCGCTTTAATGAATGATGTAGGTCAATTATGCCTCAAATCGCTTAACGATGAGGGAGGCGTTGTGACCGCCAAAGCCAAAGGAGTTACTCAAGGCTGCGTTCACGGTCATGCTGCGACCAACGTTGGGGCAGACGTCGAGGTCACAGGCGGGATCCTGATTGAAGACGTTGATTGTTGGGGGGACGAAGCTATCACGGATAGCACCAATGCAGGCAAGAAGTTCGACACCACCAGCTGCACCCAGAAGGTGACCTGTCATGGACTTGGTGGAGCTTACAACGAGGCCGTTGTGGCAGTAGTCACCAAAGGACTTTTTAATTGCTTGTGTCTCACAGATGTCACCGAGTGTTGTGGATGTGCCGTGCGTGTTGATGTATTGTACATCGCTAGGCTGCATACCAGCGTGCTTGAGTGCCATTTCCATGCAGCGTGCTGCACCAGCACCATCAGGCATGGGGGATGTGAGGTGGTAGGCGTCAGAGCTCAGACCGTAGCCTACAAGCTCAGCGAGAATGTTAGCACCACGTGCTTGTGCGTGCTCAAGGGTTTCAAGCACCACGATGGCTGCACCTTCGCTCATGACAAAGCCGTCACGGTCGATGTCGTAGGGACGAGAGGCTGTTGCGGGGTCGTCGTTGCGAGTTGAGAGGGCCTTCATGTTGGTAAAGCCAGCGAGACCCAGATCGAGAATTGTTGATTCAGCACCACCGCAGATCATCACGTCGGCGTCGCCGAACTTCATGATGCGCCATGATTCGCCAATGCTGTGGTTAGCTGTAGCGCAGGCTGTGGAGATACTCATGTTAGGGCCGCCAAATCCGTACTCAATGCTAATCATGCCACTAGCCATGTTGGTAATCATGTAGGGGATGCAGAAGGGGGATACACGGCGAGGGCCAGTCTTGAAGATGGCTTTGCAGTTATCACCATGGACGCCAAGACCACCGATGCCAGAGCCAACCATCACGCCTACGCGGGTGAGGTCGATCTTCTCAATATCGAGATCAGCATCCTCAATGGCCATGCTTGCAGCACCCATAGCAAGTTGCTCAAAGCGGTCACAACGGCGAACAGCCTTGGGATCCTTTTTAAAATAGGGGGATGGGTCAAAACCACGAACCTCACCGCCGATGTGCACGCCGTGGGCTGTGGTGTCCAAGCTCTCAAGTCGGGATATCCCGCTCTTGCCAGCCTTTAATGCTTCCCAAGTTTCTTGTGCGGTGTTACCCAGAGGAGTAACAGCGCCGATGCCAGTAATTACAATGCGACGGTCAGTCATAACAATAAGTGAAAAATAGCGGATGTAGCCTGATAAGTCAAGAGAAAAAACAAGTCGATGAATTAGCCGTGAATAACAATCAGGCTGGATTATGTGTGATTTCTGGCAGATTTACTTGCCCCTGCGTAGTAGATTTGTTATGCTGAGGCAGATGAGGAGTAGCGAGGATGAGCAGGAGGGTGCCAAGCCCTTACAGTTGCGCGATATGCCTGCGCAGGAGCTTCCACGCGAGAAGCTGCAGCGCCACGGTCGTCACGCTCTGAGTGATGAGGAGCTCATCGCTCTCTTCTTACGCACGGGTCTGCAAGGCTGCAATGTGCTGGAGCTTGCGGCTAAGATGAAGCGCGCTGCGGGCTCTCTCGCCGCGCTTGGTCAGTTGGAGGCGCATGAGATTGCCTCTCTCTGCAAGGGCGTAGGCCCAGCCAAGGCTGCCACCCTTGCTGCTGTTTTTGAGCTTGGTGCGCGGGCGATACGGGAGCGCGTCATGGAGAGCGATTTTCGTGAGCCTCAGACGGTTTATGATTATCTTGCCCCTGATTTGCGCTATGAGCCACAGGAGACTGCTGTCGCGCTGCTGCTGGATGTGAATTATCGCCTGATACGCCGTGTTAATGTGAGTAAGGGCACCATCAGTCGCGTGCTTGTCCACCCTCGCGATGTCTTTCGCGAGGCTATCCGACACAATGCACACGCTGTCATTCTCGCGCACAACCACCCCAGCGGTGACCCTAAGCCTAGCAGGGCTGATCGCCAGCTCACCGAAGAAATTCTCGCCGCAGGTGATATTATGAAAATTAGCCTACGCGACCACATCATCATCGGCTGTGAGTCTAGTACGCGCGATCTGCCCTACTTCAGCTTCCGTGATGAGGGTCTTTTTCTCTTCTGATTATGTTTGATTACCACACACACCAAATTGTCGCGCAGGGCGGATTTTTTAATGCCGTCACCCGTGCTGATTGGGAGAAAATCGCGGCCGCTCCCGATCCCATGATGCCCTGCTTTGGGCTGCACCCTTGGCATGCGCAGGGCGTGGATTTGGGTGCCTACGCCTTTGATCTCGATGACTGGCTTTCACGCCACCCCAGCGCGGGTGTCGGTGAGACTGGTCTTGATGGCTCAGAGAGGTGGAGGGATAGTCTTGATGCGCAGCGCAACCTCTTTCACATCCACCTTGGGGCGGCATTTCGCCATGAGCGCATGCTGCATGTGCATGGGGTGAGGGCTTGGCCTGAGATTCTTGAGATTCTGCGCGAGCGCCGCCGCTGCGGCACTCTGCCTGCGCTCTTGCTGCATGCTTGGAATGGGTCTTTGGAGCAGGCGCGAGAGTTCATGGATCTGGGGGCTATCTTTAGCGTAGGGCTGCGTGAGTTGAGTCATCCCAAGGCGGAGGCACGATACGCGAGGCTGCCTGTTGATCGTCTTTTTGTCGAGAGCGATGACGCGCCTGAGAACTTCCCCCGTGCCGTGGCGTTGCTGTCTCTGCTACGGGGCATCGCCTGAGCGTTACCTTCTCTAATGGGGGGTGTCCCCGACACCCGCCCACACAAAAGCCCCGCCACTCATGAAGGAGAGGTGGGGCTTTTGTGTGAAAAAGGTTGCTTGTTATCCTTAGATAGCTGCAGCGATGGCATCACCCATCTCTGAGCAGCTCACCAGCTTCTCGCCGCAGCTGCCGTTGGAGAGGTCGCGCGTGCGCAGACCCGAGGCAATGACGCGGCGTACGGCCAAATCAATTGCATCCGCTGCCTCTGCCTCTAAGCAGGAGTAGCGTAGCAGCATGCTCAGTGAGAGAATCTGCGCAATCGGATTAGCAATATCCAGTCCAGCAATATCGGGAGCTGAGCCACCTGAGGGCTCGTACATACCAAAGGCTTTCTTGCCATCACCGCCCTTGCCCTCGCCCAGAGATGCGCTAGGCAGCATGCCCAGAGAGCCGCAGATGATCGCCATCTCATCAGAGAGGATGTCACCAAAGGTGTTCTCCGTCACCATGACGTCAAAGTATTGAGGGTTGCGCACTAACTGCATGGCTGCATTGTCTACATACATGTGGCTGAGCTCAACATCGGGGTAATCCTTTGCAATCTCCTCCACCGTGTCGCGCCACATCATCGAGGATGAGAGGACGTTGGCCTTGTCCACACTGCAGAGACGCTTGTCGCGACCTCGGGCTGACTCAAAGGCGACACGTGCAATGCGCTCTACCTCCGACTTGCGGTAGAAGAGTGTATCAATGCCGACAATCTCGCCATCTTGCTCACCGTAGAACTTGGGCTCGCCAAAGTACATGCCACCCGTGAGCTCGCGGACGCAGAGGATGTCAAAGCCTCCCTCAATAATCTTGTTCTTGAGAGGAGATGCCTCAACTAGCTCTGCCATGCAGATGCCAGGGCGGAGGTTGGCGAAGAGGGAAAAATGCTTGCGCAGGGGCAGGAGGGCACCACGCTCGGGGCGCTCATCAGCAGGCAGATGGTCCCACTTGGGTCCACCCACGGAGCCAAAGAGAATGGCATCGGCTGCGGAGCAGGCGGCCAGAGTCTCGGCAGGGAGGGCCTTGCCGCAGTTGTCGATGGCGGCACCGCCGACATAGCATTCTGTGAGCTTGGTGCTAAAACCAAACTTGGATTCAACGGCGGAGAGGGCTTTGAGGGCTTGGGTCATGACTTCTGGGCCGATGCCATCACCTGGGAGTACTGCGAGTTGATATGTGTTCATGTTGCGTTGCTAGGATACATGCTGAGGGGCAAGATGTCAAGCTTGCGGGCTGGCCTCTGCCTGCGCTGCCGCCCGGAGCTCCCAATAAGTTGCCAGCTCGGCACACTGGGGTGCGCCCAGCCCTTTGCTGAAGCACTCGGCAAGTCTCTGTGTCGCCCCTAGATGTCCGCGATGGGCAGCATTCTCAAAGCAGGTCACAGCCCCATGGGCGTCCCTCAGGCATCCAAGCCCCTTGAGGTAGCACTTGCCTAGATGGTACATGGCATCCACATCACCTGCCTGAGCCGCAAGGTCGAAGTAGTAAAGGGATCGCTCAAAATCGCGCCCTATTTTCCCACGCCCACGCTGCAGCAGCTTGGCATAGCGCAGGCAGGCGGCGGTATCGCTCTCATCGGGTAGCTCTGGACTCTCCATATGCCGTCTTGCTTAAAATTCTTTTTTTGAGAAAATCCAGCTCGCGAGCAGGAGGTGGAAGAGCATGTAGCCGCCAGAGAGCAGAGCTATATGGCCCAGCATCGACCAGCTGAGACTCGCTCCAGAGGCAACCGCGTCACTCGCGGTATAAAGTCCAAAATGGGGGACAAGTACCGAGAAAACTTGCGCGGCATCCTGCGCCGCAGGGCTCGTCCCTACGCTGCCTGTGGCCGCGGAGAGGGCCGCAAAAACCTGACCTTGGAACATCCCTACAAAGTAGAGACCCAGTGCCAGTACCATGCTCACAATGGTGGTGCTCGTGAAGCAGGAGATGAGCAGTGTCAGGCTGGTTAGCACCCCAAAACCGAGAAACATGAGCATCACGCCTCGCTGGAGATCCCAGCTCAGCCCAGCGCCTCGCAGAGGCTCAAGCATCACCTCAATAGCCTGATCACTATGACCCTGCTCTAGCAGGATACTTGTAAGCTCTGCGGCAATAGCAGACTCGCGCATCCAGAGAATGAGCGACATGAGTCCATCCATCGCCAGCAGCATCACAAAGAGGAGGCTAAGTAGCCCGAGCGCCTTGCCTGCTAAGTAGTCAAAGCGCGGTACAGGCTTGCAGAGGATGGTGTAGAGGATGCGATCCTCTGCATCGCGGGGAATGAGTAGGGAGGTTGCGGCAATGCAAAAGAGGAGCCCAAAAATCTGCATGCAGCCCATGCCCACATTCTTGATAAGCTCAAGCTGGTTTGTACCAGCTTGCTCCAGCGCAAGATGCTCGTGAAAAGGAAGAAATTGCAGCCCCAAAAACCCGAGGCAAAAGAGAGCGAGTACCACAAAGAGGCGCATCCGCACCAGCTGGGTGAAGGTGACACTCGCCACCGCGCTAATTCGCAGGGGGGAGGGTAGCATACTGAGGTACTCAGTCATCATGTTGCCTCGTGGTAGGACGCGGGGGCGTCTTAGTGCTTGGGCGCGTTAGTTCCCTCCTCAATCAGTGTCCAGAATGAGCGAGAATTAGAGAGGCGTTGATCCTCGGAGCCGCCAATCTTAGAGCGGAAGAGGAAGTCCTTGAGTGAATTCGCATTGAGGATGCGATGGATGTGAAGTTTGCCCTCAATCTCATCGCCTTCGATGCTGAAGTAGATGCGGTAATCTTGAGATCGGAAGCGCAGGATTTTCTTACCGTCGCGCTTCACCTCACCAAACTTGCCGTCGGTGGCGCCTGACTTGAAGCTGTTTTCATCCACCTTGAAGGCGTCGATGAGGGTGAGCTGGTCAAGTGTAGGAAGCGCAGAAATTTCTGCTGCGCTAATTTTATTAAAAACAATCTGGTGCACGATTGCAGTCTACGCTCAAGATTACGGGAAATCAAGCAAAAATGGACGGACCCTTAGCTCTCTGCATGTCATGCATGCTTTAGAACTGAGTTAAATTCGTCTCATAGCCACCACCCATAGCTGCACAGAGTCGCGCAAGGGCGAGTCGAATGGTCTGCTTGGTGCTGATGAGCTTGAGCTCAGAGCTTAACCAAGAGCGTTGAGCAGAGGAGACGTTGAGAAAGTCTGTGAGCCCCTCATTGTATCGGCGCAAGGAGAGCTCGGAGGCGGACTTGCTCGCATCGCGTGCTCGCTGGTACTCGGGCAGCTGACTCGTGAGCTGGGCGTAGCTGATGAGCTCTCTTTCCACCTCCGCAAAGGCTTCAATGACGGTTTTGCGGTAGCTCTGTGCTGATTTGAGCGTGGCAAGCTCTGCCTGCGCCACATTCTCATTGAGTGCGCTGCGGTTGAATATGGTCTCAGAGACGCTTGCGCTTAGGCCCCAGGTGCTCGACTTCCAGAATCTTGCAAAGTCAGTTCCAGCAGAGCTGCCAGTTGAGCCTGTCAAGGAGATGTCGGGAAAGAGTCGCGCAATGGCCACACCCTCAAGGGCACTCTGTCCAGCAAGCTCATACTCCGCACGCACGATATCGGGGCGTCGGCGCAGCAGGTCTGATGGGAGGTTGATTGGGATGCGTGGAGTTAGGTTGTAGACTGAGGCAGCGGGCATTTTGAGCTTCAGGTTGTTGACCGTGGTTCCCAGCAGTGCCGCAAGGTTGTTCTCATAGGCACGGATGTTTGCCTCGAACGCAGGGATGGAGGAGCGCGTGCTGCTGATGGTGACGATGGCTTCTTGGAGGTCGAGCTCGGATTTGAAGCCTTCATTGACCAGATCGCGCACGATGCGGTAAGTGTGCTCTTGATAGTTGAGTTGCTCACGGGCGATGCGCAGATTCTCCTTGGCCTCAATCCACTGGAAGTAGGCGCTGCTGATGCTCACAGAGAGAGCTGTGCGCGTGGCGGCTGCCGCGGCATTGCTCGATCCGAGGGCGGCAAAGTTGGCCTCAATCTCGCGGCGCGTTGCGCCCCAGATATCTGGTGTCCATGAGGCTGAGAGTCCGCCATTAAAGTTGCCGTGTGAGTTGCTCGTGTCGTAGTTGCCCGAGTTGCTCGACCCCAGATTGCCGCCCATGCTGGGCAGCATCCCTGACTGGGTGCTGCGCAGGGCTGACTCCGCTTGTCCGATGCTCAGGGCCGCTGAGATCATGTCGGGGTTGCTGCTAAAGCCTGTGCTGAGAATTTTCTCTAACTGTGGGTCGCGGAACTGCTTCCACCAAGTTGCCAAGTCTCCCTCAGCTGACTGGGGAGGCGTGGCATTGACCCATGTGCTGGGCAGATTTGGTGATTGGGCTTCGCTGAAGTCGGGCCCCATCATGCAGGAGCTCAGGCTCAGGGTGAGGGATAGGAGGATAAGGGAGGTGATTTTCATCAGATAAAAAAGGGGGGCGATAGGGATGGGGCTGCAATTACTCGTGACGCAGTGCGTCGATGGGGTCCATGCGGGAGGCCTTCCACGCGGGGTACCAGCCAAAGACGACGCCGATGATGACTGCCACAGAGACAGAGAGGATGATAGCGCTTGTGGAGCTGGCGACAGGCCAGTCGTTTTGCACAGAGACAATGATGGAGGCGAGGCGTCCCAGCAGGATGCCGATGATGCCGCCCACGAGGCAGAGCAGCACCGCCTCAAGGAGGAACTGCGACATAATATCGCGAGGGCGAGCCCCCACAGCCATGCGCAGGCCAATCTCACGCGTGCGCTCAGTGACCGATACCATCATGATATTCATGATACCCACACCGCCCACAACGAGCGAAATCATTGCTACGGCGAGCAGCAGGTTGCTCATCGTGTCTGCTGTGCTGGTGACCATCTTGGAGAATTGAGCGCTATCACGCATCTCAAAGTCATCGAGCTGTCCTACTTTGAGTCCGCGGTGACGCCGCAGCACAGGTGTCATGGCATCCATGGCTGGGGTGGCATTCTCTGTGTCGTAAATCTTGGCAACCACGTAGTTCACCGTGCGTGTGCGCAGGGGGTGGGGCGCATTGGTGAAGGACTGCAAGTCTGTACCGGGATAGAGAGCCACGCTGGATGAGGGGAAGGTAGCGGCGGCGTTTGTCTTGGCCTTGTTTGCTGCGCCAGCTATCGTGAGCACAGCTGTGCTAGGTGAGCCCATCAGGCGCATGCGGATGCTTGTCCATGGTAAGAAGATGCTGTTGTCTTGATCGTTGCCCCAGTGCCCAGCTCCTTTTTCCTCAAGAACTCCAATGACCTTGAAGATGACATCGCGGATGCGGATGTCCTGACCGATGGGGTTGACATCGGGGAAGAGTTCCTTGACAATCGTGCGACCCACGACGCAGACGCGATCGGCGTTATCCACCATGCTCTTGTCAAATCCGCGACCCTCGGCGATTTTCCAGCTTTCAATATTCAGATAGTGCTCGTTGCCGCCAGCGATTGTCTCGGGGCTCCAGTTGAGGCCGTTGACGATGACTTGGGCTGATGTTTTGACGACGGGTGAGGCATTGATTACAAATGCGCTGCACTCCTCCATGAGTATTTCGGCATCACTGGCTTTGATGGCGGCTCTGCCGCTGCTTACGCCGGCGGTCTTGACCGAGGCGCCCATGACCATGATCTTGCCTGCACCGAGGGAGGCGATGGAGTCGCTAATTTGCTTTTTGGAGCCCTCGCCAATCTCCATGATGGCGACGACGGCGGCGATGCCGATGACAATGCCTAACACCGTGAGCGCAGCGCGCATCGGGTTGCGCGTCAGGGCGAGGAGGCAGGTGAGAAAAAGAGGCCAGAGTTTCATTTTTTTAATTCAATTGAGAGCTCGTCCGCGACACCCTCGGTAATCAGACCATCGCTCATGCGGATGGCGCGGTCGGTAAAGGCGGCTGTCTTGGGGTCATGCGTCACAATGATGATGGTGATGCCTTGCTTGCGGTTGAGCTCGCGGAACATGTTGAGCACCTCCACCGAGGTGGTTGAGTCCAGATTCCCCGTCGGCTCATCGGCTAGCAAGATGCTTGGGTTGTTGATGAGGGAGCGCGCGATAGCTACGCGTTGCTGCTGACCGCCTGAGAGTTGGGAGGGTGTGTGATCCATACGGTCGTCAATGCCCACGAGCTTCATGAGCTCGATGGCGTGCTCTCGAATCTGCGTCTTGCTCTTGGCTGGGAGCGCATAGATGGCTGGCATCATGACATTCTCCAGCGCACTTGTGCGGTTGAGGAGGTTGAAGTTCTGGAAGACGAAGCCGATGCGCGCATTGCGCAGACCTGCTCGCTCATTCTCATTGTAGTGCGCCACATCCTTGCCATCAATGTAGAACTCTCCTGCGCTGGGGCGGTCGAGGCAGCCGAGGATATTCATCAGCGTGGACTTGCCCGAGCCTGATGCTCCCGTCAGCGAGACAAACTCGCCCTCCTTGATGCGTAGAGAGATACCCTTGAGCACGGGGAGATCAATCTCCCCGAGGTGGTAGACTTTGGTAATATTGCGTAATTCAATCACAGCGGTATGGCGCTAGAGTTACAAGCTAGAGGGCTAATTAGGGGCGTGCTGGGCCTCCTGTGCCGCGCTTGCGTCGCTCGGGGCGCTTCATGCCGAAGGGGTTATTATCCCCCTTATCCTCCATTTTAGCGCTGTCGCTGCTGCGGATGCCTGTGATGAGCTTTGCGCCGAGAGCCAAGCTCTGACCCTCATATGGCGTGACGATGGATTGAGCTCCATCGCTCTCACCTCGCTGCACGAGGATGGGGGCGAGTGTGCCATTCTCAAGCTGTGTCCATAGTAAGACGGCTCGCTGGGACTTGTCCTTCTTGCCCTCTGGGCGCTCCTTGCGGAGAGCATCTCGCATCGATTCAAACTGCGCGAGGGCTTGCTCATCCACAAGCTCAGTGGGGGGGGTGAAATCAAAGGCTGCATCAGGCACGAGAATCACGTCATGGATCTCACGCACGATGAAATCCACGTTGGCGCTCATGTAGGGCAGCAGCTTACGATCCTTGTTCTCAATATCAATCTCCACGATGTAGGTGACGACGTTGGAGCTCATGGTTGCGTTGGGGCGCACCTTGTTGACCTTGCCCTCAAATCTCTCGTTGGGCAGGGCATCGACGCTGAAACGCACGAGTTGATTGGGCTTGATTTTGGCGATATCCACCTCATTCACACTGGCCCAGATTTGCATCTTGGTCAGGTCGCGTGCGACGAGAAAGAGCGTGGTCGCGCTCATGTTGCTCACCACGGTTTGACCCACATTGACCTGTCGCACGATGACGGTGCCATCAACTGGGGTCTTGATTTGTGTGTACTCGCGGTTGCGCAGCTCGCTGGCGAGCTGTGATTGGGCACCCATGAGCTGAGCTTTTGCCTGAGCGAGGGATGCGTGAGAGGATTGCAGATTTGCCAAGGCGCTCTCCATGGCGGCGGCTGAGGTCTCTGCGGTGGTGACGTATTCATCATAGCTCATCTGGGAGAGAGCCTCGCCAACACCGAGTTTTTTAGCGCGTTGCAGGTCGCGCAGCGCCTTTGCCTCCTGGGCTTTTGCCTGAGTGATACCTGCATTGGAGCGGCTGATATCGGCCTTGGCACTATTGATTTGAGCCTCTGCTTGGGCGACGCTAGCCTCCATGCGCTGGATGGCGAGCTCGACGATGGTGTCATCAATGCGTGCGAGCAGCTGCCCGGCCTTGACCTCACTTCCGTAGTCGATGGGGCGACCTTGGCTGTCCTTGCCAAACTCGCGAATCTCGCCTGTCACCTGCGCGCCTACATCCACGAGCTCTTGGGGCTCAAGGGTGCCTGTGGACTGAACCTTGTTGATAAAACTCCCCTGGCTCACCACGGCGGATTGGAAGCTGAGCTCCTGCACCTCTTCGTCACTCATCCAGTAGTACCCACCAACCGTTACAGCGGCTAGACCGACAAAAATCCCTGTTCGATAAATCCAATTCATAAAAAAATTATATCTATAAAGTACGGGAGCGGAAGCTGGGAATCTACCGATGACACGCATTTTTAGTTTGATTTATCGCGATTCTTCTATGTGTTGGGCGTATGAACTAGTAATTTTAGAGCTCTGCTGGGTGCTTTATGCTTGCCTTGCCCCCCCCCTGTTGTGTTAATCTTGTTGGATAGTGTCGCCTCTGATACTATTCACCCATCCCCTTCATATGTCCTTGCGCGCTGTAGTTTTTGACCTCGATGGAACCCTAGGAGATACGCTACCTCTCTGTACGGAGTCCTTTCGCCGTGTGGCACAGGAGTATACTGGCGTCCGCCTCAGCGATGAGGATGTCGTCTGCCATTATGGCCTGAGCGAGAGCGGTGTCATCGCCCGTCTCACAGGGCTTGACGTGACTGACCCCAAGCTGCCCCTCGCGCGCTTTGTCGAGATTTATCAGGAGCTGCATCCCAGCTGGGCCCCAGCCCCATTTGAGGGTAGCCGCGAGCTTCTTGATGCTCTCTGCGATGCGGGTCTTCGCATTGCTCTTATCACGGGTAAGGAGGATCATAGCGCCATTTCTACTTTAGCGTTTTTTGGTCTGAAGCATTATTTTGACTACTGCGGCTATGGTGATCCTCATATCAATTGCAAGCATCTGCGCCTGCTTGAGCTCATGGAGCTCTGGGATATGCGCCCTGATGAGTTGATTTATGTTGGCGATGCCCCTAGCGACATCGACTGCTGCCGTCTCGCGGGTGTAGCTATCATTAGCGCGGCTTGGTCGCCTACCTGTCAGGGTGAGGCCGGCGAATGCATCGCTAAGAACCCCGACTACCGTATCAGCGACATCAAGCAACTGCTTCCCCTCCTCCAATCCCTGTAAATATTGATGATAAAGCCCTCCTCACGCGCCCTGGTTTTCCTATGGGTTCTTTTCATGGGCTTTAGCTCCCCGAGCTCTGGGGTCGAGGCCGCTGCTGAGCCGCAAAGCCAGTCTCAAGTGTCCGCTATCCCCAGCGTCTTCCCCCGACCACAGTTATCTGAGTTCTCAGGAGCTAGTACGGTGGTAGAGCAGGTGATTTATGAGGAACTCGACCCAAAAAATCCTAGCTTTGCTGGGCTGCCCCACAAGGAGGGTGCCTATGCAATTGTCATTGAGGATAAAAAGGTAGGTATCTATTCCTATGATGCGGTAGGGCGTTTTTACGCGAAGCAAACACTCATTGCGCTGCTCATGGGGGTAGAAAATAGCCTCTGCGCCCAGTATGATCCTTTTGATAAGCTCGATGCGACAGAGGTTGCGCGTCTGGGCAAGCTGCCCATTGGTCGCATCCTCGACTGGCCAGACATGCCCTATCGCGGTGTTGTCGAGGGCTACTACGGCACGCCGTGGAGTCACGAGGCTCGTTTGAATCAGTTTCGCTTTTACGGTCGCAACAAGATCAATAGCTATATCTGGGCCCCCAAGGATGATCCCTATCATCACGGCTATGAGTGCCGCACGCCCTATCCCGAGGCGGAGGCCGCGCAAATTACTGAGCTGGCAGAGGCTGCGCGTAAGAACTACGTGAAGTTCATCTGGGCGATTCATCCAGCCAACACTGTGGACTGGAGCTGCGAGGGCGGCAAGCCTGACCTCGACAGCCTTTGTGCGAAGCTCGAGCTCATGTATGAGCTGGGTGTGCGCCACTTTGGCGTCTTTGTGGATGACTCGGAGGGCGCGATTAGCAAGGCCTCCAATCAGTCCAAGCTCTGTAGCTACATTAGCGAGCACTTTGTGGCGAAGCACAAGGATGTGGGCCCTATCATCATGTGCCCCACAGGATATACGCGAGCATGGACACCAGCCTCATGGCTACAAGAGCTGGGCGCTGAGCTGCACCCTGACATCCGCGTGATGTGGACGGGTAACGGCGTTGCCTACAAGATTGAGCTTGAGGGGCAGCAGTGGGTGCGCAAGGCACTGGGTCGCCCGACCTTCATTTGGTGGAATTGGCCCTGTACGGACTATTGCCGCAGTCAGCTGGCGATGGGGCGAACCTATGACCTCTCCCAAGACCCCAGCATGAAAGAGCTCATCAACGGCTTTGTCGCTAATCCCATGGAGTGGCCAGAGGCAAGCAAGATTGCTCTCTTTGGCGTTGCTGACTACACTTGGAATATCGTTAACTTTGAGTCGGAGAAGAACTGGCAGGCAGGCATCGAGCGTCTCTACCCTAGCTGCGCTCCGCAGATGCAGACCCTAGCTAATCACAATGGGGACTTGACTAACAATGGCCATGGTTTCTCCCGTGAGGAGTCCATCGACTTGGCCCAGTCCGCTAAGAGCCTGCGCGTCAATCCCGCTCAGCTCAATGTCGCCGCAGCCACTGAGGCTCTGCGTGAGTTTGTCCGCATCCAAGAGTCCGCTGCAACGCTGCTGCGTGATGAGAAGCTCGTGACCATGCGCGCTGAGATTGAGCCATGGATCGAGCTCTTTGCCCAGACGGGCATCATGGGCGAGTCCGTCATTAAGAGCTTGCAGGCCATGCAGTCAGAGGGCAAGATTGAGGAAGCTCAACTCGCGCGTCTGCTCATGGCTAGCATCCGTGCCGACAAGCTACGTCGCGGCCCCAAGACCCCAGCTACAGGCAGTCGTGAGCTCGTCCCCCTCATCGTCGAGCTGAGCCGCGAGCTGAGCAGCGCTGTGATGGCGACGCTGAGTGGTGAGCCTAAGAAGCAAGGGACGCCTATCTTTAGCAACTCCCGCAACATCAAAAACTCTGGCGAGTCTCGCATCTTTGACGGTGATGAGCTCAGCGCATGGACGAGCCCCAAGCCACAGAAGGTGGGTGATTGGGTTGCCTTTGACTACGGGTCTGCTCAGCAGATTGAGAATATTGAGCTCATCATGGGCGGCCCCCGTCAGGCGGAAGATTTCTTTGACTGCGCCCAGATGGAGTACTCGCAGGATGGCAAGAACTGGCAGCCACTGGGTGAGCCCACATACGGGCCGCGTGTGCGCATTGAGCTTGATGAGCCCCTGCTTGCGCAGCATCTGCGCTATCGCTGCATCAGCCCGCGCGCTGGCAAGTGGTTCAACATCGTTGAGTTTGGCATCAACCGCCCCGATAACATGCGCGTCTCAACAGACATGGCCGCATGGCAGGGGGCAGGTAAACTGCATCTGGAGCGCAGCGATGAGGGTATCAACCTGCGTCCTATCATGGAGTTTAGCAGCATGAAGCCAGGTGAGAGTATCAACATCCAGCTGCCACACCCCAGCGATATCAGCGCCATCACGATGGATGTAGGCTGCGCGGATGCGACCAACTGGCTCAAGATTGAGATGGATGGCAAGATCATCGATAACAGCCTATTTAAGGCCGATAAGCTCAATGCTGATAAGCGCAAGAATAAGCCCTTTCGCCGCAGCCTCCGCGGGGAGGGTATCCCCCAGCGGGTTCGTGAAATTAGCCTGAGCAACAAGAGCGACAAGGAGCAGAATATGAAGATTAGCGAGCTCGCCTTTGCCTGCCCGGCGATCGACCCCTACGCCTTGCCTGTGCATTTGCTTGATGGTGACATCATGAGCAGCTACCTGCTCAGCGCCCCCATCACACTGCAAGCCCCCAAGGACTGCAAGAGCATCATCATCGTCAGCTCGGCCTCCCCTCTGATCAACGGTCGCACGCCTGAGGGCGATGGCGTCATCAAAACATATTCCCTAGTAGACGGTGAAAGCGAGAGCCTTAGCCTTAGTCCTCAAGGAGAGGATAACTACATCCATGAAATCATTTACATCACAAAATAAAACTATGAAAAAAACAAGTATTATAGGCCTTGCCCTGCTCGGTCTAAGCACAGCCCAAGCAGCTAATCAGGTATTTCCTCAGCCACAAAAAGTGGAGCTCAGCGATCAGAGCAGCCGCGTCAAATCGGTCAGCCAAAAGCTGCGCAGCGACAAGAGCCGTGGCGGCATCTGGAGCCAAATCCCTAAGCAAGTGGGAGCCTACGCCATCAACATAAGCCCCAAGAAGGTGAGCATCTATGCTCATGATAAGGCTGGACTTTTCTACGCACGCCAAACGCTCATCCAGTTGCTGGAGGGCGTGGCAGGTGACGTGAACCTCAACGCCAACAAGGACCCCTACGTGGGCAAGAGCCTTGAGGATATCGTTGCTATGGGTGAGCTCCCCATCGGTCGTATCATCGACTGGTCGGACATCCCCTACCGCGGCAGCGTCGAGGGCTACTATGGTCAGCCATGGAGCCATGAGAGCCGCAAGGCACAGCTCGCCTTCTACGGTCGCAACAAGATGAACACCTACATCTGGGCCGCAAAGGATGATCCTTATCATCACGGCTATCAGTGCCGTACACCTTACCCCAAAGCTGCCGCAGCGCAGATTAGCGAGCTCTGCGAGGTCGCTAAGCAGAATCATGTCAAGTTCGTCTGGGCCATTCATCCAGCCAACACCGTGGACTGGAGTCGCGAGGGCGGCAAGACGGATCTGGATAGCATCTGCGCCAAGCTAGAGCTCATGTATGAGCTGGGCGTGCGTCACTACGGTCTCTTTGTCGATGACTCCAGTGGTGAAATCAACAAGGCGAGCCGCCAAGCAGAGCTGGCTAGCTACATCACCAAGAACTTTATTGAGAAGCACAGCGACGTTGGCAATCTCATCATGTGCCCCACTGGCTACAATCGCGCGTGGACAAATGCGGAGTGGCTCGCAGAGCTCGGCTCAAAGCTGCCTGAGAGCAACCACGTCATGTGGACAGGCAACAGCGTGGTGCATGACATCAAGCTTGAGGGGCAGCAATGGGTGAACAAAGTGCTTGGTCGCCCCGCCTTCATCTGGTGGAACTGGCCCTGCACCGACTACTGCCGCGCACATCTGGGCATGGGTCGTACCTATGGTCTGGAGCAAACACCTGAGATGCGCGATCTCATGACAGGCTTTGTCGCCAATCCGATGGAGAGGCCTGAGGCAAGTAAGACTGGTCTCTTTGGTGTCGGTGACTATAGCTGGAACATCATGGGCTATCAGTCTGATAAGAACTGGAAGGAGGGCATGAAGCGCCTCTATCCACAGAGCCATGAGGCGATGCAGAGCTTTGCCAACAACGTCTCCGACCTCGGAGTCAACTTCCACGGCTATCGTCGTGAGGAGTCAGTCTATCTTGAGCCTCTCATCAACAAGCTCAACGAATCCCTCAAGAGCGGCAAGCTTGACAAGGAGGCCGTCACGGAGATGTATGCTCAGTTCAAGGACATGCTTGAGGCTAGCGAGATCATCGCTAAGAGCCCCGATGCCAAACTCGTCTACAGCGAGATTGCCCCATGGGTGAGCGATTTTGCGGCCATGGCTCAGGCGGGTATCGATGTGAGTAACTACAACCTCTCCCCACAGATTAATAATCTGGTTAGGCTTCAGCAGAGCTGGGATCAGTGGACAAGCCAATCCAAGGTCAAGACCGGCAGCCTCCACCTCGCCCCCCTCATCCGTGAGATGGCAGAGCTAGCCAACAATGAGGCCTACAGTGAGATTAGTGGCGTTGATGTTAACGTTAGCCGCCCCGTCTTTAGCAGCAATAAGGGGAACTCCAACAATGTAGAAAACATGATGGACAACGACCCCAAGAGCTTCTGGTCGCAGGATGGACATCAAGCTGTCGGTGACTGGTACGCCCTGAATATGGGTCGCCCCAGCGTCATCAAGAGCATTGAGCTCATCATGGGTGATCCCCGAGCTGAGGACTACATCGCCAAGGGTCAATTTGAGTACTCCATGGACGGCAAGAATTGGCTGCCTCTGGGCGAGCCTTCAACAGGCCCATCCATCATCCGCGACCTCAGCGAGAGCAAACAGAGCGTCACCGCTCAGTATCTGCGCTATCGCGTGCTCGAAGCTCGTCCCAACTGGCTTGCTATTTGCAGCTTTAAGATCAACAAGACGCTGCCAGCAAAGGCTAGCACAGATGTTGCAGGCTTTGAGGGTATCCGTGCAGTGCGCGACAAGAAGTACGTTGGCATCGCCCGCGTCATGGAGGTCAAGAGCATGAAGAGTGGTGAGAGCATCAGCCTCGAGCTCCCCAGCGCTGTAACACCCACATGGATTGAAGTCAATCTGGAGAACAAGGACATTGCAAAATGGGCCAATTTGGAGCTTACGCTTGCCGATGGCAGCCGCATCCCAGCACGTACATACCAGCAGGGCAACATGCTCATTAGCAAGGGTGACATGCTTCCCACGCAGCAGGTCAAGGGTATGACCCTGACCAATAAGAGCAATCAAGCGCAGGAAATTAAGATGAGCATGTTCAAGTTCGACTGCCCAGCTGATGACCCAAGCCGCTCCGCGGACTCGCTCACAGATGGCGATCTGCTCAGCTCCTACAACTGCAGCGAGGGTGCAAGCCTGAGCTTGGAGGTACCCTCAACGGCGAAGAAGGCTACCCTCTCAACCCGTGGTATCAAGGGCATCGTCATCAACGGCGTCAAATTGAAGATTGAGTCAGCTATCATGAGCGTCCCCGTCCGCGGCAAGACGCTGAAGATTGAGCTGCCAGCTCAGAAGGACGCCAAGATCTATGAAGTCATCTTTAACTAACTAAAGAAAGACTCTCGTAACTATCGACCGCTGCTCAGATTGGGCAGCGGTCTTTTTTATGTCTATTTTCCTTTTTGGTTGACTTTGCGCGCTAGATGATTCAGATTACAGAAGGTTGTAGATTAAATGTCTACTCTCATCAGCATCCACCCCTCCCATCCCCATGAACGCCCCCTTTATAGCAGCTGCGACTCTAGCCTCCTTATTTAGCATACTGAGTTCCATCCTTGAGCCGCCCCGCAGTCCTGCGGCTGCTGCCGAGCAGCAGGCGCAAGAGGCGCATCAGCCTAAAATCATGCTGGAGATACCCCCATATTTCAATGGGAAAAAGGGCAATAGCATCAAGCTGGATTTCCCCTCGCCTATGGTTGACGCCGCCGCGGTGGGGCAGACTGCTGATTTATCAGCCTTTAGCGTCACGCCTGCATTGCCGATCAAGGGCAAGTGGCTGAGCCGCTCAAGCTTAAAGATTTCTCTGGATACTAACTGCAAGCCATTTGATGTGCATGAGTTGCGTCTGGTAAAGCCGATGAAGTCCATTGATGGACGCAGCTTTGAGATGGAGAAGCCCTGCTGCTATTTGGGGCGCCGCCGCTCATTGGATGTCTTGATAGAGCGATGGGGGCACAATACCTTTGATCCCTATATTTTGAAGATGTCGAATTCTGATGAGATTGAGGGCGTCGACTTGACAACGCTCTTTGCTGGCGCCTATTATGAGCTTGATAATGCCTCGAATGACGAGACTAAGGTTCCTGCTAGCATCAGAGCGCTGACGGCGGCTGAGGCCTTGACTCATTGGGATTATATTCAAAAAGAGCTCTACTATGACAAATTGAGCGACAAGGATAAAAAGACCGTGGAGCAGATGGCTCCTGATGCAGCTGTGCCGGGTCTCTGGCTAGCTAGTAGCTGCCCACTGGGCAAGATTGATGATCATTATCGTCTGTATCTGCCCAATATAGGATCGAGGGACGATGATAGTAAATCTTTTGGATCATCCCAAGTGCTATCAATGAATCGTTACAACTTGGGCTATTATTGCCGCAATGAGATGATCTCTGCTGGGGAATACCACGTGGAGTTGGATCTGGGTACCCCTGTGGCTCTCGATGGTATCGCGGCTCAGCTTGAGGCGTTGGACTGGGATCTCTTTAAGTACGAGAAGCATGACTCTCCTCTGCTGGGGAAACTTGCGTTGCGCGATGGCGTTTTTGCGATTGATGGTCTTGGTTTTAGTCTGGTTTTTGATGAGGGCGCTAGCGCCAAGTACATTACCAGCTATACGCTGCCATCAGGCGAGATCGTGCGAGCTTACAGTAAGTTGATATTCAAGGCAAAGTCGGGGGATGCGACCTATAAGCTGCACTGCTCGGGTGGACTGATGACGATTGTGGGGATAAAACTCCAGCCTCTGTGTATCTTTCCGCGTAGTGAGACCACGACCCTACTTGCGCCGAAAAAACCTTACTTGTCCAGCTCTCTTTTAGCAAATGGCCTTCAGGCCGATGGCTCGCGTCGCCTCAGCCTCAAATATCGCAACTTGGAGGATGTCAATGCACGCGTGATTCACTTGAGCGCGGATACGGAGACCGCGGTGAAGGCGCTCGCCGCCTACAATCGCTACTACTCAGAGCTCAAGAAGAGCCGCCTGCGACAGAAATATGACAAGCAGGAGCAAATCGCTAGGATACGCGCCTCGCTGGTACCCTCAGAGCTGCTGCCCGGGCAGCTGGGACATCGCGATATCAAGCTGCCCTCGGGCTCGCATGAGCGAGAAATTAAGCTTGATGCTCAGGGGATGTTCCCGGGGGTGAATCGTGGCATGTTCTTTGTCGATGTGCGCGCCAAGGCCTTGGCTGACTACAGCAAGGCTATGGATTTGACCGAGGATGCCGAGTATGGGAATCAGAGCTTGATTCAGCTCACAGATTTGGGGCTGATGTGGAAGCGCAGCGGCAATCAGATTTTTGTCTATCCCTACCAACTCTCGACTGGGGCTGCTGTGCATGGGGCTCAGATTGAAATGCTGGATGCAGAGGGTAAGTTATTGGGTGTCGCTCAGCCCGTGGCTGCTGCGGGGAGCTTGATTGCCATTGCTAGCCATGAGGTAGCTTGGCTGCGGCTGAGCTGCGGAGATGATTCCTACATCACGGAGGCCAAGCTGGATGGGGATGTTCTGGTTGAGGCTGATGTGCCTGCTGGAATTAATTTTGATGAGTTTAGTACAACCTTCCCCAGCGTGCAGGTCTATAGCTTTATGGATCGCAGTATTTATCGTCCCGGAGAGTTGCTTCGCCTCAAGGGGATGATCCGCGACTTGCGCGGCAATGAGCTGAGCTTGCCTCAGGGGATTGATGCCTTGGAGTTAGTCGTCTTTGATGATCAAGAAAAGCGCGAGCTGGCTCGCCTGCATCCCAAGCTTGAGGCTGATGGTAGCTTTGAGCTGGAGTACCGCATTGCCAAGAATGCCAGAAATTCATGCAGCCTGCGCCTTGAGATGATACGCAACTCCGACAAGGATGCTAGCTCGGAGGACATGAGACTATTGGCTCCTATCAAGAAGAGTGATCACTACAACTATAAGCGTTTGATTGAGAATAATCGATTTTATCGCACGACTGTTGATCTGGGCGAGTACCGCCGCAATGAGTTTGAGATTAGCGGCAGTATGAAGGCTCTGGGCAAGAGTCGTGACTTTGAGATGACGCTGCAGGCAACGCGCTTGAGCGGTGCTCCTGAGGCTGGCGCAGATGTGTCTTGGCGTTTGGCGGCTCAGTATTGCAATGTTTATCCCTCCCTTTATGAGGACTACTTGTTTGGCGATCATCGGGCCTGGGATATTGGTCGCTGGGAGGCATACTACGGTGGCGGTCTTAGCTCTGGCTCCTCGGGCTATGGCAATAGCTATAATGATAGTAAACTCAATGAGGCAGGAGAGGGGCGATGCACTCTGCGCCTCAAGGTTGGTGATTTTCCCCAGCGGGTACTTGCTCACGGCTCAATGCGCGTTGCAAACGCAAATGGTCAGTCGCTGAGTCTGTCTGAGTCGGCGATTTATGACCCTGCAAGTCTTTATGTAGGAATGCGTCTGGACTCAAACTACAGCAATGAGGCGCAGGCCAAGGCTCTGCCAATGGACATCCTACTGGTGGATACCAAGGGTGATCTCTGCGCCAAGGCTCAAAAGTTGCAATTGGATATCAAGCGCAAGCGCAGTGTTGCTTTCCGCGTGGGGGCCTTTGATTGCAGCCAGCGGCGCAGCGAGTCTGAGTTGCTGCAGGTATCGACACAGGATGTTGAGCTAATTGATGGCAAGGCAAGCCTGAGTCTGAATCTGCCTGAGACGGGTGAGTATGAGATTAGCCTGAGCGGACGTGATGAGGATGGGCGCGAGTTTCGCTCTGCCATCAAGCACCATGTCTGGGCTAAGGATCCAGAGTGGATATCCTCCACTGGCTCTGCCTCAGTGCGCGCCAATAAGGACATGTATAAGGAGGGCGAGACCGCAAAGCTGCTCTTTGATACGCCTATCAAAGGGCGCCTGCTGGTTAGTGTTGAGCGCGAGCGCATCTTGCGTAGCTTTGTTGTTGATGTGAATGATGATAAACCCATCATTGAGCTGCCGCTGTTGGCGGGCGATGGTCCCGCGGTGACCGTGAGCTTGTTTATGGTGCAGGGTACGCAGGTGGGGCGTCGTTCCGATGGACTGCCCAAGTTGATTCATGAGCAGATTGTCCTCAAGATTGACCCTGCTGATAAGAGGCTGCATCTGCAGCTCGATACGCCAACTGAGCCGCAGATGACAGGCTCTACTAGCCGCATTGCAGGGCTGGTGCTCGATGCTAGCAAGCAGCCTGTGGCTGCTGCTCTCGTGACGCTCTTTGCTGTAGATGAGGGCACGCTGCAAGCCGGTGATTATCAGAATCCTAATCCGCTAGCTCGTTTTTATAACGCACGCGCTCACAGTGTTGTGATGTGCTCGGTGCAGCATCAGATTTGGGGTGAGTCGGGCAAGAAGCTGGACTATGGTAACAAGGGCGTCTTCATCGGCAGCGATGGCGATGAAGACGGCGATGGCTGGGCTAACCGCGTAGGGTCGTCTGCGATAACCTCAGGTGGCTTGAGCGCGATGCGCGTAGCTTGCTTGAGGTCGGGTTCGGGCGGCGGTATCGGGGAGTCTTCCCTCGGTGGCGATGGCAAAGGATTTTTAAGGATACGCAGTAATTTTGAGGCGACGCCACTTTGGCAGGGCCGTGTGCTCTGCGATGCTCAGGGGCGCTTTAGCACAGAGCTGGTCAATCCTGACACCCTGACGCGCTATCGCGTGATTGCCGTGGCGACATCTGGGGTGAGCCGCTTTGGTGTCGCTGAGGCATCCTACGAGGTGAGTCAGTCCATCATGCTTGAGCCCTCAGCTCCGCTGACTGCGACGCTGGGTGATGAGATTGATGTGCCTGTCACCCTCAGTATGAGGCCTGAGATGCTGCCTGAGGCCCTGCGTGACAAGTCTGTACGCTGGGAGCTGAGCCTGCGCGGCAACGCTGTAGCGCAGCCCCTGCAGCCTAATCAGACGATTGAGTTGCAAGGCGCAGTGCCCAAGACTCTGAGATTTCGCGTGAAGATGCTCGATACGGGCGACGCTAAGTTTAGTTGGAGTATCCGCCCTGCGGTGGGTCAGGCTGGACTTGATGGACATCGCGACGGCCTTGCGGAGAGCTTTGAGGTGCTGCCACCCACGCCCTACCTGCGTGAGGTGTTCTTTGGTCGCATTGCCTCGGGTGCTAGCAAGCATGTGCAGGACTGGATTAAGACGGAGTTCAACGAGCAGGCTTGCGCCGATGTGACAATCTCACCTTCACCGCTCGCGGGCATGATTGATGGCTTGCGCCAGCTGCGTGATTACCCCTATAGCTGCTCGGAGCAACTCAGTGCCCGTCTGCAGCTGCTGCTGCATGAGAAGACCCTGCATGAGGGTATGGGGATGCCCCTGAGTGATGCGGCTCAGAGAGCGGTAGATATCAGAGCGATTCTCTCAGAGCTGCGCCGCCGCGCCTATGCGCCTGGGCTCATCTCCTACTGGCCAGAAGGTAAGGCTAGCCCCCGTATGAATGCCTATGCCATGCTGGCCTGTAGCTCTGCGCAGAAGGCAGGCTATGCAGCTGAATTTGACAACTACCTGCATCAATCGGCTGAGGCGATTCGCAAGGCTATGATTAGCGAGAGCCCAAAGGCCCCGCTCAGCGCGGTAGTTGAGCATGATGCCTTGACCAATCCCTTGATGCTCCTCTACCTCTCATCTCGCGAGGCGCTCACGGCGGACTATCTGGATAGCATCATTGAGGCTCGTCGTCATGATGACGAGTGGGAGACAGACACGACAAAGTACCTTATTGCCTTCGTGGCTCATGCGATCAAGCATCCTGATGCCGCAGCGTATACTCAGCAGGCTGAGGCGACAAATCCTTGTCGCGATGCTAACTACACAGGGGATAATCCTTCCCTAGCTGTGCTCAAGTTACTGCTGGAGGTTCAGAGGAATCCGAAGGGCGAGGAGCTTGCTGAGTCCATGAATATGGAGCTGCGCCGCTTTGCCTCCTCTGGCAGGCACTCGACAGTTGAGGCGAGCTGGATGCTGCAACTCATCGCAGGCTACATCCATGGCAGTGCGCTCAAAGAGGAGCAGAGCATGGTGAATGGGCAGTTGAGCAAGGCATCCACACCGTTGCTGCTCGACGCCGTCCCTCTGGCGACTCTCCCGGCTTTTGCTGTAGAGGCAGCGCCGGTCTATGTCTTTGGTGTCGTTGAGGGCTACACGATGGTTCCACAGACGGAGCAGGTAGTGGACAGAGGCTTTCGCATCACGCGCCGCTATGAGAAGTACATGCCCGATGGCACATGGCAGACCAGTGAGGATTTGCGCGTGGGTGATGTCCTGCTTGTGACGATGGAGGCTCATAACACCTGCGGTGAGAGCATGCAGTATGTAGCCCTTGAGGACTACATGCCAGCTGGTCTTGAGCTGGTGAATCCCGCCGTGTTGGGTCAGCGACTGCCTGAGCAGATGATGCGCGCCGCCTCCTCATACTCGCTATGGTCGCTCATGGTGAGCTACAAGCACTATGAGAAAGACCGCATCGCTATCTTTGTCAATAGCTGGGGAAGTTCTGATGTGCTGCGCGCCAGCTACCTCGCTCGTGTGGTCAAGAGCGGGACGATGAAGGCTCCTGCCGCCAAGGCTGAGATGATGTATCAACCCAAGATTTATGGGCTATCCATTCCGCAGAGCTTTGTCATCAAGCCTGCTAACTGAGCGCTTAAAATGATATAAAAATCAAGAGCCACATCGGGATACGATGTGGCTCTTATTTGTGTGGGTGTTTATGCAACTTGCTCGCTGCCGCATGAGGCTCTCAAGCCGAGCGATCGCAGGCGAGAGAGAGCATGTTGCGTGGGCTTATTTGAGCTCGTTGTTGAGGGCGTCTACGCAGATGGCAGACCATGACTCAAGACGCTCATAGAGATCGCCTGAGAGCTCCTCAAGGCTGTAGAATTGCATGTCGGCGAGGGCATCCTCGTTGGGGACGATATTGGGGCTCGTGAGCTCAAAGAGATGGACGACACCGAGGTGGACGCGTCCAACTTCGTTGCTATCATCGTTGATGATGGCAAAGATCTGCTGCTCGACGTTGCCCTCAAAGCGGACTTCCTCGCGGATCTCTCGTTCAACGCCTGTGAGGTAGGTGTCGATGCTCTGAGCGATACCATCAATGGGGTTGATGTGTCCGCCGATGCCAAGCGAGAGCTTGTTGTGCAGGCGTGCTTCGCCGCCCTTGCTGGTGCGGGCGTAGGCGAGGATCTTGCCCTCGTGGCGGAAGATAGCGTAGGCGATGAGCTGCTTGTACTCGGGGGAGTTCTCAGCGAGTTCTCGGTCGATGTATTGTGCAACTCCTTCTTGGAGGAAGGCTTGGAGGTATTGGAGGGCGTTGAGGCGTACTCCGTTGAATGAGCCTACTTGATCAAAGGCTGCGCGAGGGACGACGAGGACTTGTTCTCCATTGTAGCGTGACATGCCCTTATTTTAGCTTAGTAGCTCACTAGGGTCAAGCATCTGCTGGCGGAGATGGCGGTTTTTTTAACAAAAGCTTGACAAGCTAAGTGCTATCCTGTATTCTTCCCCCTCACATCAACCCAATTATTGAGTTATGGCAAACATGAAAGTAATTCTTGCAACAAAAATTGAAGGTCTGGGCTGTGAAGCCGACCTCGTTACCGTGAAGGGTGGCTACGGCCGCAACTTCCTGATTCCTCAAGGCTTGGCCTTTGAAGCTACACCAGCTAATCAGCGTTTCATCAACATGCTCCAAAAGAAGCGTGCTGAACGTGAAGCAGCTGAACTTGCTAACTTCAAGGACATCGCCGCTAAAATCGCTAAGATTACTCTCGAGCTTACACTCGAAGCAGGTGATCAAGGTAAGGTCTTCGGCTCCATCACCAACCAACAGATCCAAGAGGCTCTTGTTGCTAAGGGTGTTGAAATCAACCGTCACTGCCTCGATCTTGAGAAGCCTCTCAAGAGGTCTGGTACTTACGAAATTTCCGCTAAACTTCACCCTGAAGTTGTGGCTACCTTTACGGTTATCCTCAACGTCATCGGCGAAATCATCGAAGTTGCTGCTCCAGCACCTGTCGTTGAAGAAGAAGTTTCTGCTACGCAGGAAGCCTAAATCGCTTCTCCTTACAAGGAATTTTATAAAAATCTCAGTCGCTGATGCGGCTGGGATTTTTTTTGTAGAGGCTGCATGCTCCAGCTCTGCTCAATGGCACTCGCTCGATCCGAGGCTTTGGGTTGAGTCATTCGGGTGTTGATTCTTGCCAAATGCGTGTCTTTAGCCTATCATGGTGCTAGCATGTCGCCTAGCCCTGTCATTCTGCTTCTGCATCGCGCTGATTCACAGCTCGAGCTTAGCCCTGCCGCTGCAGCTCCTCGCCTCGCGCGCGCGCTGCGCTGCTCCGCAGGTGCCGCCATGCTCGACTTACTTGTTTATGGGGCTCCCCCTCAGGCATCCCCAGCCCTACTCTGGCTGCGCGACCGAGCCAAGACCTGCCTGAGCTTGCAGCTCAGATCGCTGCGTGCTGGCTCTGCTAGAACCCTCTGCCCCAGCCCCAGCGAGGCTGCTGCCATGCTTGAGAGCCTACCACCCATTGAGGGCGCCCCCCTCCAAGCGAGTCATCTCATCGCTTGGCATCAAAGTCTAGAACTCGCCCTCGCTGAGGCCGCTATGAAGGCAAAAAAGAGCCCAGAGCATTATCTCGCCTCGCTCGATGGCTGGCAGCAACTAGGCATGCTCTGCCTGCATCTCGCGGAGAATGCTGGAGCTAACTGCGAGGCTGCGCCCTTTGCCTTCCTCGCTAGCTTTGTGCATAAGATAGGAGCCGATGACAAGCCGCGCCACATGCCACTGGGGCTAGCCGCCAAGCATTATGCTGAGGACAATCTCGCACTCCTCTCCCTGCTACGCCCCCTGAGCGAGGCCGCTGCAGATCGACCCTTTCTCCAAGAGCTCATCCGCAGCGGTGACATCTACAAGCCTTGCGCATGGAGCCCACGCCAGTGCTATGACTTCCTCAACTGCCTCAGCGAGCTTGAGATCGCTGGCATTGAGACCCGCGTCGTTAATCTCTGGAAAAGCCAGCCTAAACGCGTTGAACTTGAGGTTAAACTAGAAATCAAGGAGGAGGACGGCAGCACATCCGCCAAGCCCCCACAGGGGCTGCAACTCAATTCCCTACTCAACTTCCTCCCCCGAGCCGCCCTAGGAGCTCACCATCTCAGCGATGAGGAGCTCGCCGAGCTCATGGAGGGCGATGATGGACTCATCCGATTCCGCGGTGAGTGGATACGCCTCGACAAGGAGAAGCTCACAAGCCTGCTCAACAGCTGGCGCAGTGCCTCCCGCATGGCCGCAGGAGGCATCCCCCTGCTCACAGGGCTACGCTACCTGCTGGGTAAGCGCAGTACTGCGCTAGCCGAGCTCCCTGAGCCCGAGGATGGCATGCGCCTCTCCATGGGCGAGCAGCTGCGTAGCGCGCTGGAGCAAATGCAAGTAGGTGAGCTAGAGCCTAGCCTTAGCCCGACCCTCAAAGCAACGCTGCGACCCTACCAGCTTGAGGGCGCCCGCTTCCTACTCAACCTCACCGAAGCAGGCTTTGGTGCCTGTCTCGCTGATGATATGGGGCTGGGCAAAAGCATCCAAATCATTGCTTGGCTCAGTCACCTTCAGCGCATGGGGCAACTGGAGAATGGCGCCGCCCTCATCATTGCGCCAGCCTCTCTACTCTCCAACTGGCAAGAGGAGATCAGCCGCTTTGCCCCAGAGCTGCGCCAGCGCATCCTCCACCCCCGCCACCTCAGCACTGAGGAGAGCCGTCAACTCGCCTACGACCCCAGCTGGCTGCTGCGCGACTGTCATGTTGCCATCATGAGTTATGGCGTCGCCATGCGCAGCCCCCTGCTCGCCAAACAGTCGCTACCCGCCCTCATCCTAGATGAAGCCCAAGCCATCAAGAACCTTGATTCCTCGCGCAGTCGCGCCATCCAAAAGCTCCAATCCCCCCGACGAGTCGCCGTCAGCGGCACCCCTATCGAGAACAAGCTTGCTGAGCTGCACAGCCTCTTGAGTTTCCTCAACCCTGGACTGCTGGGCAATAGCAAGCAATTTGCCGCCATGGTCAAGGAGATGGGCTGTGACTACAGCCCGCTCAAGAAGCTCATCCGCCCCTTCATCCTGCGTCGCCTCAAGAGCGACCCCGAGATTGTCCCCGAGCTCCCAGAGAAGACCGAGTGCGCCCTCTACTGTAGCCTCAGCCCTGAGCAAGCTCGACTCTACACCCATGAAGTTGAGCGCATGCAAGCCCTCATCCAAGAGCCCGATATCGAGACTCGTGTCAAGCTCATGCTCCCCTTGCTCTCCGCCTTCAAGCAAATCTGCAACCACCCAGCCCAATACCTAGGAGAGCCCGACTTTGCCCCTGAGCGCAGCGGCAAGATGATGGCACTGGCTCAGCTCCTTGAGCCCCTAGCTATGCAGCATGAGCCCGTCCTCATCTTTAGCCAATACCGCAGTATACTCGACGCCCTCATGGAGCAAGTTAGCGGCATCTATGGGCGCGAAGGGCTCATGCTGCATGGCGGCACCCCAATCGCGCAGAGGCAGCAACTTGTGCGGCAATTTCAAGACCCTAGTGGGCCGCCCTTCATGCTGCTCTCTCTCAAAGCGGCAGGGACAGGCCTCACTCTCACGCGCGCACGCCATGTCATCCATTTTGATCGATGGTGGAATCCTGCCGTGGAGAACCAAGCCAGCGACCGCGCTCACCGCATTGGGCAAAAGCAGCGCGTCTTCATCCACCCCCTTATTTGCCGTGGTACGCTAGAGGAGAACATCGAGCGCATGCTCAAGCGCAAGAAAGCGCTGGCGGATGACATCCTCTCAGGCGGACTGGAGAAAATGCTCCAGCAACTCAATGGCGAGGAACTCCTCGAGCTCGTAAGGTTGCGTGCATAGGGGTGAGCATTAGCCGCCTCAACATGCCCAAAGCAGAGCGCAGAAAGAGCTTTTATTGTGAATAAGGCAAAATTTGTCTTTACAAAACAATTGCACGGAGTATAATAACTCACCCCAACCTCGAAGCTTTTTCTCTAAAAACCCCTAAACCATAAACATCACATGAAAGTACTTTCTTCCCTCGCATCAATGAAGCGTCGTCACGCAGACTGCCAAATCGTGAAGCGCAAAGGCACACTTTACGTCATTTGCAAGACAAATCCAAAGTTCAAGGCACGCCAAGGCACAACAGCCGGCACTCGCCTGAGCAAAAAGGGCGTTAAGTAAAGCATTCGCTTTTTTAACTAGAGAGAAGACTGGCGCAAGGCTCCGGTCTTTTTTCGTCTTTAGAAATCCAAGGCTATGCAGCAGACTCAGACTCAGATTCTCTCAATTGGGGATTTTCTCTTTGACTCAGGTGAGAGCCTGCCCGATATCTGCCTAGCCTACGAGTGCTATGGACAACTCAATGAGCAGCATGATAATGTCATCCTGCTCAATCACGCTTTAACGGGTAGCCATCATGCGTATGGCTATTGCGAGGATTTGCCTGAGGCTGGTAGCTTTTGGCAGCCTGAAAATTACGTAGGCTGGTGGAATCTCATGATTGGCCCCGGCCGCCCGCTGGATAGCGATGTGTATTTTATCATTTGCCCCAATTTCCTCGGCAGCTGCTACGGTAGCTCAGGGCCTTGCAGTCTTGCGCCTGATGGTGAGCCTTGGGGCAGTCGCTTCCCTCTAGTCACGGCTGCTGATCAGGCTCGCGCTCAGATGCTGCTCTTGGATAGCATGGATATTGATCGCGCGCGCCTCGTCACTCCCAGTGCTGGCGGTCTTGTGGGGATCACGGCGGCTTGCCTTTATCCGCAGCGCGTGCGCAGTCTCATGCTCATTGGTGTCTCTGACCGCGCGAGTATGGAGCACAAGCTCTCCGTCTTTGAGCAGATTATTGCTATTGAGATGGATGAGGATTACCGCGCGGGGCGTTATGCTCTCGCCAAGCCTCCTCTCAAGGGGCTGGCTCTGGCTCGCATCATCTGCCACAAGCTCTTTGTGGATCAGGGCAGTCTGGCACAGCGCGCAAGGGGTGGTAGTAATGCGCAGCGCAAGGGCTTGCTGAGCTGGTATACGCCCGTTGAGAATACGCAGAGCTATATGCTGCATCAGGGCACGAAGTTTGCTCGGCGTTATGATGCGAATGCCTATATTCGCATTGTGAATATGTGGGCGAGTTTTGATTTGGCTGCTCTTTGTGGTGCAGAGAGTGACGAGGTCTGCCTTGCCGCGTTGCGTGAGTATGATATTCCTCTGCTAATTTTTTCCATTGATACAGATTTCTGCTTCTTGTCAAAGGATATAGAGGATTTTTCCCAGCGTTTATTGGCTCTGGGTGTGCGCTTGCGCCATTATTGCATTCGCTCGGAGAAGGGGCATGATTCCTTCTTGCTGGAGCCTGAGCTCTATGCAGAGCAGATTTGTAGTTTCCTCTCGGACTAAGATTCAGAGTTGAAGGGGGCTACCAATTGCTTATTGCTGCAGGGCTTGTCTGTCCTGCAGTAGTGCTTGTCTGTCCTGTTGCTGGGCTTGGCTTCATGATTTTCTGCCCCCAGAATTGCGCGGCAGCTCGGCTGGTGATGCCATCCATGGAGAGGTAGCGCGTGCGCAGAAGCTCGGCGTTCGAGTGCCCCATCTCCATTTGTAGTGAGCGCAGGTCGCGGAAGTGCTTGAGGTGGTAGGAGGCAAAGCTATGCCTCAGGCTATCAGGCTTCCAGGTTTTAAATCCCGCGCTCCTGCGCAGGTGCCTCCATCGCTTGTCCCATGCTCGCGGTACGATGCTGCTGCCAGGTAGCATGAAGTAGCTCACTCGCCTCAGCCAGCTGAGTAGTACAGGCTGGATGCTGACGTGGCGCGATCCTCCTGTCTTGGAATGCTGCGCTCTGATGTTGATGCTGCGGTCTGCGAGGTTGATGTCTTGCCAGCAGAGGCGCGTGACTTCGTTGGGGCGGATACCCGCCCAGAGCATGATTCCTACTGCTGGTGCGCAGAGGAGGTGCTCGGGCCGGAGGGCGGTGTTGAGCAGACGGCGTATCTCGGTGAGGCTCAGTGAATCAATGCGCTGTTCAATGGGCCGCGGTGCAACGAGACTTTGGATGGGGTTGCTTGAGCACCAGCCGCGCTTCATGCCGAAGTTGAAGAGACCGTGCAGGATGATATGCGCTTTGCGCTGCATGCTTAGGCTGCTAAAGCTCTGCTGGATCGCTTCATGGCAGTCCGTGGCGCTGATGTGGCGTAGGGGGCGGTTGTCCCAGCAGGGATTGTGACGCATGATGCGGCTACAGTATTGGCGAATCTCGCTTAGCGTGCGCTGACGACGGTGCGCTTTGAAGAGCATGAGTTCCTCCACAACGTCTTTGAAGGGGAGGGTTTGCTTCTCCTTGACAAATTGCTTGGCTCCGCTCTGGATGATATGGCGGCAGTGCTGGAGGCAGGCGTGTCGGTTATCAAGGGGGTGTTCCTGCGTTGCCTCAAGGAGTTCGAGGATGAGCCTAGCGGCATCAAGGGGGCTCAGAGGGCTCTTTTGAAGGAGGCGGCTTTCGAGAGGAATATCGAAGCACGCGCTTGGTTGCTCGATATTCTTGCTTTGGTGTTTTTCTGCTTCATTTGCTAGACTCATATCTGTGACGATATGAGTATGATTGGTAGCAGGATTAGAAACAATGGGGTCACAGAGGATGATTTTAAGCCATTTAATATTCGTGTCTCGACGTTTTTGTTACTGAAATTGGGGGGGCGGCTGCAAGGCCACTGTTTTGGGGTGTGAAATAACCTATAAAAGTTAATAATTAAAGAGATAACAGTTACAGTTTGCTTTTCTGGATTTTCAAGCTTGGATGTTGCAGGGGCAGCCGATGGGACAGTGCGCGTAGAGCTCCGCGATGTCGAGGGGCTTGAGGCGGATGCAGCCAAAGGATGCTGGCTCTCCGAGGTGCTCGATGTCGCTGCTTCCGTGGATGTAGATGAGTCGCTGGAGGGTGTTTGCGTTGTCTTGGTCGAGGCCTTCGAGGCGCAGGACGCGGCAGAGGATGCTATCCTGCTCGCCCTCTCTCATGTCGCGTGGCCAGATGCCGCAGGGGATGCGAGCGCGCAGGATGCTGTGCAGGGGGGCGTTCTCTCCGTGCTTGGAGTAGATGCGAAATTGTCCTGTAGGGGTTTTGCCTGAGCCTTCTTCAAAACCGATGCCAGCTTTGCCACTGCTGATGGGGCAGCGCATGACTTCGCGCTTGCTGTGGCTTAGGACGAGTTCTTGCTTTGTGATGCTGATGCTGATGTGCATCATGGCTTGGGGCACGCGATGATGCTGGCAATTTGCGCGGCGGCATCAGGCTTGTCAAATTGACGGATGGCACGTTCCATCTCGCTGCGTGCTTGCTCATTGAGGACGATGTCTTGGACAAAGTGACGCAGGCTCTCGGCATTGAGTTCGCTTTGGGGGCAGTGGATGGCGGCTTTTTTGCTGCTAAAGGCGCGCGCGTTGTGGCTCTGGTGGTCGTCTGCGGCACTGGGTAGGGGAATGAGCATGCTGGCCTTGCCAATGTGGGCGAGCTCGGTGAGGGTGGAGGCTCCAGCTCTGGCGATGATGCCGTCTGCGGCAGCGTAGGCCGCGGCCATTTGGGAGCAGAAGCCCAAGACGCTGATGTTGGAGGCATCTGCGGCAAGCTGGCTGACGCGCTCGTAGTCGAGGCTGCCCGCGATGATGAGGAAGCGGACTTCTGGTTGCTGCTTGGCTGCTTCTACGACTTGGCTGTTGAGTTGGCGAGCGCCTTGGGATCCGCCCACAACGAGGATGAGGGCTTGCTGGCTGTTGAGGCTCAGGCCGAGGCTGGCGTAGGCTTGCTCTGGGCTAGGGAGGCTGTTGAATTCCTCTCGGCAGGGCGTGCCCACGACTTGGCTGGGTCGCCCAGGGAAGTAGGCCGCGGCCTCAGGCAGTCCGATGAGGACGCGCTGGCACCAGCGCGCGGTGAGGCGGTTGGCTCGCCCTGGCAGGGCGTTGGAGTCATGCACGTAGCAGAGTCGACCAAGGTGGCGCCCCGCGATGATGGGGGGTAGTGAGGTGAATCCACCCATGCCAAGCACGACGTCGCAGCGCTCGCGCTTAATGAGTCTGCGGCAGCTGAGGTAGGTGCTCAGCAGCTTGGCAAAGAATGCGGGTGTGCGCAGGGAGAGCAGGGGAGGCTTGGCGATGGCGGGGACGCTGTGAAACTCGAGATCTCCGTACTTGCCAGAGGCCTCGGCATCGATGTCTTTGCGTGAGATGAGGAGGATGGGGCGGTGGCCCTGCTTGCGTAGTTCTTGGGCTACTGCAATGCCGGGGAAGAGGTGCCCGCCAGTGCCTCCGCAGGCGATGATGATGTTGAGGGGACGTTGGCTCATGATTTTAGTCTGTGATCTTAGCTCGCCGGCGCAGGGGCCAGCAGCTTTTTTTCGTGGGTATGTCGTGCCGTTGGATGCTGGTGATGATGCCAATGGCCGCGATGGTGAAGACGAGGTTGGTGCCCCCGTAGCTGATGAAGGGGAGCGGTAGCCCAGAGTTGGGCAGCAGGGAGGTGACGACCATTATGTTGAGCATTGCTGGCCAAAAGATGGTACACATGAGCCCAATGCAGAGCAGGCGGCCAAAGTAGTCGCTGAGCTTGAGGGCGAGGTTGATGCTGGCAAGTGCGATGGAGAGGAAGAGCAGTAGCACGCTTGCGCTGCCGATAAATCCAAGCTCCTCACCGATAGTGGCGTAGATGAAGTCAGTATGGGCAAAGGGCAGGCTGCCGTACTTGTAGATGCTATCTCCTAGACCAATGCCTACAAAGCTTCCTCGGGCAAAGGAGAGGATGGCAATCCACTGCTGTCGCCCAGCGTGCTGGGCAAAGCCCTCGGGGTCATCCCAAGCTTCAATACGCGCCAGTCGGTTGGGGCTAGAGATGGTGAAGAGGTAGAAGAATAGGGCGCCAATGATGATGATGAGCAGTAGTACCCACCAGCGTGTGCCTGCAACAAACATGAGGCAGAGACCTGAGAGACCAAGGGCGGCTGTGGTGCCCATGTCCTTCTCAAAAAGAATGAGCATGAGAGGGATGCCAAAGATGATGCCAGGCTTGATGATGCCCGTGAAGATGCTCCCTGCCTGTTGGCGGTAGCTGGTGTACCAGTGCGCCATGCAGAGCATGAGGCTAATCTTGGCGACCTCACTGGGCTGGAAGCTCATGAAGCCAAGGTTGATCCAGCGCAGCTCTCCATTGATGCGCATACCAATACCTGGTATGTAGCAGCAGACGAGTAGGAAGGTGCAGCCAAACCAGATGGGGATGATGAAGCGTCTCCAGAGCCGATAGTCAATGAGGCTGAGCACGAGGGCTCCAATGATGCCCAAGACGGCAAATTGACTTTGCTTGATGATGAAGTGGTTGCTATCCATGCTCTCCCTGAGCGTGGGCGTGCAACTGCCTGTACTTGCCACCATGATTAGACCTGTAACGAGCAGCAAGATGAAACTCACCCAGATGATAATGATGCTCAGGCGTGTGGTCATGGTGCAATGATGGGGCGGCGGAAGGAACTGTTGTCTAGTTCCTTCCGCTGACCTCGTTAGGGAGTGACTTTGAGCTTTTGACCAATTTGGATGCGGCGTGCGTTTGCTTCACTCAGCTTGTTGTATTGCAGGAGTTGCTTGAGGCTGATGCCGTTGTCCCTAGCGATGCGGTAGAGGGTCTCACCGCTCTTGACGGAGTGAATCTTGGTTGCTGCTGGAGGCGTTTTGGTAGGGCCTGCTACTGCGCTTGGAGCTTTGCTTGTACCTGTGGGGATGACGAGCTTGTCGCCTGTGTAGAGGACGCCGCGCTTTGCTACCTTGGGGTTGGCTGCTTCGAGCTTAGCGACGCTGCACTTGTACTTCTTGGAAAGTCCGTACCATGTATCGCCTGAGCGCACGAGGTGGCTAGCACCGGGGGCTACTGTGTTCGCTGCTGTGGCTGTGGGGGCTACTTGAGCTATGGCTATGGGCTTGATGATGACGGGGGCTGCTGGCTGCTTGGGTGTGCTGATGAGCTTTTGGGTAGCTGCGATGCGATCTTGTGGGCTGTTGGGCTTGGCTCCGTTTTTGATGACGTAGTCGCTCAGTGCGGGGTCGACAGCTTGGAGTTCTCCAATGGATGTTGCTGCGGAGGTGATGTGAGATCCGCTCACAGGCTGCGCTGGGATGACGGGCTTACGTGTCGCCTCGGGGAGGAATTCGGAGCCTGCGGGCATGACGTTGTCAATGGCTTTTAGACTCTCGGGGCTGATGCCTACCTTGGGGCTTGAGTTGCTAATAGCAACCTGCTCCTCTGCTTGCGGGTCGATGGCAATTATCTCCTCGACAATTACGGGGCTGGGGGACTGGATTGTGGCGATAGGCTCATCGAGGGGCTCGGTAGGGGGAGGGGTATCCTTGATCTGCTCGACGAGCTTTTTGTTATCCTTTTGGCTCCAGCTGTCGTGGATATAGACGCCACCAATGACGATGAGGTGGAGCAGGATGAGGCCGCTGACGATGCGGATCATGGTTGTTTTGCCGTTGTCAGGCACTTCGTAGTCCATTTGACTGTGGTGTCGCTTGGGCTTTTGGGCGCTGAGGGTGCTGAGAAAGTGACGCTTAGGTCGGATACGGCCAAGCGCAGAGCTTTTGAATGATGTTGGTTTTTCTCTCATCGTGGTGTAGGTTGGTTATGGCTTTATAATTTTAAGTACAGTGTCGCGGAAGCATTGCCCACGCTGCACGTAGCTTGTGAATTGATCAAATGAAGATGTTGCTGGGGAAAAGAGGACGACATCGCCAGCCTCGACGAGCTGGGCGGCGAGCTCGACGGACTGCTCGACGGTATCAACGCCATGGCAGCTGCATCCCTCGCTGAGGCTCTGCTCGAGCTGCTCGCGAATCTCGCCAAAGCAGATGCAGTGACGCGCCTTCTCTCTGAGTAGGGGTATGAGGCTCTCGTAGTGAAGACCCTTGTCCTTACCTCCGAGAATGAGGATGGCGGGGCGCGTCTGCGAGCGCAGGGCCGCAAAGGTGGAGTGCAGGTTGGTGCTCTTAGAGTCATTGAGCCAGAGGATGCGGTCTAAGCTCGCAACCATCTCACAGCGATGGCAAGGAGGCACAAAGCTGTCGATGGATTCCTGCACCTGCTGATCGCTTAGCCCGAGGCTGCGGCAGGTGATGAGTGCCGCCATGCAATTCTCTGCATTGTGAGCTTGGTTCATGCGCGTCTTGCTCAGTGCGATGATGGGCTGACCTTGCTCGATGAGGTTCTCATCGTGGTAGCTCAGCTGACCCTCGTCACTGACGGCGGAGAACTCAATGCGCTGAGGGGCGATTTTACCGAGATTTTCGCCCTGTCGCACGATGGCGATTTGCTCACTGCTCATGTTCTCAAAGATGCGTAGCTTGGCGTCATGGTAGTCACTTACTTTGCAGTAGCGATCCATGTGGTCAGGTGCAAAGTTGAGCCAGATGGCAAGCTCGGGGCGGAAGTCGATGATGGTCTCCATCTGGAAGGATGATACTTCCAGTACGGCATAGTCGCAGGGCTCGCCCTTCATCTCTGCGATGATGACCTCAGAGAGGGGGGTGCCGTAGTTGCCGCAGGCAGTGGCCTTGAGCCCGTTGTTCTGCAGGATGTGCTCAATGAGTGCGGTGGTGGTTGTTTTGCCGTTAGTGCCGGTGATGGCGATGATTTGACCCTTGAAGAAGCGGTAGGCAAGCTCGGTCTCTCCCATGAGTATGGCTCCAGGAGCCTCGCAGAAGGAGCGCGCCCATGCCGTGTCGGCTTGGATGCCGGGGGAGATGATGATGAGGTCTGCGGCGTAGTCTCGACCATGCTGCTCTGTCGCGGCGGCGACGCAGGGGAGGTGGGACTCGGCGCAGCGAGCCTTGGGGGAGATGTCAAAGATGCAAATCTGAGCAGCTCCGAGCTGCTGAGTGAGCAATGCCGCTGCGATGCCGCTGCGACCACAGCCTAGAATAGCAATTTTTTGTTGAGTGATATTCATTAATCAGTAAGAGAAGTAGATGTAGAGAGAGATGAGTGAGCTGAGCAGGGAGATGGTCCAGAAGCGGACGCAGACTTGGGTCTCGCTCCAGCCTTTTTTCTCAAAGTGGTGGTGGATGGGTGCCATGCGCAGCAGACGGCGGCCTTCTCCGTACTTGCGGCGGCTGTACTTGAAGTAGCCTACTTGCAGCATAACAGAGAGAGCCTCTATCGCAAAGATCGAGCCAATGAGGAGCAGGTAGAGGGGGCTGCCGCTGCAAACAGCGGCTGTGCCCAGCAGAGCTCCCAGTGCGAGGGAGCCTGTGTCTCCCATGAAAATCTTGGCGGGATAGCAGTTGAACCAGAGGAAGCCCAAGCATGCAGATGCGATGAGCACCATGACGATGCTCAGGTCATTGTCGCCAAAGATGACGGCCATGGTGAGCGCGACGATGACGCAGCAACCGCTGGCGAGACCATCAAGACCATCAGTGAGGTTGACGGCGTTGGAGCTGCCGATGATGACGAGCAGGGCGAGGGGGATAAAGAGCCAGCCAATGTCAAGGGGGCCAAAGAAGGGCAGCATCAGTGCAGGCGCACCAGCGACGACGTAGTAGTAAAGGGCCACGACGAGGGCGGTTCCTGCTTGGATGGCAATCTTGATCTTGCCGCTGACGCCATCGCTATTACCCTTGGTAATCTTTTGGTAGTCATCCATGAGCCCGAGTCCTGCGGTCACCATGGTGACAAGCAGGCAGCAGTGGACGGCGGGGTTGCTCAAATCACTGTAGAGAAGGATGCCCAGCAGGATGCTGCCAATAATCAGGATGCCTCCCATGGTGGGGGTGCCTACCTTGCCCTGATGCTCAGGGGCGAGGATGCCGAGGCTGGCTTGGCGGATGGGTTGCCCTGCTTTGAGCGCGCGCAGCATAGCGATGAGTCGCGGGCTCATGAGGATCAAGAGCATGAAAGGTAAGCAGAGGGCGAGCAGGAGCTTCGCGTCAAAGGGGATGTCAAAAATGAGATTAAGCATGGTGGGTGTTTTTGAGTTGGGGGTGGAGGAGATGGAGGCAGCGCTCAATGGCTGCAGAGCGAGAGCCTTTGAAGAGGATGACATCTCCAGGCTGCATGATCTTGCGCAGCAGCGCGGCTGATGATGCGTGATCGGGGCAGTGGTGGACGCTGAGTTGATGTGCGGCATTGCTCAAAGAGAGCATGTTTTGATTGCTCTCTCCGACGCAGATGAGGATGTCAAACTCCTCATCGCAGAGTGCTTCGCCGACGAGGTGATGGATCTCGGGACCGTGCTTACCCAGCTCGCCCATCTGACCGAGGACCGCGATGCGGCGTGTGGGCTTCTCAAGGGCGGCAACTGTCCGGAGCGCGGCAAGCATGCTCTCGAGGTTAGCATTGTAGCTGTCATCAATGAGGCTGATGCCCTCAATCTCGTAACAGGCGAGACGTCCTGCGCTCAGGTTGCTCTGACGGAGCCCCTCTGCAATTTGTGTGAGGCTGCATCCTAGCTGCCAGCCTGCGGCTGCGGCTAGGAGGCTGTTGTCCACCATGTGCGCACCCAGCACGGGGAGATGGATATCAATGGAGCCGAGGCCCTCAATGCAGAGCTTGTAGTTGCTGCTGCTGTTCATGCAGCGTATATGCTCGGCGCGTACGGGGCTCTCGCTGGATCCACAGGGGATGCAGCGAGCATCCGTCTGGGCTGCGATGTAGCCAGCAAAGTCGTCCTTGGCGGGGTAGATGAGCACGCCATGGTTGGGCAGGGCGCGTGCGAGGCTGCACTTCTCATGTGCAATCGCCTCGCGGCTGCCCATGTGCTCGATGTGTGCGGAGCCGATGTTGGTGATGATCCCAATTTCTGGGAGCACTATCTTGCAGAGCGGGGCAATCTCACCGACGTGGTTCATGCCCATCTCCCAGATGGCGGCCTCCACGCTGGGCTTAGCGCGCAGAATGCTCAGGGGGACTCCGATGTGATTGTTAAGGTTGCCATGTGTGGCCTCAGCGTTGTACTTTTGTCTGAGGATAGCGAGCGCCATGTCCTTGCAGCTGGTCTTGCCGCTAGATCCTGTAAGACCAACGACACGCAGGGGCTCTAGCTGCTTGCGCCACCAGCTCGCTAGAGCGTGGAGGGCGACAAGGGTATCATTTACCTGAATGACGCTGCAAGCGGGGTCAATCTCGCCTATAGAGCGGCTGACAATGACCGCAGCGGCTCCCTGATGGGACGCCGTTGCGGCAAAGTTGTTGCCATCAAATCGCTCACCTGTCAGAGCGAGGAAGATGCAGCCAGGTTGGATGGCGCGGCTATCAGTTGTTAGATCTTGACTGATGGCGCGCCTCCCCTCGGCAACGAGCTTGCCACCCGTAGCTTGAAGAATTTGCTGAATACTGAGCTGCATGAGCCGAGGGGGGAAGTGAGGGTGTTAGGATTTATCTTGATCGCGTGCTTGGGGTTGTTCACCACCGCTGTCACCACGATTGTTGTCACGGTCGCCACCAAAGCTAGGACGGTCACCACTGCCGAAGC
>CAMQZC010000006.1 GCA_947039485.1 uncultured Verrucomicrobiales bacterium | reverse complement strand
ACAGAAAAAAGGACCCAAGGTCAAGAGGCTTTTTAATGTTTTTTGCATTTTTATTTGAAAAACGAGATAAGCGACTGTTGTTCTGTAGGGTTTTTGATATTGATTATATCAACTAATCGACAGACATAGCTCAATGCCTGCAATATTGGGGACAAAACCTCATTCTTTCACGTTTTTGAGCGATGAATGAAGCTACAGCTCTCTATAGAGTAGGTATTTTTACTTTGCCAAGCACAATGCAAGCTGTTAAAATCGGCTCTACGGATATTCAAAGTCCTTATCCTTCCCCCCTTCACTACTATGACAACGCGCGACCTCGTCTCTGATTATCTACAATCCCTCATTGCCCAAGGTCAAGAGCGCTTGCCCATTGACGAAGAAGCGCGCCAAATCCTGCGCAGCTGGATGCTCGCCGCACGCGGCAAGAGCCCCAGCGCCCCCAGGCCTCTCCCTCTTGCGGCCCCAAGCCCAGCAGCGCAACCCAATAGCCCTGCAGCGCAGCAAATCCCCAGCCCTGAGCCTAGCCAGCAAAGCCCCGCGCCCGCGATTAGTATCATGAGTGCCGCGGAGCTTGAGGCCGCCACCAAGGTCAGCCCCGTGACGGAGCAGGACGAAGAGGTCTTCTACCGCCTCCCCAGTGGTGATAATCAGACGCGCTGGGATTACTTTGAGCGCGCCCTCCCCCACTGGGATCCTATTAAATCTCTCACCAGCCTGCGCAGCAAAGCCATCTGGGGTGTTGGCAATCGCGAGGCCGATATCATGTTTGTCGGGGATGCTCCCAATTATCAAGATGAACTCGCAGGGCAGCCCTTCATGGGTGAGGCTGGCAAGAAACTCAACGAGATGCTCAAGGCCATGGGACTGACACGCGATGACATTTATTTAACGCATTTGCTCAAGTTCCGCCCTTCTATGCCGCGCCAGACCACCAACAACCGCCCACCCAATGCGCGCGAGATTCAAATTTCAGCAGCGCTATTGGATGCAGAAATTGACTTGGTCCGCCCCCGCGTCATTGTCGCCCTAGGGGTCATTGCCGCTCGTGGAGTCCTCAAGATGGGTGCCCTCCCTCTGGCGGAATATCAATCAAGCGCGCGTAAGCGTGACCATATTGATGTCGCCATCACTCAGCACCCTAGCTTCCTACTGCGATCAGCCAGCAGAGCAGAGAGGCGTCTGGTCTGGGAGGAGATGCTGCGCGTCATGGAGCTGGCAAAAATGCCAATCTCTGAGAAACAGCGCGGATACTTTGCGCCCAAGAGCTAATTGCTGATTTAAAGCTTGGGTAGCCCTCGATCGCGCTTACTATCACGCCCCTCGCGATAGCGGACACTATAACTCACGGATGCCCCATAGGGGGAGCGCAAGCGCACATCGGGCTTTGTCTCCATCAAGCGTGCGGAATGGTATCGATACATATGCCAGAGCGCAAGCAGTGTCATGGAGAGTAGCAGCGAGGCTAACGCGTAGTAGATAGGGTAGAGCTCCTCGTGCTGGATATAGCTCTGCCAGCTCTTCTTCTTGACCACCTCAGGCGCGACGCGCAGCGGCAAATCAATCGGGGCAGCGTGGTCGCTGCGATCCTTATTGATGATGGGGAGCTCCGCCGCCATGGGCGCGAGCTGAGTAACGATGGCGGAGAGGGCTCGCAGAACACTCTCTCGCTGATTACTACCGAGGGATAGCTCTTGGCGCAAGATGCGCAGCCATTGCTGACGCTGGGCATCGCTAGGGTGAATCTCGCGAAAGGCGATTTGAGCAGCTTCCGGATTACCAAGGGGGATTTGCAGCAAAAGGGCATATTGCAGGGCTGGCGCAATGGAGGTGACGAGATGTGGGGCCGCTATCTCCTGGGGCACTTCTTGCTGCGCGGCAAAGAGGCTCACATAAATCTTGTATCTAGACTTAGCGTTGATAAAGCCTAGATAATTCTCCACATCCTCGCTCTCCGGACCAGTGAGAAGCTGCTGCGGGTCGATGAGGCCGTTGTGGCTAGGCTTCTTATAGGAGTTGCGCAGCTGGGGGGCTACGAGAAGCAAGGCTGCCTCATCCACAACTGACTGCTGCTGAGGCAAGTCTGAGAATAGATGTTTGTAGTCATCCCAGAGTTCTCCTGCCATGAGTTTCTTATAATCCGACACGCTCCAGCTGGGGTGCTTCATGAGGCTAGCGGCAGAGCCCGCAGCCGTCTGGTAGCTGCTCATCGAGACATTTTGAGCGCGGCCAAGCTCCCCGAGCGAGAGCGCGGAGAGGAGCGCGGCGAGAAACATGGGGCTGAACGCTCGTTTTGAACGGGTGGATTGGTCCTTTTTTTGCTCCTTGCGGTGCTTGCGTAGCTGTCGATTGACATCGACTGCTCGCGAGGCGAGGCGATCGACGGCTTTTTTCATCACGCGCCTGATGCCACTGAGAAGGTCTCGCTCTCGGAATTGGAAGCTAGCATCGCGGATGGCGCCCGTGAGGGTGTCTGGGCTCAGATAAGCATCCAACTCATAGCCCCAGCAGAAGCAGGCCGTCTCAAGCTGTATGTCAATCACGAGGATGAGTAGCCACTCTTGGCTAGCTGGGGGGATGGGGCTAGAGAAGTGGGCTCGCGCAGACTCATAAAACTCCGTGCAGCGCTGCTTGATATCTTGCAGTTTGCTTGGCTGGATTTCCTTTGCCGTTGTGCGACGCTCACCACCGGGCTTGCGCTTGACGTCGATTTTGACAAGGCTCTCATCAATGCTACGCAAGCGGTTGCGGCGACCAAAGGAGGGGTGATGTATCTTGCAGTGGTTGAGTATCCAGTGCGCGTGGGGGCGAAACTCGTGCTGCTGCCCACGGTCCGTGATATAAATACCTAGGGCGACAGGGCTGATGCGACGCTCCAGACTCTCTAGTTGCTTAATGAGGCTTTGTCGCTGAGCATGGGTGAGTGCTCCTGCTGCGTCAAGAACGCGGGGGAAATCAACAAGACCCTCACCAAAGACGCGCCTTGAGAGCTCGAGCTGGTAGCCGCAGGCAGGGCAGAGTTCTTCGGCTCCATGGTGGAAGTTGGTTGTGCACTGCGGGCATACGGGCATATAGCATTTATACATTTTTTTTGGCGGTAGGTGAAGTCTAATTCGTGTTACAGCTCTCTTTTCGCCTACCGATCTCCTAAATTTGCTCCTAAGAGTCATAAAACGGGTCATTTTAGAGTTTTTTCTTGCATTCTCCCCCCAGTTTGGTAAAAAAGAACACGTTCTTCCTATTTCTGACCACAGAATATAGGTTCTACCTCAATCAACAACACATTACAAGATTATGGACACTCAAGTTGCAGTACTTTGCGATTACGCTGCTGACTACCAAGGCAAGCTCTGCGTTCAGGGCGCATTCGACACCCTCTTCACACGTCAATTCCCAGTGGTTCACCCCACTTGCACACTGGCAATCCGCCTTTGCCTCACTCCTGAGGACGCAGGCAACCACAAAATTGGCATCTCCATCGTTGACGAAGACGGTGTAGCTATCGACAAGGAACGCATGCCTATCATTGGTGATCTCCAAGTAGCACTCCCAGAAGGCGCTGCTTTCCTCACACGTAACCTCATCATGAACTTCCAAGGTATCAAGTTCGAGAAGGCTGGCAACTACAGTGTCGACCTCACGCTTGATGGCGAGACTCTCGCTCGTACACCAATCCGCCTTGTGCAGGTTGAAGGCGACGCTCCTCAAGCATAAGCTTGTAAGCTATTCTTTTACAAAAGCCCTCTCAGCTCTGCTGGGGGGGCTTTTTTTGTTGCAGAGACGCCATAGACCATCGCGGCTATCAGCCATGGTGGGGAGCCGGATTTGGGGCGTGTGGTATGCCACTCTCGTGACGGGCTTTAGCCTTGACCTCGCTAGGTCTAAGGGCTTAATATAGGCAGCATGTCTAAACATCCCTTTCTCTCAACAGATTTTCTGGTCAATTGGTCGGCTCTAAGCCCCGATCAGGCGCGTCTCGACATCCGCCTCGCCATCACGCAGGCTCAAAGCGCTATTGAGGTTATCTGCCAACTCAAGCACGCGGATGCTAGCTATGAGAATAGCTTTGCCGCGCTGGAGGAGGCTCCTATGCCGCTGATGCGCGCTTGGCAGAGGCTCAATCACCTGCGCAGCGTTTCTGATACCCCTGAGCTGCGCGAGCTCATCAACGAATTGATGCCTGAGGTAGTCACATTCTCCTCGATGCTGACGCTCAATCCTCGCCTCTACGCCCTGCTTGAGTCTGCGGCGGCGGCTGATTGGGTGGCTGAGTTGAGCCCCGTCAAGCAGCGCTTTATCACTGAGACGCTTGAGGATTTTCGCGAGAGTGGCGCCGAGCTCAACGATGAGCAAAAGACGCGCTACACCGAGATTTCCATGCGGCTCGCTGAGCTCTCACAGAGCTTTGGCGAGCGCGTACTTGATGCAACCAATGCGTGGGAGTATGTGACATCCAATGAGGCGGAGCTCATCGGGCTCCCCGACTCCGCTAAGGCTGCGGCTCTACAGGACGCACGCAGCAAGGGCTTGGGCAGCGATGAGGCTCCGCAGTGGCGCTTTAGCTTACAGCAACCCAGCCTCGTCCCTGTGCTGACTTATGCCGAGGATGCCTCGCTGCGCGAGCGTGTCTGGCGCGCCTTTGGCTCTCGCGGCACGGCTGGCTTTGACACATCGGCGCTGGTGCATGAGATTTTGGAGTTACGCCAGCAAAAGGCAGCACTCTTGGGCTATGCCTGCTACTCGGATTATGCGCTGAGCCGCCGCATGGCTGGCAGTGGTGCGCGCGCCTTGGGCTTTATTGATGATATGCATGATAAGCTGGAGGACGCATTCCGCAAGGAGCAGGAGGATATCCGCATCTTTGCCCAACAAGAGACTGGGGAGAGCATTGAGCTGATGCAGCCTTGGAGCATCTCCTTCTGGTCCGAGCGCTACCGCAAGGCGCTCTACGACTTTGACGGGGAGCTGCTGCGCCCCTACTTCCCGATGAAGAGCGTTCTTGATGGGATGTTTGCCCTTTATTCTGATCTCTTTGGCTTCAACATCACGCAGCGCGAGGTCTGCTATCGGGAGGAGGCCAACAGCCCCATGCCCGAGGGAGCCGTGGAAGTCTGGCACCCCGATGTGCTCTTCTACGACCTGCATGACAGCGATACAGGGGAGCATATGGGCTCCTTCTACGCGGACTGGTACCCACGCGAGACAAAGCGAGCTGGTGCATGGATGGACTGCCTCGCCTGTGGCCTACCACCGATGGGTGATAGCCCCCGCAAGCCCCATCTCGGCCTGATGTGCGGCAATATGAGCAAGCCTCTGGGCGACCAGCCAGCCCAGCTCACGCATAGCGAGGTTGAGACCGTCTTCCACGAGTTTGGTCACCTCATCCACCAGCTGCTCAGCGAGGTGGAAGTACGCTCCCTCTCAGGCACCAATGTGGCGTGGGACTTTGTCGAGCTGCCTAGCCAAATCCACGAGAACTGGTGCTGGGAGCCAGAGGCACTGCAACGCTTTGCCCTCCACTGGGAGAGCAACGAGCCCCTGCCTGAGGATCTGATGGAGCGCATGCTTGCCGCGCGCAAGTGCGGAGCCGCCAGCTTTGCCATGCGTCAGCTCTCCTTTGCCAAGATTGATCTTGAGCTCCACGCACACACCGAGAGCTACCTCAATCGCAACCTTGAGGAGATTGACCGTGAGGTACTTGCCAGCTACCGCATCCCCCTGAGTGACAAAGCCCCCTCCATGCTGCGCGCCTTTAGCCATATCTTTGACGGTGGCTATGAGTCAGGCTACTACTCCTACAAGTGGGCAGAGATGCTGGAGGCTGATGCATTCTCCCGCTTTGCCAAGGAGGGTATCTTTAACCCTACCACGGGGCGCGACTTCCGACGTTGCATCCTCTCAGCAGGCAACAGCCGCCCAGCAGCCGAGCTCTACCGCAACTTCATGCAGCGCGACCCTGATCCTGAGGCACTGCTCAAGCGCAGCCTCTAACCCACCTGCCCCCTCTCAGCGCTTAGAGCCGCCCTCCATGGCGGCCTTAAGCCCGGGGAAGAGCTGCACCTCCTCTAGATACCCCTCACAAGCTGAGCGAAAGGGCTGATTGCGTCGGTAAACGCTCCTAAGTTTATCGTAAAAGTGCATAGCCTCGGCAAGCATGCGCTGAATGCGCCTCTGCTTGATGGGGGTACGCAGTATCTCCTGCGCCATCTCTGAGCTAGGCTGATCTGAGTGATTCTCCCAGCTCTTGCGCAGCTCGTGGAGTTGCCACGTCAAGTTGTGGAGCTCTTGAGCTGCCTCATCAGGTGCGCAAGAACCATCACTCAGCGACTCCACCACATTGAGTGCGTCATCACCATTGGTAAAAGCTGCAGCAATAATCTCCGCAGGTGTCGGAGCACGCAGACTCTCATAGGCCACATAGCCCAGTAAAACAACCAGCAGCAAGGCCAAGACGCAATATAGACGATTCATACCCCCACTTATAGCAAATTGATCGCAGGCTAACAAGCAAAATGAAAGCGACAAAAGACTTGCACCTAGCTCGAGGGCAGGTTAAAGTATGCCCATGGATACGCGACTCATCATCCCCCTAGAGGACTTCCCCATCACTGGCCGACAACTCTCCGGAGAGATTGACGGCGCCATCTTTGACATTGACGATGAGGACACAAAAAACGTCGCTCCTCTCGGCTACAAGCTTAGTTCAACGCTTTTTGACAACGAATTAGTCGCACAAGGCAGCGTCTGGTCCACATTTAGTTTCCGCTGTGCGCGATGCCTTGAACGCTTTGAATACAGCATCGAACGCGATGACGTTACAATCGTACAAGATGTTGCCGCCAAGCTCGATGCAGACATCAGCGAGGAGATGCGCGAGGAGCTCCTCGTCGCACTACCAAACTACCCAAAATGCGAGCTTGCAGGCATCGAATGTGAAATAAATATAGAATTTAGTGATTTTGGACTGGACAAAGACCCCCAAACGGGTGTAAACTCTGCCACCCCGAGTGATAATAGCGTCTGGGATGCTTTGAATAATTATTCTAAGCAATAAGGTGCCAATCTTCACTCACCCCCTCACTCAAGCAAAACTCTTTAACAAATAAAATTATATGGCAGCTCCTAAACGCAGAACATCCAAGATGAAGCAGCGCTCCCGCCTGGCCTCCTACGCATGGAAGGCCCCTATCCTCGGGAAGTGCAAGAAATGCAACGCAGCAGTACCAGGTCACACAGCATGTGTACATTGCGGTACTTACATCAACCGCAAGGGCGTTGAAATCATCGTCAAGCTCGTTGACTAATTTCATCAGCATTTAAATTAATTTTTATCAACCGCCCCACGCATCGCGTTGGGCGGTTTTTTGTGCTTAATTTGAGCTACCAGCCTCAAGTTGCACTTGTACCGAGGCGAGTCGCGGTGTAGAATAGGGGCATGCAAGAAGATAGCGAGCTCAAGGAAATTGATTGGCCAGCACTGCGCGAGATGGCGCGAGAACTCAACATGGACGACTATGATGAGCCCGTGCATGACTTTGTCACGGAGCTACTCAAGCCCAACACAGATACCCTGCTACTCAAGCAAGGAGCAACAATGCTCCTCCAGGACGAGATTGACTTCTCACCAGAAATGGTAGCGATGGGTATTGATCCTGACCCTGAGTTAATTGATTTGTTTATCGCGGCAGGTGCCGATTTGAACGCACGCAATCCCTATGGAGAAACACCACTTTGCATTGCCGCAAGCTATGGGTATACAGAGATTATCGACCTGCTTCTCGAGGCTGGTGCCGACCCCAAGGCCACCAATGCAAAGGGAAAGATTGCAGCGGACGTAGCGAGCACACCCGAGCTCATCAAGAAACTCATACCAGCTGAGCTACGCAATGTGCTGTTGGGAGATGATACCGAGGAGGGTCTGGAGCCTCTGCCTGACTTTATTGAGGACGCTGACTGCGATGAAGCCGATGATGACTACTTTGCGCCACGGCACGACTGCGGCCTAGGTGAGTAAGAAGCTTTATCATAAAAACACACAACGCAAGCACTTATCGACTAGAATCGGTAGGTGCTTTTTAACGTCCTTGAAGCGGGCATAAAATATTGAAAAACAAATAACGAGCCGTCCCAAGCCCAGTATTTATAAAAAAACCGCTAAACAACTTATCAAGCATCAATGCATTTGAGCGAATCGAGCTCGCCCGGCAAGGCTAGCTGTGGGTAGAGAGCCTCTCAAGACCGCGCCCCCCTGAGAATCTATTTATTTGCCGCGTTCTTCCTACCTACATTTCCTTGCTTTCCTAGCGCATCTGCGCTATCATGTGCGCGCGTCAAGACGCAGCATTACCATGAGCACAGACTATCAAGTAGCAGACATGAGCCTCCGTGATTGGGGCCGCAAGGAAATCCAAGTTTCAGAATACGAGATGCCCGGTCTCATGGCCTGCCGCGAGAAGTATGGCAAGTCTCAACCCCTCGCAGGCGTACGTATCACAGGCTCGCTGCACATGACCATCCAGACAGCTATCCTCATTGAGACGCTCACTGATCTCGGTGCTGATGTCCGCTGGGCTAGCTGCAATATCTTCTCCACCCAAGACCACGCCGCCGCCGCTATCGCAGCTACTGGCGTGCCTGTCTTTGCGTGGAAGGGTGAGACCTTGGTCGAGTACTGGGACTGCACATGGAAAGCCCTCACCCATCGCGATGGCCTCGGCCCGCAAATGGTGGTTGATGACGGTGGCGATGTCACCCTGCTGCTCCACAAGGGCTACGAGATGGAAGATGGCGACAACTGGGTTCATACCCCCGCCTCCAGCGAGGAAGAAGGCGTCATCAAGGAGCTGCTCAAGCGCGTTGCCATTGAGCAACCTGGTATCTTCCACAAGTGGATGCCCGAGCTCAAGGGTGTCTCCGAGGAGACTACCACAGGCGTGCACCGCCTCTATGAGATGGAGCGCGCAGGCAAGCTGCTCATCCCAGCTATCAACGTAAACGACTCGGTGACCAAGAGCAAGTTTGATAATCTCTACGGCTGCCGCGAGAGTCTGACCGACGGCATCAAGCGAGCCACAGATGTGATGCTCGCTGGCAAAGTTGTCGTCATCTGCGGCTACGGCGACGTAGGCAAGGGCTGCGCTCAAGCAATGCGCGGTCAGGGCGCACAGGTGATTATCACCGAGGTTGACCCCATCTGCGCCTTGCAAGCCGCGATGGAGGGCTACCGCGTACTCACGGTTGAAGATACCCTGCCCATCGCTAACCTCTACGTCACCACCACAGGTAATTTTGATATCATTCGACTCGAGCACATGCTTGGGATGAAGGATCAGGCCATCGTCTGCAACATCGGTCACTTTGACAATGAAATCCAAGTGGCACGCCTGCAAAACCATCCTGGCATACAGCGTGTCAACATCAAGCCTCAGGTGGACAAGTACATCTTCCCCGAGGATGGTCACTGCATCTACTTGCTCGCTGAGGGTCGACTCGTCAACCTTGGCTGCGCCACAGGTCACGCTTCCTTTGTGATGAGCAATAGCTTCACTAATCAAGTACTCGCGCAAATCGCCCTCTGGGAGGACAGAGATAACGCCAGCCCACGCGTGGAGGTGTTACCCAAGCACCTTGACGAGGAGGTTGCACGCCTGCACCTTGCCAAGCTGGGTGTCAAGCTCACCACCCTGAGCCCCGATCAGGCTTCCTACATCGGCGTCAAGGTCGATGGACCCTTCAAGCCTGAGGCCTACCGCTACTAAAAACAACCGCCATGCCCTCCTCCTCTTCTCGTGAACTAGACTGGCTCTATAGCAGCCAAGTCTTTGGCATCAAGCTAGGCTTGGAGGGCACACAGCGGCTACTCAAGGCCTGCGGCGTAGCCCAAGCCCCCGAGGGATGCCGTGTCATCCATGTGGCTGGGAGCAATGGCAAGGGCTCCAGCTGTGCCTTTGCGGAGAGCATCGCTCGCGCGTCAGGCTACCGCACAGGCTTCTTTAGCTCACCCCACCTCATCCGCTTCAACGAGCGCATCCGCGTGGGGGGCGAGATGATCGCTGATGCGGATGTGAATCGACTCATCCGCAAACTACGCGTCCTCACAGAGGACTGGGAGAGCAAGCCTACCTTCTTTGAGTACGTCTTTGCGCTGGCGATGATCTACTTTAGCGAGCAGGGCTGCAATTTGCTCATCCTAGAGACAGGGCTAGGCGGTCGTCTAGACGCCACCAACGCGATTGACAAAGACATCGCGCTGCTAGCCCCCATCACCTTCGAGCACACGCAGTACCTCGGAGACACACTCACGGCCATTGCCAGCGAGAAGGCGGGCATCATCCATCGAGGCGTGCAGGTCATTAGCTCACCACAAGAAGCTGAGGTAGAGAAAGTCATTGATGCGCGCTGCGCTAAATTCGGCTGCCAACTTGAGCAAATCCAGCAGCCCATCAGCGACAAAGCGCTGGGGCTCTATGGCGCGCACCAGAGCTGGAATGCCGCGCTTGCGCTTGCGGGCATCGAGCAAATCGCTCGCCTCACAGGGCACGAACTCAAGCCTGAGCACATCGAGCTAGGGCTAGCCAGCACCTGCTGGCCGGGACGCTACGAGCGATGCTTGAGCCCAGCTGGCGCGCCACTCATCCTAGATGGGGCGCACAATCCGCATGCCATGCACGTGCTAAAAGAAACTTGGCAGAGCGAGCATGGAGAGCAGCGTTGCAACTGCATCTTTGCCGCCTCCGCCGATAAGGAGCTGGGGGAGATGGTTACCATCCTTAGCCCCATCGTGAAGCAATGGATTTTACCACCCGTCAACTCCCCTCGCATCATGCCTGCCGCCGAACTCGCCGAGTTAATTGAAGGGGATACCATCATGCCTGAGAGCTTGGGAGAGGCGTTGGATGGAGCAACGAGGGATGAGACAACGCTCGTCTGCGGCTCCTTCTTCCTACTAGGTGAGCTAGCAGCGCTGATGGAGGAGAGCCCCTACCGCAGCACGCAGCAATAAGCAGCGCAATCCAAGGAGGCAGGCGGCCAGCAATTACCCTTAGCTAGGCAAATCTCCCCCGATTCATTTTTTGCAATCTCTATCTAAATAAGATAACAGGATGGGTATATCTCTCAAAAAACCTCAACTCAAGATGGCACAGACCGCATCCCTCACAGAGAAAAGATTTGCAAATATAGGCCAATAATGCTATAGTCATTCCAAGAATCCCATGAGCTTTCCCTTCTTTTCCAAGCTGCGCAACAAACGCGCCCACATGCAGGTCATACAATATGAACTTCAGCGTGTTCGCGATGCCATAGAGGAGCAAATTGTGGAGTTTGATCCTCATACTCAAAACTACATGCGCCAAATATGCAAGGGACAAGGCAAGATGCTTCGCCCCGGTTTGGTCCTCCTCACAGCTGCCGCAACGGGCGGCATCAAGGATGATCATATCACCTTTGCCGCGCTGCTTGAGATGATCCACATCGCCTCACTAGTCCATGACGACGTACTCGACAAGGCCGATACTCGCCGCGACGAGCCCACAGCTAATGCGCTATGGGGCAATAACATGGCAATTCTTTTGGGTGACGCCCTACTCGCTCAAGCGATGGTAATGGGCTGCGAAATCGCAGCTCCTCGATTCAGCCGCCGCATGGCCTTAGCCGTGCGCGATCTCTGCCAAGGCGAAGTAGAGCAAAGCTCTCGCCTCTGGGATATGGAGATGACACGCGATGATTACTACGAACTTATCCGCAAGAAGACGGCGACACTCTTTGCCTCGGCAATGAGCGCCTCGGCCTCAATTCAAGGGATGGATGATGAGATGATTGAGCAGCTCAACCGCATGGGCACGCTGCTGGGCATCTCCTACCAGATTTATGATGATGTGCTTGATCTTACAGGCACGGATGCTGCCGCAGGTAAGACGCTTGGCACGGATGCAGAGAAGGGCAAGCTGACGCTGCCTATGTTCTTCCTTATGGAGTCCTCTAGCGAGGATGTGGCTGCTGCTGTGCGCGACTCGATTGAGCGACATGAGGCTGTGGACTACACAGCTCTACGCGGCACACATGCTTTTGCCGAGGCTATCCGCCAGTCTATCGATGAGGGTCTACGCGGCAATGCCGAGGCTCGCGATGTGCTCTGGCTGCTTCCTGAGTCTCCAGCTCGTGCAGCTCTCTGCGAGCTGACTTATCGTCTCGATGAGATGATGACTAATTGCAGCCAGTAAGCTCACAAGATTTTATGGATATCCGCCCAGAGCACATGCTCCCCACAAGGGAGAACTTGACGGAGACGGTATGGGCTAATCTTCAACTTGCGGCTCAGCAGGCGCTGATTGATGAGCCCAAGCTCTCCGCAATGCTTGAGGATGTTATCCTGAGCCGCGATTCTCTCTGTGGCTCAGTTGCTGCGCGTCTGGCGCGCAAGCTTTCGCGCCGCGATATGAGCCGTGATGATATTGAGCCGATGATTCGTATGGCTCTGCGCAGCAATCCTGTGGTGCTCGACTGTATGGCGGCTGATTTGCTTGCTTATGTGGAGCGCGATGCGGCCTGCCGCAGCATCTTAGAGCCGCTACTTTTCTTCAAGGGCTTTCACGCGATGGCGACTTACCGCGTTGCGCACATCCTCTGGAAACAGGGACGTCACTTGATGGCGCTGCACTTCCAAAGTATGGGATGTGAGGTGTTTGCCATGGATATTCACCCAGCAGCTCAGATTGGCTGCGGTGTCATGCTTGACCACGGTACGGGTCTTGTCGTGGGCGAGACGGCAATCATTGAGAATTGCGTCTCTATCCTCCATGCTGTCACGCTGGGTGGTACTGGCAAGGTGAAGGGCGGTGCCCGTCACCCCATTGTACGCTCTGGAGTGATGCTTGGCGCAGGTGCCAAGGTGCTAGGTCGCGTTGAGCTTGGCGAGTGCGCCAAGGTAGCCGCCTCCTCGGTTGTCCTCATGGATATACCTGCCCATACCACAGCTGCTGGTGTGCCTGCTCAGATTGTAGGTAGCACGAGCGGTGATGCTCCTGCAAACTGCATGAGCCAAAGCATTTAATTCAAATTCATGATCACGCAAATTGATGTCATCGTCGCTATCCAAGACGCCGAAAAGGAAAAAGTCTGCCGCAAGGCTGTAGCCGAAAAGCTGAGTATTCAACCCAAGCAGATTGTGGGCATGCGCTTGCTCAAGTCGAGCATTGATGCGCGTTGCCGTCAGGTGATGAAGCAGCTGCGCTACCTCGTCGCTATTGATGAGGAGCTGCCAGCACTGGAGGAACCAAGTGCCAACTACACCCAGCTGCCAGCTAACGCCGCTCGTGTCATCATTGTTGGCAGTGGCCCTGCTGGCCTCTTTGCCGCCATCAACTGCATCAAGCGCGGCCTGCGCCCCATCATCCTCGAGCGAGGCAAGGATGTGGTAGCTCGCCGCTTTGACCTGCGCCCCATCAACTGTGAGGGACTGGTCAATGAGGACTCAAACTACTGCTTTGGTGAGGGTGGAGCTGGCACATTCTCCGATGGCAAGCTCTACACCCGCGCGACCAAGCGTGGATCGGTGCAAGAGGTCTATGGCTGCTTTGTAGCCCACGGTGCCTCCCCCGACATCCTGACAGATGCCCACCCCCATATTGGCTCAAACAAGCTACCTAAGGTCGTGCAGGCGATGCGCGAGAGCATCCTTGCCGCAGGTGGCGAGGTCCATTTCAACCACCGTGTCACAGCCCTACTTCGATCCTCAGACGGCAAGCGCCTCCATGGCGTACGCACGGCAAACGGTGTTGAGTGGGAGGGAATTGCTACCATCCTTGCAACGGGTCACAGTGCCCGCGACATCTATCAGCTGCTCCATGATGAGGGTCTACTGCTGGAGCGCAAGGCCTTTGCCATCGGTGTACGCATCGAGCACCCTCAATCCATCATTGATAGGGCACAGTACCACCTCAGCGAGGGGGAGAGCCGCCCTGACTACCTGCCAGCTGCGCGCTACACCCTCGCCACCAAAATCCGCAATCGCGGCGTGCACTCCTTCTGCATGTGCCCCGGTGGCTTTGTCGTGCCTGCAGCTACCGCCAATGATGAGGTCGTGGTCAATGGCATGTCCCTCTCGCGCCGCAACTCCCCCTTTTCCAACTCGGGCTTTGTCGTCTCGGTTGAGCCTGAGGATAGCGATATCTATGCTGCGGAGTACGGTGTACTCTCAGGCATCGCCTACCAGAAGAAGCTTGAGCAAGCTACCGCCATCGCAGGCGGCGGCATGATGCGCGCGCCAGCACAGCGCGTGAGCGACTTCCTACAAAAGACAACCTCTGAGAGCTTGCTGGAGAGCAGCTACAAGCCCGGTCTCACATCCTACAATCTCCATGATCTGCTCCCTGAGGCAATCACGAGCCGTATGATCGAGGGACTACAATTCTTTGACCGTAAGCTGCGCGGCTTTGCAGGCGAGCAGGCAATGCTCATCGGCTGCGAGACCCGCACCAGCTCACCCGTACGCATCCCTCGCAGCAAGGAGAGCCTAGAGCACCCCGAGCTCGCTGGCCTCTACCCCTGTGGTGAGGGCGCTGGCTACGCTGGCGGCATCGTCTCCGCCGCACTTGACGGTCTGCGCTGCTCAGATGCCATCATTCAGCCCTAAAAGTCGCCGATGAACCGACGACTTTTCCTCCTAGCTCTGCTAAGCGCCCTGCTCATTGCAGGCGTCTGGCTGAGCAGGCTGGCAGCCACCCACCCCTACAACCCTGCCACGTTACTCGGTGAGCCTCTCTGGACATACAAGGCATCTATCCCTGCTGGCATCTTTGCCGCGGCCAGCATCGTCGCCTACCTCGGGCTAGCAGCCCAGCTTATCCGCAGCCAATTTGACATCCTCCGTGGGCTTAATACGCTCCCTGAGCTCGCCCTCTGGTGCGCTTGGCCTTTTATGCTGCTAAGTCTGATCTCCTCCCATGCGCTCTTCCCTTGGCATCCAGCTGAGGGGACGAGCAGTCTGGTGATGATGAACATCTGCTTTTTGATTCCTTTCTTTTTCTCCTGCATTCGCAAGCTCAGAAAAGGCATCATCACTAGCATTATCCTCTTTGTCTCAATGGCAATGACGACCCTGAGCTTTTCTCATAAGAGCGCGAGCATCCCCGCATTCCTCAACGTAGCATTCATGGGCTTAGCTTGTCTTACAGCCTACTACTTTGCTCTCTACGGCAAGAAGAAAGTCCGCATTGCAGCCTGCATAGGACTCCTTGTCATCATCGTCTGCTACCCTCTGCTTATCTTTATCCCCATCTCCGACTTCCAACAGGTCTGGCCGCTGGGACTTAGCGCCTACGTGAGTTACGGCATCTCGCTGATGGTCATCCTCAGCCTCTGCTGGCTGCGCAAACGCTACTAAGCAGAAAAAAAACGGGTAGCATCATTACTCTGTTGCCAAGCCCAACTCAATTTTGTATAATTTAGCAAGAACTCAATATTTCATCATGTCTGATCCCAATTCTCCTACACCTCTAATCCCAAAAACCACACTGCGCAAAGCGGCCGTCATCCCCAAAACCAAGCTCAAACTCAACGCAGTCAACTCGAGTGGAGCAGCTACGAGGCTCGGTAAGATCAAGCCCGTCAACAAGCAAGATGCCGCCGCAGCCAAGGCCAAAGCCGCGGAAGAAGCAAAATCAGCCGCTGCAGCAGAAGCCGAGGCCATGCGCCTCGCTCAAAAGGATTATGAGGAGCAAATGGAGCAATACAACCGCCAGATGGAGGAATACAACCGCCAGGTAGCCGAGGAGGAAGCAGCCAAGGCCGCTGAGGCTGAGGCTGCCGCCAAAGCCGCCGCAGAGCTCCAAGCCGAGGAACAAGCCGCAGCAGCCAAAGCCGAGGAACAAGCCGCAGCAGCCAAAGCCGAGGAACAAGCCGCAGCAGCCAAAGCCGAGGAACAAGCCAAAGCCGCAGAAGCCATCGTCACAGCAGCCGATGTACCAGCCGCACCCAGCATCCCCGACGTACCAGCTCGCAACCTCGCAGGCATCGACGATGAAGCACCAGTAGACCCCACGGTACCAGCGACCACCGTCCGCAGGCCAGGCGCAGCCACAGCAGGCGCTTCCCTGCCAGCCTCTAATGTTGGACTTGCTCCAGCAAAGGCAGCCGGCATCAAGCGCGCCCCAGTCAAGAAAATCGGTCTTGGGCTCAAGCCCCCAGCAGATACCGCGCCAGCTGCCGCCACTGACCAAGACCAAGACCAAGACCAAGACGACTCCGAACTCAGCCCCGGTGAACTCCGCGCTCGCGACGCAGAGATTCGCCGCCTTCAAGCAGAGCTCTCAGAGAAACCTCTTTGGAAAAAACCCATCTTCATCGGTGGCTTAACCGCCATCATTCTAGCTGCAGCTCTCACCAGCAACCACATCATATCAACTAATGCGGCGAAGGCGAAGGCAAGGCAAGAAGTCGAATATACCAACAAACTGCTGATCCAAGCACAGGAAATCAACCAAAAAGGGGCTGAAAACCTCGCAGAGGTCAAAGAAAAGGGAATCAAACTCAAATGCAGCCTCAAGGACGCCCGTATGCTCATGGGTGTGGTCATTGACCCCTACCAACTCAATGAACAAGGTAAAAAGCGCTTTGGCCCCAATGCTAATGGCGTCGCGCAGAATGCCTGCCTCCTACTGGGTATCATGGCTGAGTCTGATCCCAAAATCGAGAAAATGGTCTTTAGCCAGCTCAAGAAAAATGCGCCAAAAATCTCACCAATGCTCTTCACTTGGCAGGTGCAGCGACTCGCAGTAGCCGACATCCCCAACATCAACGATAAGCTCAGCAAACTCGTTGATGAGGTATCCAAGCGCAAGTCATTCAAGAATCAAGACGAGCTTGTCGCCTCTATCTGGGAAGCTATGGGCCTGCGAGTCTCCGAGAAAGAACTGCCACTCATCCTTGAGCAACTCCAGCAAAAAGAAATTGATCGAAAGCTCCTCCTGACCTTTGCCATCTGCCTCGATAACATCATTGACATGAGCGAGGATGCCGATAAAAAGAGCAAGATTGCAGATCAAATCTTTAAAAGCGTCCAAGGCAAGAACCGCCTCCCCCTGCTGAGCACCATGGCCAAGGGCTGCTCCGAGAAGGCGCTCGCCCACTACCAACCACGTATGCAAGATTCCGAGAACTGGAACAAAGAGCTCATCTTTGTGGCCAACTGGGGCGATGATAAACTCATCCCCGAGCTCCTCGACATGCGCAGAACCCTGCCTGATAACGACCCAAGCATGAGGACCATGCGCTCAGCCCTCGCAACCGCCTTTGCACAGAACCGCGAGCGCGACGTCAAGCTAGCCAAATCAATCCTGCCCTACATCTACGATGCCATCAATGAGGACAGCTCGGACTGGCAGGCGGTCATCAACAAGGTTGATCCCGATGCTGGCGACTACGTCGGCGATGATAGTGCTGAGCTGCCCAAGCTCAAGGAGCGACGCAAGGTGCTTGAGAAGAGCCGCCAGCAAAAGCTCTCCCTCATCCGATCCCTCAGCTCACTGCACGACTTTAAGTGGGTAGCAAGCCTGCTTGGTGAATACGCTAAGGATGCTGACGAGGACATCCGCCTCGCCGCAGAGAAGGGTCTTGAGAGCATCCAAGCAAATGGCGTGCGCTTCGCAGCCCAACTCAGCGATTACAAACGCCGCACAGCCGAATAAGAGCGCAGCCTCAGACGATAAATTACAGACACGGCCTTGACATCAGCTCAAGGCCGTGTCTTTTGCGCTAGCAGTACCCACCCAGATTGTGGCGAGAGCAGAACCCGACAAGGGCAGCACAGAGGGCAGCAGAGGGGAGCATACAAACGCTCATCAACCAGCCCCCAGCCCTCAGTCCTTGTTCTGCTCATTGATGCGCGTTGTATCCCAGCCAGAGATATCACCCTTAAACGAGCTCTCATCAAAGATGTGGCGCATGTCGCGCAGCTCAGATACATCCCAGCCAGAGAGATTACCATTGAAGCTTGAGGCGCGGAACATACTCATCATGCTCACCACGCTCGAGACATCCCAGCTCGCGATATCGCCATTGAACGCACTGCGCTCAAACATAAAATCCATGTAACGCACACGGCTCACCCTCCAGCCGGAGAGATTACCATTGAAGCTTGAGAGCCAGAACATGCCACGCATATCTCGGACAGAACCCACATTCCAGCGCGATATATTACCATTGAAGCTTGAGCCGCAGAACATTCCGCTCATGCTAACAACATGTGAGACATCCCACTGGGAGATATCGCCGTTAAAGGTAGAGAGGTAGAAGAGTCTGCTCATATCGCTGACGCGTGAGATGTCGATGAAGTTAAGATTAGCCTTTGACCCCTTCTCCCGGATCTCTTTGTTGATAAGCTCGACGAGCTGATTCTTGCTTGTCACCTCAATGCGCTCGCGATCTATAGCAGCTGGGGCTGTTTTAGCGACATCCGCAGTAGACGTATCGCTAAGCTTGCCGCGAGAAAGAACGTGAGTTTTATCCGAATCCGCCACCTTGCTCATATTCCATTTAGAGAGGTCTCTATCAAAGCGAGCGTCTTCGAACATGTACTGCATACACTCCACTCTAGAGACATCCCAGCTAGAGATGTCGCCATTAAATTTCGACTGCAAGAACATCGCTTTCATGTTCACCACCTTGGAGACATTCCACTTGGCGATATCGCCATTAAACGGGGTCCGGTAAAACATTGTCTCCATCGTCTTCACGCGCCCAACATCCCACTTGGCGATATCGCCATTAAACGGGCTCTGGTAAAACAACGTCTCCATGCTCTCCACCTTGGAGACATCCCACTTGGAGATGTCTCCATTAAACGGGCTCTGGTAAAACAACGCCTTCATGTTCTCCACCTTGGAGACATCCCACTTGGAGATATCGCCATTAAACAGGCTCTGGTTAAACATCGACTCCATGCACTCCACCTTGGAGACATCCCACTTGGAGATGTCTCCATTAAACACAGACTCGGCGAACATACCGCGCATACTGGTGACGCTCTCAGTATTCCAATTGGAAATGTTGCCATCAAATTTCGATTTCCAGAACACATCCCGCATATTCTCCACCTTGGAGACATCCCAGCTAGAGATATCGCCATTAAACAAAGCCTCGGAGAACATACCGCGCATGCTGGTTACACTCCCAATATCCCAGTTGGAGATGTTGCCATTAAATTTCGCCTTCCAGAACATAGCCCGCATATTCTCCACCCTAGAGACATCCCACTGGCTGATATCACCATTAAACGGGCTATTGGTAAACATCCCCTCCATGTTCTCCACCTTGGAGACATCCCACTGGCTGATATCACCATTGAAATCCGAGTCGCGGAAGAGCCCCGACATGTCAGTCACCTGCGAGGTGTCAATCGAGCTCAGATCAGCATTATTGCCATTCTCCGCAATGAGCTCCTGGACAGCCTCCTTAAGCTCATCAAGACTCATCGGAGCAGCTTCTTTAGTGTCCGCTACGGGCTTTTCATTAGCTTTAACGATACTCATCCAGATGGATTTATCAACTAGTTTGGCCAAATTCCACTTGCTGATGTCCCCTGAGAAAGACGAATTATCAAACATGCCACGCATCGCCAAAACCTGAGAGACATCCCAGCGACCCAAATCGCCATCGAACTTACTTCTTAAAAAGCAGCGATTCATGTTCTGCACCGATCCTACATCCCAATGCGAGACCCCCCCCGTGAATACCGCCCCGCTAAACATATCCTGCATGTTACGCAGCTTCGAGACATTCCACTTGGAGATATCGCCATCAAACTTCGATTTGCGAAACATGCCCTGCATATTCGTCACACGAGCCGTATTCCAGCCTGAGATATCACCCGTAAATGAGCTGTTGGCAAAAACATTGCTCATATCGGTGAGTGAGGAGGTATTAATAAAATTGAGATCGGCTGACATACCATGATCCCGCACAGCCTTCTTGATTAGAGTGATGAGATCTGAGCGACTTTTCGGGATGTTTCTCGCCCTCGGGGAATTGCCCCGCACAGATTCAGACGCACGCCTGTCAATATCTAGAAACATTTCTTTCTTCTTGACGTAAATCGACATCTTCCAGCGTGAGACATCACCCAAAAAAGAACCATATGCAAACATCCCACCCATACGGAACACTCGGCTCACATCCCACCTAGAGATATCGCCATTAAAGGCCGAGTAGGCAAACATCGATTCCATGGAGTATACTCTCGATGTATTCCAACCCGAGATATCGCCATTGAACGTCGATGATTTAAACATCATCTTCATCGTCAGCACGCGACTGGTATCCCAGTTTGAGATATCACCGTTGAAGACCGAGCCGCGAAACATCCCTTCCATATTCTCCACATTACCCACAACCCAGCTCGACAAATCACTCGTCAGACTCGAATAATCAAACATCTCATCCATACGGATCACGCGCGAGACATTCCAGCGCGAGATGTCTCCATTGAACTTGGAGACAGAAAACATCGCGGACATATTGGTCACATTTGAGACATTCCAGCGCGAGATATCACCATCAAATGAGCTCTTGCGAAACATCCCTTCCATACGGAGCACTCGAGATGTATTCCAGCCCGAGATATCGCCGTTAAAAGAGCTACCGTAAAAGAGATCACTCATATCCGTGACACGAGAGGTGTCAATATGGTTGAGGTCAGCCCTATCCCCATACTTCTCAACAGCCTTGGCAATCTCTCTCTGCAAATCATCCTTTGAGCTCACCATAATAGGAGCGAGCGACCCGGAATTAACTGTATCTGGCACAGCCAAGCAGGGACTTAGCAAGACCATAGCGAAGCAGGCTGCTTGACAGAAAATTAGCGAGAGACGAGCAAAGATAGTCATAAGATAAAACCACGTTAGCGTAGAGATATCAGCATAACCCAAAAAAGCTACCAGCGCAAGCCCTAATTACACTTATAGAGAGAAGGATGCGCAACAAGAGCGCCTAGCCACGAGCAGGGCTATGACTCAGTTATTGAGTCCGTGGCGAATCACCGCCTCGCTAAGCTCGAGGACAAAGATGAGGCGCAGTGCGAGAGCGAGAAGCATCCCCAAGACGATGGCGATGGTGAGCCTTTGCTTCGCAGGCTTCGAGCTGCGGCGCAGCCAGAGAAAAACAGCGAGGAGCACAACACTACCCACAAAGAGAGAGAAGCCCTTGCTACCCGTGAGAAAGGTCAGAGGCCAAGCAATCGGCCAGACGCATGCACCCAAGACATCCATGATACCCATCACGTCACTATAGACTAGATCCACCACAATACTAGGGATGACGAGGCAGAGAAGGAGGGTATAGTTAGCAACCTTGCTGTATCTCTCAGTCTGTGAGGGGATGTACATGCGCCTATGATGCCGCAGTTGGCTCTATCTGTCAATGCTCAAGTCAGAGTCATTGTGTCTGCGTGACTTGGATATTGTCGCAGGGCGGTGGAGGTGTTTGAGTTAATATCATTCTGCGCAAGCACTGCGCGCCAAATGGATGGGCGCACATACCAAGCAAAAAGCCGCCTCGTAGATCACGAGACGGCTTGAATGAAATTTTATAACTCAGCTCTTGGCCGCAAAGCTATCCTCTGCGGCGCTTGCGCCCATCTGCCAGCTTGCCTTACCGCTCTCAGCGATATGCATCAGCGCATGGTAGCAGTCCTCCTCGTTGGCTCCCAGCTCAGCAGCAATCTGAGTTGCTGTGCGGAGCTCAGGACTCAGAGCAGCCTTCACATCGCTAAGCAGGGTGAGAAAGATATTTGCAGCAAGCTTGCCTGCTTGCACGCCTGGTTGATGATAGGCGTTGATGTGCACGAGGCTAGCGTAGAAGCTCGTTGCGCGCTCAAAGAGAGCAATGAGCATGCCGAGTGTGGAGGCATTCACCTCGGGGATGGAGATAGTGATGCTCTCACGACCATTATCAGCCAGCGCGTTGCGCGTGCCGCGAAGGAAACCTTGCAGGTAGTTACCAGAGCTAAAGCCGGGCTCGACCTCAACGCCGTCAGCAGCGGACTGGCGCACCTCGACAAAGCAGACGAAGAAGTTGTGAATACCGTCACGCAATTGCTGCACGTAGGCGTGCTGGTCAGTGGAGCCTTTGTTACCATAGACGGAGAGACCTTGATGAACAAGCTTGCCATCGAGATCAAGTTCCTTGCCGATGGACTCCATGATGAGTTGTTGCAGGTACTTAGAGAAGAGCACGAGACTGTCCTTGTAGGGAAGTACGACCATGTCTTTGAGTCCCTGACCCTCACCTGCCTTGTACCATGCCAGAGCGAGCTTGAGCGCGGCATTATTGGCACAGTCGTGAGCGCGTGTCTTGCGGTCCATGTCGGCAGCTCCTGCGAGCAGGGCATCAACATCCACACCTTGCAGGGCGGCTGGGACGAGACCTACGACGGAGGTTACCGAGGTGCGACCACCGACCCAGTCCTCCATAGGGAAGCGCTTGAGCCAGCTTTGAGCGAGGGCTACTTTGTCGAGGGCTGAGTCAATACCAGTCACGGCAACGGCTTGGGGGGCAAAGGCTACACCCTTGTCCGCAAAGTAGGCCTGCGCGCAGACCATGCCATTGCGAGTCTCAGGGGTACCACCGCTCTTAGAGATGACAACGACGAGTGTCTCCTCAAGGCAGAGGGTATTGAGCACCTTGATCATACCATCGGGGTCGGTGTTGTCGAGGAAGGCCATCTTGAGACCTTGATTAGGGAGGGCGTCAGCCAGTAACTCTGGGCCGAGTGCGGAGCCACCGATACCGATGACAAGGCAGCTGCTGTAGGGCTTGCCACAGGGAGCAACGATGCTTGCACTGTGGATAGCTGCGGCAAAGGACTTCAAATCAGCGATGGGCTCATCAATGAGCAGCTTGAGCTCAGCGGTAGGCGCCAAGTCGCTGTTGCGCAGCCAATAGTGACCAACCATGCGACCCTCATCAGGGTTAGCGATGGAGCCAGCCTCAAGGGCAGCAATATCGCTATAGGCGCGTGTGATGCGATCCTGCATGCTCTCCATGAAGTCGGGCGTGAGGGAAATCTTGGAAAAGTCAAGGGAGATACCCATCTCTGGGTAGCGAACAAGTTGTTGAGAATAGTGCTGCATGACGGGCTGCGAGTATAAAGCTTGGGGCTCAATTTGGCAACCCCAATCTGAGGCAGCTGACTCTAAAATCACTCCCCAAGAAATTATCAGCACTCTGTGGGCGGCTCAGCTCAGATGAGCTCAGCAATCCAAGCCAGGCAGACCAGGCTGGACATCCTTAGGAGCCTCAGCAGACTCTACAGGCGCAATAAGCGCCATCGCATCTGGGGTGAGCGGCTCTGCGTCATTCGATGGAGCGAGAGGCGGCAGCATCAGCGGCTCATCCTCCTCACGCGCAATCTGCGCGCGGGCAATGCGCTCCACCGGATTCTTGGTCACGGTATTACCCCGCACAATGCGTCCCTTGATCCTCAACTTCGCAAAGTCAAAGAGAATGGGGCGGCGCAGCTTGCTGAGCTGATTCTTCAGGTGGACATTCACCGCAATAGCAGCGCTGCCCTCCTCCTGATCATGCATGGAGAAGAAGAAAATACGGCTACCAGCAGTCCCCTGCGTGAGAGGATAAGCCTTCTCCCGAGTGAAGCCGCCGAGCTTGAAGCGCTTCGCATAGCAAGCACCCTCCTTACCATCGCGGTAAATCAGATTAAAGACTGGGTCATCCTCACTGCGCAGCACGCCAATATAGAGTAACTTCTTGCCCACATAGAACTTCTCCTGAATGCGCCTCACCATCAGCACACCCTGAGAATCAATTGTGAGAACATCGCTCATGCTGCTGCACTTGCCCAGCGGGTCGCCCTTTTTGAGCGCATAGCCAGCAAAGCCCTCCTCATCGAGGTAAAGCGTCTCATTCTCCACAGCAGCCTGCGCGCGCGTCACCTGATCAAATGCCGTGAGCTGCGTACGACGAGGCCACTGAGCACCGTAGCGCTTGCGCAGCCCCTCAAACCAGCGAATCGTAAAGCGAGTCAGCTGGGCGAGATTGCGATTAGTCTTCGCAATCTCATCCTCGAGCTTCGAAATAAACTTCTCCGCAGCATGCAGCTCATACTTAGCAATCTTCTTAATACGAATCTCGGTCAGCCTGATAATATCATCACGCGTCACAGCACGCAGGAAATCAACCACAAAAGGCGACAACTTCTCGCCAATCTCCTTAAGAGACTGCTCCCAGTTATCGCTCTCTTCGAGTACCTTATAGATACGCTTCTCGATAAAAATCTTCTCCAAGCTAGCCTGCATCCAAGACTCGCCAAGCTCTGCGAGCTTCACTTCGAGCTCCGCCTTGAGGTGGCGCTTTGTATCATCCACATTGAGCTTCAGAATCTCACTCACGCCAATAAACACAGGTCGACTATCAACAATCACCACCGCCTTAGGCGAGATACTCACCTGACACAGGGTGAAGGCATAGAGCGCATTGCAAATCTTCTCCACATCACTATTGGGGGGGAGGTAAATAAGAATATCAACCTCTGCCGCCGTGTTATCCTCGATGCGGTTAATCTTAATCTTACCCTTCTCAACAGCCGACTCAATACTAGCAATAATAGCCTCTGTCGTCGTCTCAAAAGGAACCTCGCGGATGCGCAGGCACTTCTTGTTGCTCGTGTCAATCAGCGCACGGCTGCGCAGACGGCTACCATTGGCACCATCATTATAGCCGCTCGCATCCAGCAAGCCCCCCGTCAAGAAATCGGGGTAGAGCGTGTAGGGCTTATCGCCCAGATAAGCAATAGCCGCGTCAATGAGCTCATTAAAATTATGCGGCATAATCTGGCAGCTCATACCCACAGCAATCCCAAGCGCGCCCTGAGCCAGCAGTAGGGGGAACTTCACAGGCAGCGTCACAGGCTCCTTGTTACGTCCATCATAGCTCATCTTCCAATCCGTCACCTTGGGGCTAAAGAGCACCTCCTTGGCAAAGGCTGAGAGACGAGCCTCAATATAACGAGCAGCCGCAGCGGAATCACCCGTCAGGATATTACCCCAATTGCCCTGCATATCAATGAGCAAATCCTTCTGACCGAGACTCACGAGAGCCGAGCCGATGGAGGAATCGCCATGTGGGTGGTACTTCATGGTATCACCCACAATATTAGCAACCTTGTTGAATCGTCCATCATCAAGGCGATCCATCGCGTGGAGGATACGGCGTTGTACAGGCTTGAGACCATCGAGGGCGTGGGGGACCGCGCGCTCGAGAATCACATAGGACGCGTACTCGAGAAAGTAATCCCCATACATCTTATGGATGCCTTTGGGGTTGTCCTGTTGGTGAATAGGGGTGTCATCCATGGTCGTTAGCGGCTGCTATCCTAGCAGAACATCGATTAACTTACAAGCCCTGAAACTAGACCAACAGAGCAAAATAATCATTATGAAGAGTGGGTGAGCCTGCATGACAGCGTGCGTCTCAAAGCTAAAATTTCTTGCATTGCCCCCCTACCCACGCTACAATACGCGCAGGCTGCTATGACTGACAACTTCCAAGAAACCATCGACCTCCACGCCGCCTCAGGCAGCAAGTCTGCTCGCGCTAGCGGCAACATCATGCCTCAGGCTCCAGGCGTGGAAAAAAGCCTCTTGTCCATGATGGTCATTGACCCCACCAACATCATCTCGCAATGCATTAGTGAGGGAATGTCAGGCGATTACTTCTACATCCCGGCACACCGTATTCTCTGGGATATTTTCCGCTCGCGCTATGACAAGAGCATCCCCATTGATGCCGTCTCCGTCGCGCAAGAACTCAACGACCGCAAACAACTTGAGGCCATCGGTGGTCATGCTGGCATGATGGATGTCTTTGCCTTTGCCACAACAACGGCACTCTTTAAGAGCCACTTTGAGACACTCAAGGAGAAGTACATCCGCCGCGCAATTATTCTCACAGCCAACAAGGCGACAGACTCCGCATTCACCAGTGAGGCAGAGGTCGAGCAGCTGCTGGATGAGACCGAGCAGGCTGTCCTCCAAATTCGCGCGACTGCCGCCAAGGGTGAGAACTGGAGCATGACTCAGGATATCACCGAGGCCATGGCCAATGTGGAGCGCATGCTCTCCTCCAAGGGCGAGCCTCTGGGGCTCAGCTCCAGCTTCCCCCGACTCGATGAGTGCATCAATGGCTTGAAGTCTGGTGAGCTCTTTGTCATCGCAGCTCGTCCAGCAATGGGCAAGACCTCCTTCCTCCTCAACATCGTTGAGCATATTGCTCTCGACCTCAAAAAGCCCGTCCTGATGTTCTCCTGCGAAATGCCTAGCGTCCAGCTGGTCGAGCGTCTGCTCTATGCCCGCAGCCGACTGAGCCGTCAAAGCATCAAGAACAAGGGCACCATGAGTATTGATGACATGCAGCATTTCAAGCAATCCATGCTTGAGCTAGCTGGTAGCAAGCTCATCCTCGATGACACGGCGGCTATCTCCATCACAGAGCTGCGCGCCAAGGCTCGCCGCGTGATGAAGGATCACCCCGATCTTGGCTTCATCGGCATTGACTACCTCCAGCTCATGCGATCCCACACCAAGCAGGCGCAAAACAGCCGCGAGCGTGAAATTGCAGAAATCTCAGGCGGGCTCAAAAGCCTAGCCAAAGAACTGCGCGTCCCCATCGTGGTGCTCGCTCAGCTCAACCGTGGCCCTGAGAGCCGTGCAGGCAAGAACAAGGGTACACCCATGATGAGTGACCTGCGTGAATCAGGCGCTATCGAGCAGGATGCCGACATGATCGGCCTCCTCTACCGCTCAGCCTACTACGCTGAGGACGAGGAGGAGCGCGCAACACTAGGCAGTGAGGCCACTCTCGTGCTAGCCAAGAACCGTAACGGCCCCACAGGCACAATCCATCTGAGCTTCCACGCGGAGCTCATGAAATTCGTTCCACGCGAACCCCGCGCCGACGAAGAAGAAGAATAAAGACTACCATGACCCCCGAGCAACAAACACAACTCTGGCGCAGCCGCGACCTCAAGCACTGCTGGCACCCCTTCACCCCTCAGAGCATCTGGGGCAAGGAAAGCGAAATGCTATTCATCGAATCAGGCGAGGGCGTCTGGCTGCGCGACAGCCTCGGACGACGCTATATCGATGGCAACAGCTCCATCTGGGTCAACATCCATGGGCATGCGCACCCTCGCATCGTGAGCGCCATCGCCGCACAAGCAGGCAAGATAGCCCACAGCAGCTACCTAGGCTTCTCGCATGGACTAGCCAGCGACCTTGCCACGCGCCTTTGCAGCTACTTCCCCAAGGACACACTCAGCCGCGTCTTTTTCTCCGATGACGGATCGACCGCGCTGGAGACCGCACTCAAGATGGCATTCCAGAGCTGGGCTCAGACCCCCGGGGAGGAAGCACGCCGCAGCTTTGTCGCCTTTAACAACTGCTACCACGGCGACACCATGGGAGCCGCCTCACTGGGCGGAGTCGCCAACTTCTTTGACAAGTTCAAAGGCTACGGCATCCCCGTACACCATGCAACAGGCATGGCAGACCTACACGCCCTGAGCCAAGACGAGCGTGCCAGCATCGCCGCCATCGTGATTGAGCCCATCATCCAAGGCGTCAACCGCATGACCCCATGGCCCAAAGGCATGCTGCTTGAGCTGCGTGAGTACTGCAACGATAATAACATCTACCTCATCTGCGATGAAGTCATGACTGGCTTTGGACGCACAGGCAAACTCTTTGCCAGCATGATCGAAGGAGTCATCCCCGACTTCCTTTGCTGCGCCAAGGGTCTCACCAGTGGGTATAGCCCCTTGGCCGCCTGCCTCACAACAGAGAGCATCTTTGAGAGCTTCCTTGGAGACTACAGCGAGAACAAAACCTTCTACTATGGTCACAGCTTCACCGCGCATCCCATCGGCTGCGCAGCGGCGATGGCGAGCCTTGATATCTTTGAGGAGGATCAGGTGCTGGAGAATCTAGTGCCTAAGATTGAGCTCATCGCGCAGCTTGCGCAGCAGCTTGAGCAGAGCAGCCCCTATGTCCGTGCCCATCGGCAGGTGGGGATGATTCTTGGCATCGACATCACCAGAGCAGATGGCAGCCCCTACCTGCAAAACGAGCGCGCAGGAGAGAAAGCCTGTGTCGCCATGCGACCCTATCAGCTGCTCACGCGCCCCGTCACACATGACACCATCGTCTTCATGCCTCCTCTCTGCATTAGCGAGCAGGAGATTAGACAAGCCTTTGCGGCTATCGAGCAAGGCATCAGCGACGCGCTTGCCTGCATGCCTAGCTAAAAACTCCCTAACAACAAAGAACCAGCTCATCCAAGCACGCACATGGCAGCAACTAGCTCTTGTGCTTGATTGAGACGAGCTGGTTCTTTGTTGTACTTTAGGATTCCCTTTTCTGCGTTTTTGCTGTAGATTCTTCCCATGGCACGTATTCTAGTAGCACTCAGTGGAGGTGTGGACAGCGCGGCAGCTGCGGCCCTGCTCGTAGAGCAAGGTCATGAGGTGGTTGCTGCCTACATGAAAAACTGGATTAATGATGAGAATATCCCCGGGGAATGCCCTTGGCTCCAAGATATAGATGACGCTCGAGCCGTCGCGGAGACGCTAGGCATCGAACTGCGTGTCGTGGACCTCATCGAGCAGTATCGCGACCGCGTGGTGCATTACCTCATTGAGGGCTACCGCAATGGCTCGACCCCCAATCCCGATGTGCTCTGTAATCGCGAGATGAAATTTGGTGTCTTGCTGGATTATGCCCGCATCCAAGGTTTTGAAGCAGTTGCTACAGGGCATTACGCCCGCCGCTTTGACGCGCCTGAGGGCTCTTATATCATCCGCGGAGCAGATGGTAACAAGGATCAATCTTACTTCCTCGCGCTGATGCGCCCCGATCAGGTGGCGTCCGCTATGTTCCCCATTGGCGATATTGCCAAGCCAGAGGTACGCGAGCTAGCGCGCCGCTTTAAGCTCCCCAATGCAGAGAAAAAAGACTCGCAGGGCATTTGCTTCATCGGGCAGGTGAAAATGAGTGATTTCCTACGCCATTATCTCCCTGATAATCCAGGCGAGATTGTCGATATCAATGGCCGCAAGCTGGGTCGCCACGAGGGGCTGCATCTCTTTACCATGGGGCAGCGCAAGGGGCATCAGATAGCATCACCTCGTGAGGGTGTAGCCTATGTGGTGGTGGGCAAGAATTTAGAAAAAAACCAGCTCGTACTAGGCTATGAGGGTCTAGAGACCGCAGGTCTATACTCGCGCCGTGCCGAGGTATCGCAGATTAGCAATACGCTATCTCCCCTGCCTCAGCGCGTGCTCGTGCAGCCACGCTACCGCGCTCCCAGTGTCGCTGCCACTTGCAGCTATCTGGACGATGAGACGGTGGAATTACTCTTTGATGAGCCCCTGCGCGCGCTTGCGCTTGGGCAGGTCTGCGCGTTCTACGCGATGGAGGCTCCTTGCGATGCCTTCCCTGCTGGATCAAAGCTGCTGGGTGGCGGTTTCTTTAGCTCCGTGAGTGTTGAATGATTATTGAGGCCATTGTTAGCTTGGTGTCCATGTCGCTTCTGCTGGTTATCTCGCAGCTGAGCCCGGGGCCAGATGTAATTTTCGTCTTTCGTACGGCTCTAGCTCAGGGCTGGCGCGCGGGCACGATGGCAGGTCTAGGTATTAGCTTAGGCTTTGCGGGGCATATCATCATGATTTGCCTCATCGGCCTCTGGCTGGTGGAGCAGCCTTGGAGTCATTATGTGCTGGTGGCGGCAGCTCTCTGGCTGCTGTATTTGGTGTACAAGATTGTGAGCTCGCAGAGCTTGCAGGGAGAGGACATGGTAGGCAGCGCCATGCGGCGCGACTCAGATGGGAGTATTTTTGTACAGGGATTTCTCTGTAATATACTCAACATCAAGTGCACGCTCTTCTTGGCTGGTGTGACGCTCGTTCCCCTGCAGCAGTTTTCAGATTTACCTTGGTATCGCGTGGCCGTGGTGCTCAGCTTGACGCTCTTTGGCGCTGGTGGCTGGGCGATGTGGAGCGGATTGCTCCAGTGGCGACCTCTCCGCGCATGCTACCTGCGTCACTTGAGGCTGGTAGATACTGTATTTGCAGGGTTACTGGGGCTTTTTGCGCTCACCTTATTAGCCACCGCACTTGGCTTTCTGACATTTTAAGCTGATTTTTTGCATGCAACGCTAGGATTAGTCTTGCATCTCGGGGTTGATTACGCTAGTCTCTGACATGGCAGATATTCAACTTGGACTTACATTTGATGATATCCTCTTGCTCCCTTGTTTGAGCAAGATTCTCCCCAGTGACGCAGACCCCTGCTCACAGCTCGTCAAGGGTTTTCCCCTACGCCTCCCCATTCTCTCGGCACCCATGGATACGGTGACAGAGGCAGAAATGGCTATTGCGATGGCTCGTGAGGGTGGTCTTGGTGTCATTCACCGCAACAACCGTATTGAGGATCAAGCCGCACTGGTGGCTCGCGTAAAGCGCTACGAAAACGCTGTTATCACTCAACCAATCACGGTCAACAAGGACATGACCCTTAGCGATGTGCGCGCCATTATGGCTCTGCATGGCTTCTCAGGATTCCCTGTCGTTGACTCCGATATGAAGTTGCAGGGTATTGTCACAGGCCGCGACATGCGCGTCTTTGACGGACACGACCTCAACAAGCTTACCGTCCTTGATGTCATGACTCCTATCGAGCGTCTCATCACTGGCCGACCTGGCACAACTCCTGAGGAAGCTCGCCAGATTATCTACAGCAGGCGCATTGAAAAGCTGCCTCTCATCGATAGCAATGGTCGCTTGGCTGGTCTCATCACTGAGACTGATATCTGCAAGCGTGAGAACTTCCAAGAATCCTCCAAGGATGAACTTGGTCGCCTGCGCTGCGGCGCAGCTGTAGGCCCAGGCCCAGAGTTCCTCGACCGCGCTAAAGCTCTGATTGAGGCTGGTGCTGATGCACTCTTTATTGATGCTGCTACAGGTCACACGAGCCGCGTGCTCTACGTGATTGAGAAGCTCCGTGAGCTCTCCGACAAGCCAGTTGTAGCTGGTAACGTCGTCACACAAGATGGTGCAGCTGATCTAATTTCTGCTGGTGCTAATGCGATTAAAGTAGGTGTGGGCCCCGGCTCCATCTGCACGACTCGCGTCATCTCAGGCGTGGGCATGCCCCAGTTTACAGCAATTCAAGAAGTCGCTAAGGTGGCTCGCCCTGCTGGCGTGACAGTCATCGCTGATGGCGGTATCCGCTACTCGGGTGACGTGGTGAAAGCTCTCGCCGCTGGCGCAGACCTCATCATGATGGGTGGTATGCTCGCAGGCTGCGAAGAAAGCCCCGGTGCTGTTGTTCATTACCAAGGCCGCAACTTCAAGACTTACCGCGGTATGGGCTCCCTGAGCGCTATGCGTGCAGGCTCAGGCGACCGCTACGGTCAAAATGCTAGCAACAAAATGGTTGCTGAGGGTGTTGAAGCTCGCGTCCCCTACAAGGGTATGCTCGGCGATGTGCTCTTCCAACTCGTGGGCGGTCTGCGCTCGGGTATGGGCTACGTCGGTGCCAACAACCTTGTGGAGCTGCGCGACAACGCTCGATTCACTCGCATCACCTCAGGCGGCCTCAAGGAGAGCCATCCTCATGATGTGACAATCACAGAGGAGCCCATTAACTACTCCTGCTAAGCAGAACAAAAAGATTCAAAAAGCGCCCCCAGCTCAAGCTGAGGGCGCTTTTTTTAGTACTTGAACTCATCTCAAGCGAAAAGACAATTAGCGCCCTGCAAACAAGCGAGCATGCATGCGTAACTCTTACTTAGCTATCCGACGGATGGCTATATTGAGGTACTTAAGAATCCTAGGATTGCTCAGCATAATCGCCTCAATGCGAGTTGGCAGAGAGAGAGCCTTGATCGCATCCGCATCAATAGTCACCCCCGTGAGGTTGCTCCTCTGCTCGTTCACAAAGCCAAAGAAGGAATCAAAGGTCTTGGGGTCATTGAGGCTGCGCTCTAGGTCATCCTTGATATCTGCTGGGCAATTGCTGATGAGCTTCTTCTTGATTGCGCTCGCTGCTATTTTTTGAAAGAAATTCATAGGGCGATTTAGTTGTAAATCTCAAAGAGCCAGTCGATGACCTGAGCAATATCCGCATTGATATCATCACTTGAGCCATCCATCACAGCCAGTGCTCCAGCGGCGAGGTAGCCAGCCACGGTCGCCTCATCAGCCTGTGCTCGCACAAAGCAAACAATATCGGGGCGCTCAATCTGATCTAATGCCGAGCGAAGCTGCTGGAGTCGCTGCGCATCACCAGCAGCAGCACTACAAAGCGCGATCATATGCACATCGTTCTCCATCGCCATCTTGGCCGTATCCGCAGGACACTGCCCGATCGGGCTAACATCCACATCAAACCCCGCATCCGCAAAGCAAGCCCCGTAGAGGCGCAGCGATTTCTCATCAGCCTCAGAGCCCATCGCGCCAAGCAGGATACGAGGACGGCGGCCATCTATCTCATCAAACTGATCGCTCAAGACGCGAAGCTGTGTGGTGTTCATGAACTGATTCTAAACAATAAGAAGCTCCATTTCAAGTTTTCTTGCATGCATTACATAATTACCGCTTGCATTGTTAATAAATCCTGTTAAACTGAAATCACATCTAAACATCCAATGTTTGGATGTTTAGCTCAAATACTCTTTAATTATGGAAATTATCCACGACAAGGACGCCGATGCAAGCGTTCTCAACGGCAAGACAGTAGCAGTAATCGGTTATGGTGCACAAGGTCGCGCACAAGCACTTTGCATGCGCGATAGCGGTGTAAACGTCATCATCGGTCTGCGCCCTGGCAAGAGCTGGGACAAAGCAACACAAGAGGGCTTTGAAGTCCTCAGCGTTGATGAAGCCTCCAAGAAGGCCGACATCATCCACATCCTCCTCCCTGATGAGAGCCACGGCTCCGTCTTCGAAAACCAAATCAAGCCCAATCTCGCAGCTGGCAAGACTCTTTGCTGCTCCCACGGCTTTGCCTACGTATTCAAGACCATCGTACCCCCAACTAACGTTGATGTCATCATGGTGGCACCTAAGGGTCCCGGTACAGAAGTACGTCGTGTGTTTGAAGAAGGCTTTGGCTGCCCCGGCCTCATCGCTGTCTTCCAAGACGCCACAGGTACAGCTCGCGCAACAGCCCTCGCCATGGCGAAGACTGAAGGCCTCACACGCGGTGGCGTGCTTGAGTGCAGCATGGAGCAAGAAACTTACGAAGATCTCTTTGGTGAGCAAAACGTCCTCTGCGGCGGCATTGTTGACCTCATGAAGTACGGCTTTGAGACCCTCATCGAAGCAGGCTACCCACACGAAATGGCCTACTTTGAGTGCGTGCATGAAGCCAAGCTCATCGTGGATCTCATCTACAACGGTGGTATTGAGAGCATGAATGAAGTCATCTCCAACACCGCTGAATTCGGTGAATACTACAATGGCCCTCAAATCCTCGGCCCCGAAGTCAAGGAAAAGATGAAGGCCTCCCTCAAGCGCATTGAAGAAGGTGAATTCGCCCGTGTATGGCTCGCAGAAGCAGCCAACGGCGCCCCCATCCTCAAGGCCAAGCGTGACGAAATGCACAACCACCCAGTGGAAGTTGTAGGTCGCACGATTCGCGCACTCTTTGAGCGTAACTAATTAGTTACAAGACCCTATCCAGCGAGGCGCGGCTCATAGTCGCGCCTCGCTTTTATCTACGCACAGCATGGAGAAGAACACAGCGATCAGCATCCAAGGAGCCTCCCTCTACCTATCGGGTCGAGAGGTACTCCACGACATCAACTGGCAAGTCAAGCAAGCAGAACGCTACTTCATCCTCGGCGCAAACGGAGCAGGCAAGACCAGCCTCGTGCGCATGCTCATGGGATACGCCTGGCCTCTCTTTGGAGCCAAGGTCGAAGTACTAGGCTCACGCTTTGGCGGAGTCAACCTCTCTGAGCTACGCCGCCGCATCGCGTGGGTCAGCCCCCTGATGCACCAATGGCTTGGAGCAGAGCGCAACTGGAGCGGTCGTGAGATTGTCCTCTCAGGCCCTGATGCCACCATCGGACTCTTTCGCGATGCGACACCCGAAGAAGAAGCCCGCGCCGCGGAGCTCCTCGACACATTCAACGCCAGCCACCTAGCCGATCGCCTCATCCAAGAGATGAGCAGTGGCGAACAAATCAAAATCCTTATCGCGCGAGCCCTCATGAGCGACCCTGAGCTCATGATACTCGACGAGCCCAGTGTCTACCTCGATATCGCAGGCAGGGAGTTGCTCCTCAAAACGATTGAGGAACTTTCCGTCACGCGCCCCGAGCTCACACTCATCTTTATCACCCAGCGCATCGAAGACATCGTGCCCGCTTTTAGCAAAGGCATGATCCTGCGCGAAGGCCGCATCATCTGTGATGGCAGCCGCGAGGAAATCCTCACCGAGGAAATCCTGAGCAGCGCCTTCGACCTCAACATCCGCCTCATCCCAGGCAAAGCAGGCCGACTCTGGTCCATCATCGACGCATGAAACCCACCCCCCTCAAGCGACAATCACTCGCCACCCAAGTACGCGAGCGCATCGAAGGCCACATCCGCGCCGGCGACTGGCAGCTAGGTGCCCGCATCCCTGCGGAAACCGAACTTGCACGACAATTTGAAGTCAGCCACAACACCCTACGCGAAGCCCTGCAAGGACTCATCCATGCAGGCATGCTCTCCGCGCGCCCGGGGGATGGCACCTACGTCACCGCCACCGACCGACTACACGCCGCCTTTGACCACCATCTGGAGCAAAGCGAACTGGCAAAAATCCTCCAAGCACGACTCGCTATTGAGAAATCCATCGCCGGAATCGCCGCTCAAAACTGCAGTGAGGATGACATCAAGCGACTAGAAGCCGCACTGCAAGCCTGTAAGAACCGCGAGGGCGAGGGAATTGATGCCGACATGGCCTTTCACTGCATGATTGCAGACTGCACGCGCAATCCCATCCTTAGTGAGATCTACCGCGTCATCGCCGCCTACCTCTGCCGTCACTGGACACCCGTCCTGCATCAGCGCCAGTACGAGCCCCAAGCCATCGCCCTGCATGACGAGCTACTCGACGCCCTGCGCGAGCACAACCCCGCAGCCGCGGAGAAAGTGGTCGAGCGACTCGTGGAGTTCGGCTATCAATCCATCTAAAGCTCCAAGCCTCCGCCCTCAGGCGAGAGGCGCATCAGCCGTGGCTCAGCTCATCGAGAGTCTGGCCATCGCACGTTAGCGCGACAATCAGCCCCTGCAACGATTGAGGGACTGCGCCGAGAATAAACAAATATGGGGCAAGAGAGCGTCGCCGCATTCTTGCCCCAGCCACCGACGCGCAAGATGAGCGTCGGTGTGAGATTGTTGGCACGAGCAGGCATTGACTGCGTGCTCTAGGTGATCAAGCCAGGCTCAGGCTAGCGTCTGCAAACTCAATCGCAGAGCAAGCCACGCTGCCAGTTGAGCAGCAGTTGGGGTCCATTACTCTCATCACCAGCAATACTTTCAAGCTGCTGACGTGAGGCGATAAAGGCAGCCTCAATACCAGTCTGCTCAGCAGCCCTGCTGCGCTTCTCCATCCAGACTGCCAGACGAGCCTCAAACTGCTCGTCCTGCTCGCGACGGATACGAGGTGGACGCTTGGGGTAATCATGCTCATCCATCGCCTGGAAACGCTCTACCGACTTAGTAAAGCGGGCGGCGCGGTGGCTATGAAAGTTGCGACGTGGGGTCGCTGTGCGGAACTCTTGCAGTGCAAGACTCCAGCGTAATAAATCATCGTTGGAGCAGACCATGAAGGCTGGGCGATCCCACTCAGCAGCCTCAGAATCACGCCAAGTCCAGAGTATCTTGAGCGCGGCGAGTCCACGGCGTGTGAGCTTGCCAGATCCCTTGATGCGCCATGCATCGGGATTGGTCTGACCATAGCGGGCGCGGCCCTTCTCCAGATTACTAGCGCAGGATTCGAGGAACCAGTCATAGCGACCCTTCTCCTTGAGTTGAGCTACCAGCATATCAGCCATCTCAAGCATGTATTTCACATCACCCTGAGCATAATCCTGCATCGCAGGACTGATAGGGCGCTTGCCCCAATCAGCTTTTTGATTTTTCTTGCTCATCAACACGCCAAAGAAATGCTCAACGAGAGAGGCGAGACCAAAGCTCTTAAAACCCAGCAAGCGAGCAGCAATCTGCGTATCAAGAATCATAGCAGGGAGAATAGAATAAGCTTGTTGCAACAGGCTCATATCATAATCTGCACCATGCATCCAGACCTCAGAATCCTCCAGCCAAGAGCTGAAAAAGCGCATGTCCTCAATAGCGAGGGGATCGATCAATTTCACACCGTCAACGTCGCCGTATTGGATGAGGCAGAGCTTCTCTCGGTGACGATGAAGGCTATCTGCTTCGAGGTCGAGCACAGTGCGCCCTTGGGGTTGCCGTGCTGCACGCTGTTTCCATTCTGCGAGGGCTTGAGAGTCTATAATCATCCTTGGGTGGATGTTAGCATATTTAATTTATTACCGCAAGGCTAAATACGGCTCTTATTGGCTGGGCTACCTTTCAACAAACACCACAACGCGAGCCCCGACTGAGCAATAGGATACAATGCGCAACAATGCGCAAATAAGAGAGCTGTGGGACAAAGATACAGCTTGACCTGCGATAGAGAGCGTGTAAAATTGTGATCATATGAATGAGAATGAATTTGTCGTTTTTTCCGAATGCGGCCAACCCGAGCTAGTCCTTAGCTACACCACCGGTCCCATCCCCACAGCCAAGGAGGGCGAGCTGCTCGTGCGCATGCTCGCTGCGCCCATCAACCCCGCCGACATCAACTTTGTGCAGGGCGTCTATGGAGTCAAGCCCCAGCTCCCCGAGTCAACCGCAGGCCTTGAGGGCTACGGCATCGTCGAGCAGAGTAATGACGCCTCATTCCAAGTAGGCGATCATGTTATTTTGCTCAAGGGCTTTGGCGCATGGAGCAAGTACATCTGCGCCCCCGCAATGAGTTTTATTAAAATTAGTGCCGATCTGGATCCCCATCAAGCAGCGATGCTCAAGGTGAACCCCCTCACCGCTTGGCTCGCCCTCACCCAATATGTCGAGCTCAAGCCCGGTGACTGGGTCGTGCAAAACGCCGCCAACTCAGGCGTGGGTCGCTGCTTCATCCAGCTCTGCAAGTCCATGGGTCTGCGCAGTATCAACATCGTTCGTCGCCCCGACAAACTGCGCGACGAACTCTGCGCTCTCGGTGCAGATATCGTGGTGGGTGAGGATGATGAGGATATGGTCAAAAGCGTTGTCGCGCAGCTCAATGGCGCGCGCCCTCGTCTCGCATCCAACTGTGTTGGTGGTGATAGCTCCCTGCGACTCATGGACATGCTCGCCCCCAATGGCTGCATGGTCACCTTTGGCGCCATGAGCAAAAAGAGCATCAAGGTGCCCAACGGCTGGCTCATCTTCAAGGGCATCAGCCTGCGTGGTCTCTGGTGCACCAAATGGCTCGAATCCGCCCCGCGCGAGGACATCCAGAGCGCCTACGACCAGCTCGCAGCAGCCATGGCCGCAGGTAATCTCACCCAAGCAATTGATGAGCGCTACGGGCTGCACGACATCAAGCAGGCCTGCACACACGCCCAGCAAGAGTACCGAGCTGGGAAAATCCTGCTCGACCTCCAAATCTAAGCACGCCCCCTCATGTCTGGACGCAAACAGCAAGCTGAGGCAAAAATGCAAGCAGTCATCTTTATTGGAGCTAGCTCCATCTCCATGATTATTGCAGAGAAATCAGATACATCGAGCAACTTCAAGTTGCTCGATGAGCTCAGCCAGCCCCTTGACCTTGCCGCCGAAGTCTTTGGCGATAACAAGATATCACACGAGCGCATGCACCGATGCGTCGAGATTATCCAAGACTACCTCCACCTCGTCAGGGAGTACGAGGCGGCTGGCCCCGTCAACCTCCAGCTGAGAGGATCCAACATCCTCATGGACCTTGACACCATGGACAGCCTCGTCAATCGCATCAGCATCACCACAGGGCTCAGGCTCAAGGTGATGGATGATGGCGAGATGACGCGTCTGCTCTACGTCCACGGGCAAGGAGCCCTCCAGCAGCATAGCGAGCTCCAAAACAAGCGTGTGCTCATGCTGCATTTTGGCCCGGGCAACACGCGCGTCATGATCATGGACAAGGGGCGCATCAGCCACTACGCTCGCTACCGCATGGGCAGCCTGCGCCTCGCCGAGCACATCCACACAGGTGGATCGCTCAACCAAGCGGATGAGCGCAGCCTCATCCGAGAGCACCTGCGAGCCGTCATCGAGCAAATCAGCTATGACTGCGACCCCCAAAAGCACGGCAAGATAGACGCCCTCATCATCATCGCCCCCGAGTACCAGCACCTCGCAGGCCTGCCCACCAAGCTCGGTCATACGGGCGCTGAGCAGCTGCGCCAATTTGCCAACCACGTATCAGACTGCAGCCTCAGCCAGCGAGTCGAGCAGTACGAGCTCGACTATGCCAGCGTGAGAGGACTGCTCCCCTCCGCCGTCTTCTATCAATACGCAACAGCTCGACTCAACACCCCCCAAACAGTACTGCACCTCGCCCAGCACAGCAACAGCTACCTACACGGACTTCTACCCAATGAGAAGCAGCGCATCGCCCTGCAGCAAGAAGTACTACATTTCTCCACCCTACTCGCCAACAAATACCACGTCGATCGCAAGCACTGCGATCAAGTAGCCAAACTCAGCTGCATGCTCTTTGACCAGCTCCTAGAACTGCACGGACTCGACAGCCATGACCGCCTGCTGCTACAAGCCGCCGCCATGCTACAAGAGGTAGGCGTCTTTATCGCCCCCAAGAAGCACCAGCACCATGGGCAGTACATCATCCTCAACTCCGAGCACTTTGGGCTCTCACGCGTCGATGTAGAAATACTCTCCCTACTCGTGCGCTACCACCGCCAAGGCACCCCCAATAGACGCCAGCGATTCTACGCAGAAATGGAAGAGCGCGACCGCATGCGCGTCCAAAAGCTCGCTGCTATCCTACGCGTTGGCAACGCCATGGAGAGCGGGCATGCCTACCGCATCCACAGCTTCAAAGTCAAGATCAACGGCAAGCGCATCGACATCATCATCCCCGACATCCGCGAGCTGAGCATGGAGAACATCGCCCTTCGCGACAAAGGCGACCTCTTTACCGACATCTTTGGCTACGAGCTCAGCCTCATCGCCGCGCTAGGATAAGAGAATAAGCTCAAATACCCTTCTTCTTATCCCAGAGTTCAAGGTGCAGTCGATCGCCCAACCTGAGTGCGTACTTCACACAAATAGGAGCGAGCCTCGCGCGAGCCTCGCGCAGCTCCTCTCGACTCTCAGAGCGAGGCATCAGGATAATACGATGCTGGGGCAGGTCCAGTGCGAGCAGCTCCGCTACATCAGACTCCGCCTCCACCACAAACTTGAACCAAGCATGGGGTAGAGCCGCAAAAACAGCCAACACATCCTCTCTCAGCGAGCCAACCTGCCCCGCGTGAGCCAACTTTGGCGATACATTCCACTGCGTCACACGAGCCAGCAAAGCCTCGCAGGGAGCCAGCGTGCCATTGGTCTCAAACTCCACAGGCAGCTGCGCAGGCAACAGCGCAAGCAGCTCAGCAAGCTGCTGCTGCTGCATCAAAGGCTCGCCACCCGTGATAATAAGACGAGGGCACTGCGGCTGCGACAGAATCAAATGAGCAACATCCGCCACCGACAGATCAACACCACGCCCCCACGAATACTTCGTATCGCACCAACAGCAGGCTAAATTACAACCTGCTAAACGCAGGAAAAGGGCAGGCTCACCCACACTCGCTCCCTCTCCTTGCAAAGAGTAGAAAAGCTCGGGACCAGAGTTTAGACGTGCAATCTTCATTATTTTGTGATAAGTACTATCTTACATGAGCGTTATTACCAAAAGAGGAGACGAAGGTCAAACTGATTTAATGTTTAACAAGCGAATTTCCAAGACATCGACCCGATTAGAGGCCTATGGCAGCATCGACGAGCTCAACAGCTGCCTCGGAGTTGCACGCGCAGCAGGCCTCATTGAGGAGAGCGAAAAACTCATCGACCAAGTCCAAGAAAAACTCGTGGGACTCATGGGCGAGCTCGCCACCCTAGAGGAAGACCTCGGCCTGTACGACAAAAAAGGCTACGCACGCCTCAACGCCAATGACCTGAGCTGGATTGAAGCCGCTGCCTACAAACTCGAGCAAGACGAAGACCTCAAATTCCGCGGCTGGTCACGCCCAGGCGCCACAGGAGGACTAGGAGGCGCTATGCTCGACCTCGCGCGCAGCACCTGCCGCCGAGCAGAGCGACGCATCGCCCAGCTGCGTGAGCAAGACGATCTAAGCAACAACATCTCCGCCCTCTTTGTCAATCGCCTCTCCGACCTCCTTTGGCTGCTTGCACGCCGCGAAAGTGCCGCTCAAAACCCAGAGAGCGTATAAGAAGCACTCTAGCCCAAGCGAGATGAAGATGACACGCAGCATGCGCTCTCTTTTTCACTTTTTTACTTTTCATCAGCCTCAATAACAAGTACCCTACAAACATGACCAAAAGCAGCTCCCCCGCCCCCGACAAGCAAGCCCTCGAACGCCAGCGCGCCATCGACGCCGCCATGCTTCAAATCCAAAAAGACTTTGGCGAGACCGCTATCATGCGTCTCGGCGATCGCAAAACCATGCAAATTGAAGTCATCCCCACAGGCAACCTCCTCATCGACCGCGCCCTCGGAGTCGGCGGCTTCCCCCGCGGACGCATCATCGAAGTCTACGGGCCAGAATCATCAGGCAAAACCACCCTCACCCTCACAGCTATCGCCCAAGCGCAGCGTTTAGGCGGACTTGCAGCCTTCATCGACGTTGAGCATGCTCTCGACCCAGCCTACGCCGCCAAGCTCGGCGTCAAGCTCGATGACCTGCTCATCTCCCAGCCCAGCAGCGGTGAAGAAGCCCTACAAATCTGCGAAGCCCTCGTTCGCTCCAACGCAATCGACGTCATCGTCCTCGACTCCGTGGCCGCCCTCGTCACCAAGCAAGAGCTCGAAGGCGACATCGGTGATAGCACCGTTGGTGCCCAAGCACGCCTCATGAGCGCCGCCCTGCGCAAGCTCACCTCCATGATCTCCAAGGCTCGCACCGTCTGCATCTTCACCAACCAAATTCGTGAGAAGATTGGCGTCATGTTCGGCAACCCCGAGACAACCCCCGGAGGTCGTGCTCTCAAGTTCTACTCCTCCATGCGCTGCGACATCCGCCGCATCGGTCAAATCAAGAGCACAGACGGCACCGTATCTGGCAACCGCACCAGACTCAAAATCGTCAAGAACAAAGTCGCGCCTCCCTTCACCGAATGCGAATTTGACATCATGTACAACGAAGGCATCTCCTCCGTGGGCAGCCTGCTTGACCTCGCACTCGAATACGACGTCATTCAGAAGCGCGGCAGCTGGTTTAGCTACAACGGCTCCCAGCTCGCACAAGGACGTGACGGAGCGAAGGAAGCACTGCGTAACAACGAAGAACTCTACCTAGAAATCGAGAACATCGTCAAAGAAAAACTCGAAGCCAAAACTGCTGGCAAGAAATAAGCCAAGGCAGCACGCAAACTAACACGCGAGGGGCAGGGAAAAGAACACATCTTCCCTGCCCCTCTCGCATCATAACAAACGCCCCCGCCCGCGCCATGCAAAAGCCCTTGCAGCCACCCCCAGCCCCCGAGCAATGGGAGAGCCCCGAGAGCATCGCCGCCTACGCGCAGCAATGCCTCAGCGCCCTTAATCTCCCCAACTGGAGCTTCTGCTATGACCGCGCCACCCGACGTCTCGGCTGCTGCCGCCCGGCGAGCAGCAACATCAGCCTCTCGCGCCACCTCGTCGCCCACTACATCAGCCGCGAGCCAGCCCACAACGGCATCATCTGGCGCACCCTACTCCACGAGATAGCCCACGCCCTCAACTGGGAGCATCATCGCGGCCACAGACACGACCGCGGCTGGCAGCAGTACTGCGCCGCTCTGGGCATCCCCGGTATGCGTGCTAGCGTCAGCTGCGACGACTTTGCCCCAGTACCCAAACGCGAGCGCAAGCCCCTCTACGCCTTGGTCATCAAAGATAGCGGCGAACTCATCCGCCACTACTACAGCCGCCCCCGCCGCACTGCCGCCAAGCTACGTCACTGCTACATCCCCGGCCGCAAAGCCGAGACCCTCGGCAAACTCACCATCATCGCCCTCGATGAGCAACAGACTGACGCGCCCTAACATCAGGTAAAGCGCCACCACGCAAACACAAAGAAGCTCGCCCCATCACAGGGCGAGCTTCTTTGTGTTAAATCAGTCTGGGAACCAAGCCTCAAGCCTGAGCCGATGCGACAGCCGCATCTAGAGCGGCAAAGTCATCCGCATCAGGGTGAGACACAGCCAAATCCATGCTAGGGGCGATCGTCTCATACATCGCCGCATCGCGAGATTTCACCATATCACGCATACTAGAAGCCACCTCGCCCTGACACATAAAGCCACCAATAATCTCATTACTGGGCTTAATATGCGCCTTGACCTGCTTGAGCACCCCCTCAAAGAACGTTGCGCCATGACCAAAGCCACCCGTGCCAAAGACGAACACCTTCTTACCAACCATACCCGCCAGAGCCTTTTGGATATCAGGCGTGCAGCTATAGCGCATCGTCCAAAAACCAATATAAATCACATCAGCCGCCAAGGCCTCATCCGTGATTGGACCGCAGTATATATCAGCACCAAGTTGGGACTGAATGCGCTCGGCGAGTGATTTCGTATTGCCTGTAGAGCTAGAGTAAATGATTGATGTCGTCATAATTAAGTTAGGGAAAGAAGTATATTCAATCGCTATCCTAGCACAGAGGGGAGTGATTGCAAGCCATTTTCTCCCATCAGACCAGCTCCCTAAAACAAAAAAGCACTCAACCCCCAAGGGGAAGAGTGCTTTTCAATCAATACGCACGAAAGGACTCGAACCTTCACGAAGTTACTCACTAGAACCTGAAACTAGCGCGTCTACCAATTCCGCCACGTGCGCATGGCATTGAATGCGGGTGAATTTAACCATAAGAGCGGACGCAAAGCAAGACAAATATATACCTATAAACCAAAATTCTAGTCATCTCATAGGCGACTCGCATCATAAGCTGGTATAATTTGATAGCCCTAGCAATCATTTTGCCATCATCAGAGCCGCGCACAAAGAGACGAGAGAAGAAGAAAAATCGCAATAAGTACCGCCCTAGCAAGCACGCAGAAATCGGTTTACCGCGCGTCTAGGTGCGCAAAAATATATCCCCCACGCAGCAAAACAAATCCCCAGCAACCCAATCGGAGTACTTCTGGAGAAAAATCGCTTAAGCTGCCACACAAACTAGCACTTTGCGCTTGTAATAACACAGCTCAGAGGATATTCTAATCGCCACGCTAAACATCACGAAATCATGGACGACCAACCCGATCAAGAAGCACAACATGCCGAGGAATTTACCAAGGTAGAGTCAATCTTTGTACGCCACCGCAACTGCCTGCTGCTGCATGCTGATTTTTCGGCTATCTATGTCGGTCACTATCTGCGATTGATGCAAAATGGACAGAAGCATACCGAGACCCAAGACGGCATCTTCAAAAGCCTGCTCGCCTACTTCACCCTGCACCTCGTCTCACGCCCATGGTCTGAGTATCATGCATGGACACTCAACCTCTGCGACCCCATCGTAGCCAACATCTTTGTCTCAGGCTCCTCCCTTACTGAGGATGTCGTGGGCCGCACCTTTGTCGATGACATCAAGGAGCCCAAGAACAACCTACTCTTTGCGCAAAACATCTTGCGCGCTCGTGACCCCCAGACCTCCATTATTAACCTAAACGGTACAAGCATAGAGCACTGGGTTGAGGAATACTACTACCAGAGCGAGCAACGCATGGCAAGATGCTTCTACCTCGGTGGCGACAACTACGCTCTCATCTCCGCTGAGCCTGGTGCTGACCACGACTGGCTCGAATCACTCACAGCTGACTATATCAACGAAATGCTCAGCGAGAACAACAAGGAGGAAACCAAGCTGCTTGAAACACGCCGCTTCACCTTCCGCTGTGGATGCACCGTGGAGAAAATCATCCCTGCCCTGCGTACCCTCAAGCATGACTTTGCCGATCTCCTCGCCAAGGATGGCAAGATTGACGTCTCCTGCCCCCGCTGCGGAGCCACTCACATCATCACCTCCGCCATGCTCGACGCTGTTGAAAAAAAAGAGTTAAGAAGCTCTACCCCAAGAAATGCTCTTGACAAATCCGCTCAATAAGTCTATTTCTATTGAGCACAAACACCCCTATCAACCATGTTTAACCGCGACGAAAAAACCCTCATTCTCTTCAAGCCCGACTGCGTCCGCAAGAACCTCTCTGGCATCATCCTGCAACGCTTCCTCGCTGAGGGCTTCCGCCTGCGCGGCCTCAAGATGATTGCGCTCAACGACGCTGTCCTTGAGGAACACTACGGTCACATCCTCGATCTCGTGATTGATGGTCAGCCTCTCTACCCTCGCCTCAATGCATTCATGCAAAGCAGCCCCGTCATTGCCCTCGTCCTCTCTGGAGTAGGTGTCATCGAGCGTACACGTAGCCTCATTGGGCCCACCAACTCTCACAAGGCCGACAAGGGCACCATACGCGGCGACTACGGCACCAACAGCATGTTCAACATCTGCCACGCCTCAGACAGCCCTGAGAGCGCAGAAGTCGAGATTGCGCGCTTCTTTGCCGCGGAGGAACTCTTTGACAACATCGACTAATCTCTCCGAGATCAATTTCATCTCGCGCGTCATCCCTCGGATGGCGCGCTTTTTGTTACATCACTCAACAGTAAAAGCCCAGCCTTCTACATGAAGGCTGGGCTTGCTATTGCTATATTTTATCAATACCTGCTTTAAGCAACGCGCTGCCGCCTACGGCGAGCCATCAGCCCAGCAAGGGCAAGCAAGCTCAGCGTTGCAGTACTAGGCTCAGGGATAAGTCCACCTGGATCAACGATGAAGTTGGTTCCACCCTGCGTGTTACCATTGCAGTCATAGGCATTAATCACAAAGTCATTGACATTAACGCCCTGAATATCACCACTAACGATGGTGATATCACCCAAAGCTCCGGCCTCGGCAAGCTCGCAGAGAGCATCTGACATGTAGACATTAATCACACATCCTTCCAACAGAGTAAGACTGCTATCAGAAGCAATTGTGAGCTGTGATAAATCACTGACACTGTTCATGTAGAAATTGAGCACACTTGCACTCATAGCCGTGCTACTACTAATATTGACATTAGACGTCGTCACATTAGTACCATCCCAGCTACCAAAGTTCACTTCCGTGGAGACAAGGTAGTTGGAATCAATATCAAAGCTACCACTCTCAAAGGTCATGGCATGCTGCCCTGCATTCATATTACCATAAATGTGAACACTGGATGCAGATGAACCCCGAGCTTGAACACCTCGCAGGGTGATGCCATTCTGCGTATTCTCAATAGCGGTACCATAAGAGCGACCATTAGCACCCATCGTCGCACGAATACTCGCCCCATGCTCAATCGTGAGTGCTTGCTTGCTCTTGTAGCTAATGGCATAAGAGCCTCGGCTACTACCAGTATTGCTCAAATCACTATGCGCATTGATGCGTGCCGTGCTAGTGATTGTGCCTAGCGTTGCATTAGCATCGGCGTGGATGGCTACCGCATTGCCTGACTTGCTGCTAGCTGTGACCTCACCTCTAATCTCTTTTGTCTCACCCATCACATGAATACCAACCGCGCTATCTGCGTACTGGGAGCCCGTGCTAATAGCGCTAATCTTTGCATGCTCATCAAGCACACCCATACTAGCATTCTCAGTAACGACAACACCATAGGCACTTCCATTGCTGCTACTTGACTCAATATTACCAGTGATAGTACCTGTGTGTCCACCCAGATAGATACCATAAGCCTGCCCAGCATTACTGCTGGAGCTAATATTACCAGCCACAGATCCCATCTCACCCATCATGTGAATACCAAAGGAATCGCTCTGATTATTGGTACTATCTGTACGAACAGTAACGCTAGAGGTCTCCGTCAAATTACCCATAGTAGTACCCGCTTTAATACGAATACCCGTGGCATCATTGTTGTTGTTGCTCTCTGTAAGACTCGATACAACATTACCTGCAACATTACCCAGACCACTACCTTGGCTCTCAATGATGATAGCATCCACCGAGGTTTTTCCTGTCCCCAAGGCCGTAATATTCGCCCCCTCAAGGATATCGCCCATCACATTACCTGCATTGTGCCAGATTGCCACGGAGAGCGCATTTGCGGCGCTTGAGGTGACGTTACCACTAATACCTGACTTTGTGGCCAAGTTGGAGGATCCAGATGAATAGATACCAATAGCAGCTGAGCCTGTCTGCATTGTACTCGTCGCAATCACATCACCAGCAATGCCACCCAAGTCACCCATGGCATAGATACCAACAGCCTGATGCGTGTTGCTAATCGCGCTAATTGTTGAGCTTGCCCCAATTTCATCAATAGCGCTAGCGCTGTTGATCTGAATAGCGAGAGCCTGCCCAGCCATCGACTGTGCGCTAATATCGCCATCAACGCGAATCGCCTGACCATTAGCATTGGCATTCACCATGCGCAGACCGTAGGTGAAGGCACTGCCTGTAGAATTAACCGCAATAGAAGCCGTATCCTTGATATCTCCCATATTGGCACCACTGTTATCAAAGCCAATGAGACTGCCCATTGAGCCATTAACCTCAATGGAGCCAGCCACATCTCCGATGGTAGCACCGTTACTCGTGCTAACACCACTGATAAATCTACCGTTCTTGTTATCATTGGCATTAAGTATCACCTTGCTGCCCGCCTGCAGGTCCCCCATGCTAGCAGAACCAGCGGCACCACTACCAGTAACCTGAATGCCAACACTCTGCTCAGTCGTAGAATCATTAGTTACCGTGATTGTTATACTTGAGAGCAAATTGCCAGCTGATGCCGGTTTGCTAGGATCAGAGTTAATGATACTCAGACCAGTATCCTTTACATTAATATCATTACTAATATCACCAATAGCCGCATCAACAATCACAGGACCACTGGGCGCCAGATCATTGCTTTCAACAATAGCGAAGGAAAGTGAGCCAAGAGTCATCGCCGTGCAAAGCGTCACTCCAGCCACAGGGGAATGCGCCAATAGACGCAATATACTAAGGGTTGTTTTCATATTATTTGAATGGGTTGAGCTGGATATCCAGCATTTACGTCTTCTAATTGACCCGATATTAACCCTATCATGGCCGTAGGGCAATAGAGATAGATTAACAGTTACGCTATCCTCATCAAACTGTTAAATTAATTACACAAAAACAATTTGACATTTCGCGAAATAACAATATAATAAGATCCAGATGAACACAGCCCCTCCATCACCTTGCGGCCAACATACAGAAGCAACAAACTTCAGCGCCGCGCGTCGCCTCGAAGTCGCGCAGGTATTCAAAGCCCTCGGCCACCCAACGCGCCTCAAGATAGTCGAGATGCTGCTGAGTGGAGAGCGCTGCGTCTGCGAGCTCCAAGAGGCCTCTGAGCGCAACATGTCCACCATCTCAGCTCACCTCCAGCAGCTGCGCCAAAGCGGCGTCATTGTCTCGGAACAGCGAGGCAAATGGGTCATGTGCCGCATCGCCAGCCCCTGCCTCGCTCCACTCCTCGCCTGCTTCTACAGCCGCAACGATACCTAAATCAAGTCGCAACAACATGAGCCCTCAACGACCCAACATCGTCATCCTCTGCACCGGCAACTCCTGCCGCAGCCAAATGGCTGAAGCCTACGCCCGACAATACATCGGAGACATCGCAGATGTCTACTCCGCAGGCCTCGAGAAACACGGTCTCAATCCATGGATGCTGCGTGTCATGGATGAAGCTGGCTTTGACATGAGTACCCACAGCTCCAAACTCGTTGAAGAACTGCCCAAAATCGACTGGGATCTCATCATCACCGTCTGCGGACACGCACGGGAGAACTGCCCCTACCTCCCAGCCAAGAGCAAACTGCATCAGCCCTTTGGCGACCCCCCAGCCATGAGCAAAGAGCTCACAGAAGAAGCGGCTATCCTCGACATCTACCGTCAGGTGCGCGATGAAATCGCCCAGCAAATACCCATCATCCTCGCAAGCTACAAAGCCACCCATCACAGTAGCTGCGGAGATAAACACTAACACTAACACTAACACTAACACTAACACTAACACTAACACTAACACTAACACTAACATGAACAAAAACACAAACATGAAGGACATCAAAAACACAGAAAACAACGGTTCCAGCTGCGGCTGCAAGCCCCAAGCCACGCAAGCCCCCTCTACCTGCTGCAGCAGCAAAGCTCAACCAACAAAGGAAGAGAGCGGCGGATGCGACAGCAGCAGCAGCTGCTGCTCATTAAATAAAGGAGGAACCTGCTGCGGATCCATACGTAAAATTATCATCATTGTCGCCATCATCGCCCTCGCCATGACCGCCATCAAACTCATCAACAGCAACAAGCAAGAGAGCGAGCCTGCCCCAGCAGCCTCATCGGAAACCCGCCAGCGCGACTAACTTTATCGTTGACAAACGCGGCCTCCACGGCCGCGACCGCCCCACCTAAATAGAGCCCTCGTAACGAGGGCTCTAACTACTGTTTTGCCATAATCCTGCCATCCCCATCCCCCAATTACAAGCATCATGTTTGAAAAAATCGCCGACATCCTCGTCTATGACTTCATGGAGTTTGATCCCGCTACCCGACTCGGAGAGTCCCTGCACTTCTTCTTCTACGACAGCATCAAGATCATCTGTCTCATCTACATCATCAGCCTCCTCATGGGCGCCATCAACGACTACATTCCCGTCGACAAAGTGCGCAACTTCCTCACCACGCGCAAGCTCTACGGCTTAGAGTACCTCCTCGCCTCCCTCTTTGGCGCCGTTACCCCGTTCTGCAGCTGCAGCAGCATCCCCCTCTTCATCGGCTTTGTACGAGGTGGCATCCCACTGGGCGCCACCTTCTCCTTCCTCATCACCTCACCGCTCGTCAACGAAGTTGCGCTCGCCGTCTTCTTAGGCAGCTTTGGTTGGAAGCTCACCCTCATCTACGGCTGCACAGGCGTCCTGCTGGGCACCCTAGGCGGCTGGGTACTTGGGCGATTCAACCTCAGCCCCCTACTCTCTGACTGGGCCAAGGAAGTACTGAGCAAACCAGCCGGTGATCAAGCAGACCAAAGCGCGCACAAAGCCAGCTTTTGGAGTCGTCTACCAGCCATCGCCAATGATGCGCTAAATATCGTCAAAGGCGTCATCCTCTATGTAATCATCGGCATCGCCATCGGGGCAGGTATCCACGGCTACGTTCCTGAGGGGTTCTTTGAGAACTACCTACAAGCAGGCAACCTCTGGGGCGTGCCAGCCGCCGTACTGCTTGCCGTGCCTATGTATGCCAATGCCTCGGGCATCGTGCCACTCGTTGAAGTCTTTGTGAGCAAAGGCGTGCCAATTGGGACAGCCCTTGCCTTTATGATGGCCACCGTAGGACTCTCTCTTCCCGAAGCCGTGCTACTCAAGAAAGTCATGACAGGCAAGCTCATCGCCATCTTCTTTGGCGTGACCGCCATCATGATGATTATCTCGGGCTACTTATTCAACGCCGTGCTCTAAAAAACCAGAAGAACACACGGCAACACCTACCAGAGGGTGACCCCTCGCAACTCCATGAGAAGGGCAAAGCGCCTGCTATCCATCATTGACAGCTCCCCCCCTTTCCTGTACCATCCACTCATGAAAATCATTAGCTGGAACGTCAACGGCATTCGCGCCACCCTCGGCAAGGGACTCGCAGAACAAATGGACACACTCAACCCTGATGTCCTCTGCCTCCAAGAGGTCAAGGCACGCCCCGAGCAGGTCAAAAGCGAATGGCTCGATGCCTGGCCTCACGCCCTCTGGAACCCCGCCCAACGCCCCGGCTACTCAGGTGTCCTCATCCTCTCGCGCATCGCGCCGCTCTCTACCAGCCTCGGCATGGGTATTGAGGAGCATGATGATGAGGGTCGTGTCACGACCATGGAGTTTGAGAGCTTCTATCTTGTAAATGTTTATACACCTAACTCCAAGAACGAGCTTCTGCGCCTCCCCTACCGCCAAGTCTGGGATGCAACCTTCCGCGCTTACCTCAACGGCTTAGCCGAGAAGAAGCCTGTCATCTTCTGCGGTGATCTCAATGTCGCTCACGAGGAGATTGATCTGGCTCGCCCCAAGACAAATCACTTTAGCGCGGGCTTCTCGGATGAGGAGCGCGAGGGCTTTAGCCAGTTGCTCGATGGTGGCTTTATTGATACTTACCGCCATTTCTACCCCGATGCAGAGGGAGCCTACAGCTGGTGGAGTTACCGCGCGGGTGCCCGTGCTCGCAATGTGGGCTGGCGTATTGATTACTTCGGCATCAGCCCTGTGCTGCTGCCACGTTTACAGGCTGCCGCGATCCACGCGGATGTGCTGGGTAGCGACCATTGTCCCGTCTCTATTGAGATTGAGGCTTAAGCTTTCGGATGCAGAGGCTCAAGTTGCACGCGGTTCTCGATCGCCTGCTTCTTGCGCATGGCGTCGGTTCGATTGTAGGCGATTCTGATGACTCTACGCATGATAAGTCTCATGAATCGCGGCGCGCGGCAGTGGGTGGCGCGGCGATAGTAGTAGGCCATGAGCTTGAAACTGCGGTAGTAAACTTTCGCCTCAGCACTACAATCAGTCGCCTGCTTTGCCGCGGCCATCTGCTGCCAGAGCGTACCCTCCATACTACGGTCATAGCCGTGGAGGTCGTAGTGAGCACAGGCGGATTGATCGTGTATGATGTAGAGCATGCTAGCATCATCGAGCAGAGCGATCATGGGATGCTTGCGGGCAAATTGACTCCAAGCCAGCGAGTCTTCATACATCTTTACTCCGAGGGGGAAGAAGTCAGCACTCTCCATCCCCTCTCTGCGGATAACGGTGCAGGAGGGTAGCATGAGAGTGCCGCCTTCACTGTACCAATTGATGGCTTGCAGTCCACAACTCTCTGGGCAGGGGCGCTTCAGTTGCTCAGGGCTAAGAGAGCCCTCAATGCGCAGATAGCGCGAGGCGTACCATGCAAGCTCAGGGTGGGCTTCAAGCGCGCGCTGAGCCATCTCTAGATGCCAAGGTAGCCAAATATCGTCGCTGTCGAGCAAGGCAATGTACTTCCCCTGCGCCTCAGCAATTGCCCTGTTACGCGCGGCACTCACTCCTGCATTGCTCTGATTAATGACACGCAGCCGTGGGTCACACTCTTTAGCCAGCACCTCAAGTAGATTGTCGGGGGAGCCGTCGTTGATGACAAGTATCTCAAAGTCTCGCACACTCTGCCCATAGACAGACACGAGGGTTGCGCCTATATAGTCCGCGGCTTTGTAAGCTGGGATAATAATGCTAAAAAGGGGGGGCGTAACGCTCATATTTATTGAAAAACACTTTACCGAGACAGGGCTCTCATGTCAATAGTCGAGGCCGCTTCTGAGGATAAATTCATTCTTTTTGCTGCTATTTAGTTGTTTTACTTGACGCGTACTCAGAATAATGTATAATTGCGACCCGCTTAACTCTTAATTTTTATTTAAACAATTATGTCCCGAATCTGCAACATTACGTTAGCCATCCCTCACAAGGGCCGCCGCATTCACCGTTCCGGTCTTGCTAAGAAAAAGGGTGGTATCGGCCGTCACGTCACTAAGACTGTCAACCGTACCGTCTATCCCAATCTTCAAGAAAAGCGCATCTGGGTTCCCGAACTCAATGGCGGTAAGGGTGGTTACATCCGCATGAAGATCACCTGCAAGGCTCTTCGCACCATCACCAAGAATGGTGCCTACAACACGCTTAAAAAAGCGGGTATCCTTTATTAATTTCAATATTTTTGAACGAATCACGCCCGCTGGATGTCTCTAAGACAGACAGAGGGCGCGTGATTAGGAGTTTCTCATCAAAGAAACCCAGTTGCGAGTCTGAAATTCTGTCAGAGTTTTAAAATAGAAAACAATAACATGACCCCACATCAGACAAAAATCGCACTGCGTATCAATGACGATAATCCCAACCATCACCTGTGGAATAACCGTGGTGTATGGTGGTGTCACGTGACTGTTCATAAGCCCGATGCAACGGCTGAGCGCCTGCGCTTCTCGCTTAAGACACGCGACATAGAAAAGGCTCGCACCCTGCGTGACCGCATCTTCGCAGATATTCAGCGACACTTTGGTATCGCAGCCTAATCAAAAATAAGCTCCTTACAGAGCGCAAAAATTCAAACAAGAAGCGCAGTCTCAGGACTGCGCTTCTTTGTGTTTCATTTTCTCACGCTGTACTATCAGCAAAGGCTAGCGAGGCTCTGTGCCTTACTTGGCCTCATCGGCCTCATCGGTCACGAACTTATCGCTATCCAGTAAGCCCGTTCCTGCGCTACTCCAGTCAACAAAGATGGGCACCGTTGCGCCCTTCATCAGGGGTTCTTCCGCAATGACGTTTGAGGGGAGTTTAATCTTTTGCTCCCAATTCTTCTGGATGGATTGATCCACAATCAATGAGCGTTTAAGCTCCTCACTGATACGCAGTTGTTCGGATTCATCCTCCACACTTTTCATACCGAAGGAGGCGCCAGCGATGATGAGGACGGCGATAAAGATCGTGGCAGCGATGATGCTCATAACGATGCGCAGGCGAGGCTTGTTGCTGCTATACCTATGCTTCTCATGCGCTAGCAGTGCATGACTAGGCGCCTGATTGGAGCCCATCCATTGATCCATGCTGCAGAGCAACTCGGATTCTTCATACTCGTCCTCACCTTGCAGGCTGCGATCGAGAGGCTGGCGGATAAAAAGGGGGTACTCACTATGGCTATCATCCTCGGAGAGGGGTTGCTCCAGCGAGCCGATGCTCACCCGCTCGCCTCGGATGAGGTAGTAGAATATTTTGGCTAGATTCTCGCGCTGAGACCTCAATGCAGCTTGGCTTAAGGCGACCGTATTCAGCTTGTTAAGCTTGAACTCTCCCTCAGACGTGACAACACAATGATCAATATCCATACCTGCTATACACAGCTCTGACGCCTGTAGCTGGTAGAGCACTCTAAGGATGCTTTGAATGATGCGGCCAATCCTATAGGGGTCCAGTCTCACCTGCTCTCCGCGCCACTCGGTCAGAGGAGCAGCCTGCGCAATCAGCTCAATCAAGTACTTATCCTGAGCAAAGCTTATGCGGGGCAGGCACGACTCATTGAGCCAACTAAGCGCACGCGCCTGCCGGTAAAACTCTGTCCTATCCTTCTTGGTGCTCAGACGCAGCCAAGCATCAGCACCCTCGACAGTCGCGCGACAAAGACAGCTCCCATCCTCCTCAACAGCAGAGACATCCTCAATCATACATCCCTCAAAAAGCAACTCATCAGGCTTGGGTAGCAAATCTGGCGTTCCTTTCTCTGTGGTGATGACGTGCGCAATAGCGCTAGCCACAAAAGAAGGCGTTGCCGCCAGCGCCACAGCGGGTCCAGCAGCAGGCTCTTTCTTTGTGTTAAGGGCTGGTATAGGCTTACGCTCCACGGGCTCCGCAGCAGCAAGCAAAGACTCAGGGATAGGCTGCATCTCTAACTCTGGTTCAGCTATGGGCTCCTCATGCTTCGTCTCTATACTCATACGGAGACTGAGCTTTTGTAGCAAATTATCAAGCAGGTTATCCTCCTCAGTTGAGTCTGCTACGGTAGACTGCGCAGGCATCGGATTGGGCTTAACTTGCTCATCAGCTGAGGTCTTGTAGAGCATCTCAGCGATGGATTCCTCTCCTGGGGAGTCAGAGGATTGGTGGGTAGGTGGAGGGTTAGTAGTCATAGGCCTGCTATTAGCTAGGTTCAGCGCGCAAATCGGCAATCCAGTCAGCTACCGACTTGTATCGGGCAGCAATTGATGGGGCAAAGGCGCGGTCAATAGAGGCGAGGAGTCGTTGGTGATAGTGCTTGAGCAGCTCCCCGTTCTCCGCCAGAGGATTAAGTGTATCAAAATATCGCTCGCGTAGGCGACTAGAGGGCATAGCCTGAGGATCGAGAATGAAGTAGAAGGTCGCCCCTAATGAGTAAATATCTGACCATGGCCCCATCTCCTCACTCTCACGACTATCACCTCCCTGCTCACTGGGGCTAAATCCGATGGACTCAACCACCTCACCACCCTCATTGGTACCACCCTCTCGAGCAGCCCCAAAGTCGATGAGTACAGGCATGCCCTCCTTGGTGATAATAATGTTATCTGGCTTGATATCGCGATGCAGCACATCCTGCTGATGCAGGTAATGGAGAGCATCAAGCAGGCGTATCATACAGCCATACAAGGAGTCTTGAGGGATACTCATTCGATGATCCTTGTAATCCTTTGCCAAATCAACAAACGACATACCATCAATATACTCCGAGACATAGTAAGCTGTACCATGAGCCTCAAAATAGGAAAAGACACGCGCTATATTAACATGATTGAGCGTTGCGAGTAGGCGTACCTCGCGGAGAAAGGCTAACAAAGCCCACGCATAGAGATCCTCTGACTCCTCATTGCGCAGCTTGACCGCCATGGTCTTGGCCTCGCGGTAGCAGTACGCATCGGGGAAATGCTCCTTAATCACCACCAAGCGATCAAGTATATCCTCCCGAGCCAGATAAGTCACCCCAAAGCCACCAGCACCAAGCACTCGAATAATCGAGTAATTGCGCAAGCGCGTGCCGCGAGGAAGCTCCTTGGGAGCCACCATACAATCCACATCCTCCGCGGGTGCATTAGCACTCGTCACAGCGAGGATATCTTCCATCATCCCCCCTGAGTTATCTTGCCCAGCAGCTGCCCTGCAGGCACTCTGCGACTCCTCACATGGAGGAGTATCAGTGGTGGAATGAAGACGCATCGTCAGGGGAATCTACTAGCTGGGGCGCACCCAGCATTGACTAATCTCAGCAATATAGAGCACATGCAGGGGGTTCCCCTCCGCATAGTAGCGAGGGCTCACCTCAGACCAGTCGAGGTAAGCTTGCTGATCCATCTCCTGCACATACATCTTGCGGCACTCAAGGACAACATCAGCGTCATTCATCGCCACCAGACCGCTAGGAGTCTCACAGGCAGTCATCGAGGTCTGAGGCAGCTTAGCCCCTGCGCTACCCGAATGACGACCGCAGAACATCAAGTCAGCGCGATATTGCTCAGGCAAGAAACTCAGAGTAAAAGAATCCTCAGCATCCAGCAGCGGAGCCGTATGACGATTGGGGCGTACAAAGACATAAGCCACGGGGCGATTCCAGAGGAAGCCAATGCCCCCCCAGCTCGCAGTCATCGTGTTAAAGTCCTCCGTCTCGGCACCCATCTTCCCTGCCGTGATTAGCATCCACTGCTGGCCAATGAGCTTTGCGGCATTGGGCTGGAGATCCTCCAACGCTATATTTTTCATTTTCATCATCATTATAAATCTTTCAATGCTTATTATTTATCAAGTCAGAGCAGATGTCAACAGTGAAAGGCGCCTCAGCCCTTTAGCAATAGCTATTGAGCACATAAGGGAGGATACCACCAGCGCGGAAGTAAGCCTTCTCAATAGGCGTATCAATACGCACAATAAGGGGCAGCTCAAAAGCCTCAGCACCCGATGGGTTAACCAGCAACGTAGCAGCCGAGCGCGCAGGCATCTCATTGCTCAAGCCTCGGATACTAAAACGCACATCGCGCAAATCCTTCACACGGTCATAGTCCGCAGGATTCGCAAAATTGAGCGGCAGCACACCCATACCGATGAGATTGCTACGGTGAATACGCTCAAAGCTCTTGGTCACCACAGCCTTCACACCCAGCAAGCTGGTACCCTTGGCTGCCCAGTCGCGAGACGAGCCCATGCCATAATCCTCACCAGCAATAATCACCGTTGAGCGGCCCTCAGCCTTGTAAGCTATCCCCGCATCATAGATGAAGGTAGGAGTACCGCAGCAGCTCTCAATCGCCACATCAGGAGTAGTGAGAGCGGAGTCACCAAAGTAAAGCGTGTAACCGCCCTCAAGCGTACCCATCATCAAATTCTTGATACGCACATTAGCAAATGTACCGCGCGTCATAATCAAATCATTGCCACGGCGTGAGCCATACGTGTTGAAATCACGGCGCTGCACACCCTGAGCCGCCAAGAACGCTCCTGCAGGACTCGTTGTCTTGATTGCGCCAGCAGGCGAGATATGATCCGTCGTCACGGAATCTCCAAAAATACCAAGGGGACGAGCATCCTCAATATCAACAATATCAGCTAACTCACCCGTACCCTTGAAGGACTCAAAGAAAGGTGGGCGATGGATATAAGTCGACGAGTCATCCCATGTAAAAGTATCACCATCAGGACCCTGAACCATATCCCACTCAGCCACATTACCACTGTAGCAAGCAGCATAATCCTCAGGTTTGCAAGCCTTGGCCACAGCCTCGGCAATCTCAGCAGAGCTAGGCCAAATATCCTTGAGATACACAGGCTTACCGCAAGGAGTCGTTGTCAGAGCCTCAGACTGCAAATCAATGTCCACGCGGCCAGCCAGAGCAAAGGCAATCACCAGTGGGGGAGACATCAGGAAATTAGCCTTCACCGAAGCGTGAATTCGCGCCTCAAAATTACGGTTACCCGAGAGCACGGAGCAAGAGAGCAAATCATGATCCTTCACCGCAGCCTCAAGCTGCGCATTGAGCGGTCCAGAATTACCAATGCAAGTAGCGCAGCCGTAGCCTACAATCGAGAAGCCCACCGCATCCAGCGCGCCCATCAAATCATTATTTGTGAAATAACGCTCAGCAATACGAGAGCCAGGAGCCATCGAAGTCTTCACATAAGCAGGCACCTTGAGACCAAGAGCCGCCGCCTTCTTTGCCAGCAAACCAGCTGCCAGCATCAAGCTATCATTGCTCGTATTGGTGCAGCTCGTGATAGCCGCCACAAGGATAGAACCATCGCGCAGCTCCACATCATGTGAGCTCGCAGCATCAGGATCACCCGCATCGCCCTGCATCGTCACAGCCACAGCAGGACGAGATGTTGGCAGATTGTAAACCTCCTGAGTCATCGTCGCAAAATCGGACTTCAAATCAGTCAAAGCAATACGATCCTGAGGTCGCTTAGGACCAGCCACAGCAGGCACTACCGAGGCCAAATCAAGGGCAAGCTCAACACTGTAATCAATATCTCCTTGCTGAGGCATACCGTACATCTCCTGAGCTTTGTAATAAGCCTCATAGTTTGCTACATGCTCAGCACTGCGACCCGTGGCACGCAAGTACTCAAGCGAGCAATCATCAATTGGGAAGAAGCCCATTGTGGCACCATACTCAGGAGCCATATTAGCCACCGTTGCACGGTCAGGCAACGAGAGCGACTGTGCGCCCGAGCCAAAGAACTCCACAAACTTGCCCACCACACCATGTGCGCGCAGCATCTGCGTCACGTGCAGCGCTAAATCGGTTGCCGTAACACCCTCACGCAGCGAGCCGGTGAGATTCACACCCACCACCTCAGGCACGAGGAAGGTCACTGGCTGACCCAGCATACCAGCCTCAGCCTCGATACCGCCAACGCCCCAGGCAACAATACCTAAGCCATTAATCATCGTTGTATGAGAGTCCGTACCCACGAGACTATCGGGATAGAACACGCCATCCTTCTCCATCACACCGCGAGCCAAGTACTCGAGATTCACCTGATGCACAATACCCGTACTTGGGGGCACCACGGAGAATGTTTCAAAAGCCTGCTGACCCCATTTCAGGAACTCATAGCGCTCTGTATTACGCTCAAACTCGCGCGTCAAATTCTTTTGATAAGAAGAGGAGAAACCTGACCAGTCAACCTGCACCGAGTGATCCACCACCAAGTCTACAGGAACCAGAGGCTCCATCTTCTTGGGATCTGCACCCAGATCTTGGACAGCGGAGCGCATCGCAGCGAGGTCCACCAGCAAAGGTACACCCGTGAGATCCTGCAAGATAATGCGGGCCACCGTAAAGGGAATTTCGTAATCGGCTGGGGTCTGAGCCGACCAAGCAGCGAGATTTCTCACATCCTGCTCAGTCACCTTGAGACCATCACAGTTGCGCAATAAACTCTCCAAGACGATGCGTAGGGAGATAGGCATGCGAGTGATACCGGGGAACGATTGTTGAGAAAGAGCTGGCAGCGAGTAAAAACTGCCCTGCGTGCCTTGAGCTGTCGTGAAAGTGCGTAAGGTGTCCATGATGTTGATGGTGCCTAGGGTTACTATGGCACGCGAAAAGTATACTCTTATGAGAAAATAATGCAAGAAAAGAAAAAGAGACCACAGCTCAGTAAAGTCCTCACAGAGACGCTCAACATAAGCAAAGACAATGCTGCTGGGTAACAATCCTGCCCCCCTGCCCCGCTACGTTCTTTTGCCGCTTGTTTGCCTCAGAGCCTCAGCTATCAGCTGCTCTCTGCGCTAACCAAGCACGTACGGCCGCCCGAATCGTGTCACGCGCATCAGGCATCACTAGCCCCCAGTCCTGTGTCAGCTTAGCGTTATCCATCGCAGTGAAGCGTGGGCGATCCTCACGGAAAAACACAATCTCGCCAAGTACTTGTTTATCAATATTGGGAAGCTCCTTTATCGCCCCACAATCCTGCAGCTCCTGTAAAGCAAACTGCGCACAATCCCACCAACTCAGAGCCTCCCCCGAGCTGCAGAGATGCACCGTCCCACGATGAGTAGAGTCATCAATCAGGGACAACAGGGCACGCGCTATATCAACCACATTTGTAGGCTTAGAAAATTTATCCGCAATTGCAGCTAAAGGCTCAGAGCGCAGGGCTCTATCACAAATCTGCTCCACAAAAGCAGGACGCTTAGGATTGCCACAAACCCAAGAGACACGAGCAATAACAGTTTCTTCATAAGCCTCTAAAACCTGTTGCTCTCCCTCCCATTTACTCTGTGCGTAGATGCTGCTAGGGCGTCGCTTATACTGCTCAGACTTCAGTCCCTTCTTGCGGCCATCGAGCACATAATCTGTTGATAGATGAATAAATCGCGCACCCACATGCTTGCAAGCCAGTGCCATGCTCGCAGGAGCCAAGGCATTAATCAGATGGGCTTTGAGAGGGTCCTCAAGGCAGTCTTCAAGCCCACTGATAGCAGCTGCATTAATAACGGCTACAGGTCGATGCGTTAGGATAAATTGCTCTAAGGCTTTCGTATTCTCCAAGGGGAGTTCTGCGTGACTAGGAAAAAGAATATTATAACCAGCTTGACGACAAGCATCTACAATAGCCATGCCAGTACGACCAGAGGCCCCAAAAACAATAATAAGAGAAGAGCTCATAAGACAAAAAAATACCGATGGAGCGTCCTGACAAACATGGACTAAATACCGTTGCTACCTCTCGGTCCTGGCGGAGTTTTCTAGCCATGCCTCCGGGAACTCCATCGGCAGAAGTGAGTATGTCATAGGGATGGGGGTGGGTCAAGCGTATTTCCTGTCAACGCCTGAGGAAGTATGCTGCGTTATAAAAAATAAGCTGCTGCGCTCACGCTTTTAAAGGGCTCTGTGGCTGTGGTGTTTTTTTTCTTCCCAATCGCTGTTAAATCAGCTACAACATAGTCATGACCCATAAGCGCATTCTCTTTGTCTGCCTCGGCAATATTTGTCGCTCCCCTGCCGCGCAACATATCATGGAATCAACTGCCGTTGCCGCGCAAATACCCCTAATTTGTGACTCCTGCGGCACAGCTAATTACCATGTAGGCCGCCCCTCTGATAGCCGCATGCGCGCTGCTCTAGCGCGAGCGGGCTATGAGTATAATGGGCATCGTGGACGACAATTCACACGCAGGGATTTTATGAATTTTGATTTGATTGTGGCTCAGGATGATCATAATTATGCTGATATGTTACGCTTGGCTCAGTCGGATATTGACAGGTCCAAGCTCTGCAAGATGCGAGATTTCTTTAGCGATGAGGATAGGGCGCGCTTTTCAGAGGTTCCAGATCCTTATTATGGAGCTGAAGATGGATTTGATGAGGTAATCGCGTTGCTAGAACGCTCATCTGTGAGATTGTTGGCCCAGCTCTGCTACGCTGACGCGACTACAGGCGAAAAATAAACCCCTTTGTACAAAATATTGTACAAGCTGTATTTTATTTACCCGCGACTTGCAACATCCAATACAAGGCATTGCTCCGTGAGGCTTTATTCCCCCAGCCAAGGACATAGCTGAGGCTGATGAGTTGCAGGGCTCGCGGCTCTCCTTGCATGGCTGCATCCGCAATATATTCAAAGCCTACTGTAGCGTTTTTCTCGCCCCCGATGCTTAGCAGATAGCAGAGCCCTAGCTCATATTGTGCGGCGGCAATGCTCTCTAAGGCGGCTTCTTTGAAGTAGTATCGAGCAAGTTTCTCTCTCTGCCTATCTCCCAGACGCGGATATCGGTACATCATACCGAGGTAATAGGCGCTGCGCTTGTTATCTCCTACCAGAGCAGCGCGCCAGTTATCACGCGCTGCTTGCATGTCTATTTTTCCAAATCGCCCGCTTTGATGATAGAGCCCTACTTGTTCTTGAGCTCGTGCTGATCCTTCTTGCGCAGCTTGTTTCATCAAGGCAAGATGCTTTTGTTCTGATGCGTTCACTCCTTGTCCATGGAGATACATGATTGAGAGGATGAGCTTTGCTTCGGCCTGCCCCCCTGCTGCTGCTTGCTCTAGCAGGGGACGGGCTTTGCCGTATTGCTGACGCTGGTAGAGGAGAATGCCAGCGCAAAGTGCGCTCTCCTTATGTCCCGATACAGCGTTTTGCTGATGGAGTTCGAGGGCTTTATCAGCATCTACCTTACAGCCAAATCCAATGCTGTGGAGTTGAGCGAGTTCATAGATGGCCTCAGGGTCGCCAAATTGGGCGGCTTTCTGATAGGCTTTGAAGTAGCCTCGCAGGTCGGGGCTGCGTTGTTTTAGACAAGCTTTTGCTTGAGCTATATATTGCTCTTCACCCCCTCCTGAGGCATACAATTGCACACTAATACTAAGTAGCAATACTAAGATAATTGAGGTGATTTTCATTGTCCTTGAAGTTCAAGAAGAAGTATTTCAGGGCGACAAAATATACGCAGGGGGATGATACTGGTACCAAGTCCGCGGCTGGTGTAGATGGCGCTGTGGTCTTTTCCCGCAGCGACATAGCCTTTAATCCATTCTCGAGGGGCGTAGATGTCAGAGTTAAGGATGGGGATGCCAAAGGGTAAGCATATTTGCCCACCATGGCTATGACCTGCGAGAGTGATGAGGCTTTCTTTATCCACAAAGCGAGCGCCAGAGGCAGCGTGACTGATCATGATAAAGGGTTCTTTATTTTTCTTTGCTTCTTCGGGGATGCTGGGGATACGCCCTGGATTACCACCATAGGTGAAGATGCAGCGCAGACCACCTAGGTGGAGCTTGCGCCCAGAACCAAAGTCGAGGCTAGCAGTCTTGCCATGCAAAATACGAATATCTAATTCTTTAAATATTTTTGCAAGACCTGATGCGTTGACAGCATGATCATGATTGCCAAAAATAGCATACTGAGGAATATCGCTCAGTGGCTGGAGTCTCTGCTTGAGTTGCTGCAAGCTCATGGCTTCTTCTTCTGTGCGACCATCGAGGATGTCGCCGAGGTGGAGGATGAGATCAGGCTTTTGCTCGAGGGTAAGTTGGACGATTTTATCAAGATAATCGCCTGAGTTGGGCTTGGCGTGAATATCCGCGAGAACTACTATTTTGAGTTGTTGCCCTACTGGCCAAGCCGGAATGTCTAGCTTGAGAGTTGTGACTTCTATCCTATCGGCGTCATGGTAACCAAGACCTGCTATACCCAGCGCGATAAGGGCGAGAATATAGCGCCGAGCGCGTGGGTGGTAGAGTGGGGTGAGGAGATGCATATCGCTTGGTATTTATTTTTCTAATTAGCTAACGCATATACCGTTGATACAACTATATGTAAATTAATTAATATGTTACGGTCAATTAGATGCTTGCTTTTTCTCCTCAATAATAGCTCGCAAAATCATATCATCACCGCTCTTAATCCAGCGTTTCTCACCAAGCTGAGCTTCCTTGCTAAGGTAGGTTTCTCCAGGGAGTAAAGCGTGGGGTCCTCCAGAAAGGTGGGGACAAATGACTTGCACCCATTCATTGACTAATCCTTGATCGAGGAATTGCTTGAGCAGCTCGCCGCCACATTCGAGCATGAGCTGAACGACTCCATACTCATTGAAGAGTGGTTCGAGGACTTCCTTCTCAAAGTTTTGGATGTTTCCATAGAGAATACTACGATGGGCGTGCTGATCACTAAAAAAGTGACTCTTAGCACATTGCTCACGCAACTTCTCAGGCTCACGACTCAGGGCTATACGCCAAGGTTGCTGCTTGTTAGGATTGATGGGATTGATAGGTTGACGGATACTCAGGGAGGGATTATCACGTCTGAGCGTCTCACCCCCGATAAGAATAGCGTCACTCTGGGCACGTAGCTCGTGAGCATAGCGCAGTGAATCATTGCTACTCAACCATGGAGTAGTTTTGCGACTGAGGTGTCCATCAAGGCTACTGGCCACTTTTGCAATCACCCAAGGGCGATGATGCGTGATGGCGTAAGACCAAGGACGGAGCAATCGCTCACAAAGGTGCCTTAAGCAGCCTGAAATTACTTCGACACCCTCTGCTAGCAAGATAGCCTCTGCGCGGCCTTGGTGGCGCATATCTGGGTCAGCACAGCCATAGACGACGCGTTTGATGCCTGCTTGAATGATAGCATCGGTGCATGGAGGGGTTCTACCCCAGCTGCTGCATGGTTCAAGAGTCACATAGATGCTAGCTTGACCGAGGAGCTCTTGATTACCCCGAGCAATGGCATCAGCGATAGCTCGACGCTCCGCATGCGCTTCCCCTGCTTTGGGGTGATAGCCTTTACCAAGGATACGAGCGCTCTCTCCAGCTTGAGCTTGGGAGATGATGATGGCACCAACAGGGGGATTTGGGCTTGTGAGACCCAATCCTAAATAGGCTTGCTTTAAGGCCAATTCCATGCCCTGAATATCACGATCTAAATCCATGCTTTTTTTGAGGCTAATTGAATATAGTATATATATATAAATTTAAAATTCATAATAATATACACTGTGAATAATGTTTATAAGTAACTTAATGAATTAAAAACAAACTAACTGCAAGGCGAAAATCATCTGAATAACTATATGAATAAGATGCTGAAAGCAACCAATAAGAGTTATTAGTTGCTAGATTAACATCTTATTCACAGCTTATTCACAGACTTATGTTAATAAGTTTCTTCCTTATGTATATCATTGAGTATAGGGTTGTTTTGTTCATCTTTAGAAAGACTATAAAAGAAAACAAAGGGAGCAGCAAAAGGGATGGCTATGTTGTAGATAATGGTGCCTGGTGTGTCGACAAAAACGAGGTCAAGGTTGGAGAGTGTTTTGACTCCAAAGCTAGGTGATGGTTCCACGGGTTTTTTAATAACGAGGTCGGTATCTTTGCCTGCATGAATGAGGGCTCGGACGTGTTTTTTGCTAGCGTGAGGCAGTGTGCTGTGGCCGCAGTGTGCATCGCGCTCTATTTCCTTGCTCAGGGTGCTCAAGGTGGCGTAGCCATCCTTGCGTTGGAGGACAGTGGCTGTACCTTGAGAGATGCGGTGGTAGACAATACCCTCACATTGACTGATAGGGATGAGCTTATAGTCCATAATCTCGAGGAAAACGCTATCATGTACGATAGGGTAGTGTCGCTGGAGCTTGTATTGCTCGGTTTTGATGTACCAATCGCCTTGACTGAGGTAGATGTAGTCGGGTTTGATAACTTTAAACCCATCTTGATAGGTACCCCATTGCTCGATGTTTTTATGGGTTTGCATGTAGGCACAGGAGCTTATCAGTATACTACTGATAAGCAAGAGAGCTAGTGCGGAAAGTTTCATAGCGGAATTATAGCAAAGAATAGGCTCTGCGTCAACGTGGTATTGTGCCTTAATGTGGGCAGATTAAAATGTAAAAGAGTCCTAAGCTTATTTATTGTTTTTTGTTTTTTCTAGCATAATCAGCTTTAGTTAAACTGATTATGATTTTAATGATATCAATGTTCCACGTGGAACATTGAATTAATAGAATTTTACTAGAGTAGAATCGAAATAGAATTACTTACTTTATTTCACTCTCTCCATGCCGGGGATAAGGGGAGGCATGAGGAGCGTATCAGGGAGATTCCTTGATTTCCAACTGCTCTCCCAATACTTGCTGTCTTGGTAGCTGCATTGTTTAGCATAAGCGATAGCTATCTCGCAGGCGACGAGAGCTCTCATGAGGCCGGAATGTGCGCTGAGGCTCATTTGTAGAGCTTGCGAGCTCTTGATGTTATTAAGGATTTCTTGGGCTTGCTTGATGCGCTTACTTGCGGTTTTTTCATCTTTTTGATTGGCGGCCTCGACGGCTTTGAGGGCGAGGCTGATGCAGCCTAGGTATTGAGGTATATGCTCAGTGCTGGGATCCTGACTGCTCAGGCTGCGAGCGCGCTTGAGTAGGGCGTTGATTTGTCGCTCTGTGATGGGAGGATTATTGAGGAGGCTAAGCCTTAAGATAAGACTGCGCATCTCCCAATGATAGAGCTGCTCCGCGCTGCTGAGGGGGAGTTGCTCCGGTTTGCTGAGGGGGAGGCGAGCAAGGGCGTCTGTGTAGAGTTTTGCAGCAAGTTTCTTTTGCCCTATTTGGGCGGTGATACTGATGCGGTAGAGGCGCGAGCGGAGCCAGCCTTCGTTGTGTCTCCAGTGGAGGTCTTCTTTTTTTTGCCAAGCGGAGAAGGCGTTCTCAGCCCTCTCTAGGGCGAGGAGGGCTTCTTCGTAGCGCTGGCTGCGATAGAGGAGATGTCCGTAGAGGAGTTGGGCTCTACCCTGATCTGGCATGATGTCCGCGGCATAGGCGGCTGATTTTAGGGCTTGCTCGCTTATTTCAGGAGCACAGTCCTCAAGCTGGGCGAGTAGATAGTTACCAATGGGGTTGTTGGGATGTTCCATGTGGAACTTTCTAGCGAGATCAAGCCCTTTTATGTGCTCAATTTTGGGCTGACCTGCTGTGTTGTAGCCTTGGTAGCTGAGATAGATAGCCCAGAGTTGAGCTGTGGTGTCTGCTTTGTAGCGTTGAGCCATGGCGCTAAATTGCTCTGCAGCCGTGAGACTCTGATCGGTGAGGATGAGGGCGAGGGCTTGCAGGTAGCGTTCTTCTTGGGGGGTGAGTTGATTGCTTTGTTTGTTTGATCCTATATGGCGAAGTTGCTCTGCTGCGGATTGAGCTAGGGGGCCATTGGCTCCTGTGAGTAGGAGAGCTGCTGCTGGGATGAGGGCGTTGGGGTCAGCCTGTAGTGCGCGACTGAGGTGTTGCTGTGCGGCTGCTAGGTCGCTGAGTAGGATAGCATTGATGCCTGCTTGTGTTTCTGTTTGCGCGAGCACAGATGGGCTGCTGATGTAGAGGGTGATAGGGATGGTGGCGGGCTCTCTGACGTGAGCCCCTTGCTCTGCGGTGAGGGGGAGACTGAGGCTTAGAAGAATGCTGACGTGGTATAGTGTCATGATGATTAAAGAGATGGGCTTGAGGAGCAGTGAGGGTGATGGGGGGGTGCTAAGCTAGGCTATAAGCATGGGGTATTGCTGGGCGCTGAGATGACGATGTAGAGAGGAGGAGGTGAGCGTTGGGTGGAGTAAGTACTAATGCTTGATCAGCTCTACCGAGGTTCCCCCCCCTTTCCTATCCGACAAGACAGGCTTTGGGAGCACGCTCCCAAAGCCTATGATGAGGGTTAAGCGATGGAGCATGCTCCATTTTATCATGCTCACATGCGCTCAGGCATATCAATGCCAAAGAGTCCCATGCCTTGCTTGAGAACGCGGGCTGTGAGCTCGCAGAGTGCCAGACGTGAGCTACGAACCACACCTTCGCTACGCAGGACTGGGCAGGCCTCGTAGTAGCTGTGGAAGGCTCTAGCCAGCTCATAGAGATAGGAGGCTAGCAAGTTGGGTCGGCAGTCCTCCAGTGTCGATGGTACCACCTCGCTGTAGCGACTGATGAGGCGCGCAAGATGGATTTCTGCGGCTTCGTTGAGCACAATTGCACTATCGGCTTGGATTCCTGCGGCCTCGGCCTTGCGGAAGATGGAGCGCACGCGCACGTAGGAGTTTTGCAGGTAGGGGGCAGTATCACCAGAGAGGCTAAGCATGCGGTCCCAGTCAAAGACGTAGTCGCTCATGCGGTTCTGAGAGAGTTCTGCAAACTTGATAGCACCGATGCCAACAGCTTGTGCTACAGCGACTTTCTCCTCAGCAGGCATATCGGGGCTCTTTTCCTCAACAACCTTTTCTGCACGAGTAATTGCCTCATCAATCACATCCTGTAGACTGACTGTATCGCCAGAGCGTGTTTTGAAAGGCTTGTGATCCTTGCCCATGATAGAGCCAAAACCAACATGGCGGAAGTCACCCTCCACACCGCGCATACGTTCTACATCAAAAATCTGCTTAAAGTGCTTCTCCTGAGGAATACCCACCACATACCAAATGCTATCAGCCTTGAACTTATCAATGCGATAGTCAAGCGTGGCAAGGTCAGTAGTCGCGTAGAGGAAGCCACCATCAGCCTTGCGGATGATAGCAGGAACTGGCAACCACTCACCATCCTTTTGCACCAGCAAGGGGTCTTGCTGAGGCTTGTGGTAACCGTCAGAGAACACGCAGATAGCACCATTGCTCTTCTTGGCAATACCCTTAGCAATGAGGTCGTCGACCAGAGGAGCCAGCGCATCATTGTAAGCACTCTCACCCAACCAGTAATCAAACTTGATATTGAGCTGATCATAGATATGCTCCAGCCCCCTCTTGGTTACCTCAATGCACTGCTTCCAGATAGCGAGATTCTCCTCATTACCTGCTTGTAGTTCAACAAGTTCAGCCTTGCAGGTATCGAGCATGCCAAGCTCATCCTTGCAGCGCAAGTTAACCTCCTTATAGATACGCAGCAACTCATCAATGGGATTACTAGCAAGAGCCTTCTCATCGAGAATATTCTTCCAGCCCCAGAGAATCATACCAAATTGAGTACCCCAGTCACCAATATGATTATCGCTGATAACTGTGTGACCCATAAAGCGAGCCAATCGAGAAAGCGAATCACCAATAATGGTTGAGCGAATGTGACCCACATGCATGGGTTTAGCGACATTTGGAGCGGAGAAATCGATTACAATCGACTTTGGATCGGAAGCTAGCGCGACACCCAAGCGATCATCGGAGCGCAGAGCATCCATACGAGCGGCATAGAAAGAGGGATTGACGCGGAAATTGATAAAGCCGGGACCTGCCAGCTCAAGCTCAAAATCGGAACATTGGATATGGGCAAGTAAATCGCTAGCAAGCTGACGAGGATTCATCCCCACACGCTTAGCGAGCACCATGGCAATATTGCTTTGATAATCCCCGAAGCGGAGATCGTTGGAAGGAGTGACAGCAGGAGTAACGCCCTCGGGGAGGGCATCGGCGAGCACAGCCTGAAGAGCCTTGCTGAGCAGGGAGGAAAGTAACTGAGGAATAGTCATGACTGGCGCCCTTTATACAACAAAAACATACTTTTGTCAAAGCTATAAGCAAGAGCTCCTCCCTAGTCAATTCTCGTCTAAGGTCATCATACGCACGAGCTGTAAAAGCAGCAAGCACAACAGCCTCGGGCCCCCATCTTTATCTCCCAGCAGAGCAGGGTAGATACGCTCTAATCAGTCTTACTTTAATAAAAGAAAGTTCCATATGGAACATTGGGACACACGCCTAATTTATCTTGCAAATACTGCTTTTATTTGCTAATATTCATCCAGCTGCCGTACATGTGACGCGTGGTACTAAAAAACCCGGACCGATGTATATATAACATGGGGCACCAAAGCCAATAGAGATGGCTGTTCCGTCCCGACGGACTCAGCAAAAGTCTCTGGCTCCGCACCCACCTGACTTCAGGGAACGTGGTAAAGTATTCACTTGACGGTCCGGTGGTGTCCCTTTCTAATTCGTCTAATGTTCCACGTGGAACAATCTTAGACGAATGCTCCCAGATCTAGCAAATGTTCCACATGGAACAAAAATTGATGAAGAAGTACTACTACATGAGCAAGGGTAAGCCCTGCGGTCCATTGACCACTCAGGAGCTTGAGGAGCTGCTTACTGATGCTGTTTTATCTCAAGACACACTCGTCGCCGCAGAGGGCGCAATCCGCTGGGTCAAGCTCAATGAGCTTCTTAGTCATGGAGAGCCCAAAGCCGAGGAGCTCGGAATCTGGTCACGTCTACGCCGCTGCTTTGGAGATGCTTGATTTAACCCCTATCTTTATTCTCGGTTGTACCGCAAGTGCAAAATCCGCTGTGGCTGTGTCGCTTGCGCGTTTGATGAGCGAGAGTGCAGAGCTGCCATCAGCTGAGATAGTCAGCGCAGATGCCTATCAAGTATACCGAGACCTCCCTATACTCACTGCCGCTCCGAGCGAGTCCGAGCAGGGAGGTGTCCCCCATCATCTCATTGGCTGTATGAGTCTCGCAGAGCACAATGATGCGGCCAAGCATGCTCGCGCAGCGCAGCAGAGCATGCTTGATATTCAGGATCGTGGGCGCCGCCCCATCGTTACGGGTGGCTCTGGACTCTACGTTAAATTTATCTCACATGGTATCTCTGAGGCACCACCCAGTGATGCCTCATTGCGCGCCCAGCTTGAGGAGCTGAGTTGCGAGCAGCTCTGCGAGCGCTTTGCTCAGATTGACCCAGAGGGCCTCGCTGCGACCGCTACCGATAATCGCCGCTACCTGCTGCGCAACCTCGAAATGGTCATCGCAGGAAGCAAGCCCCTCAGTCACTGGAGGCAAAACTGGACAGAGCCAGCAATAGGCCGCGGCTGGATTATCTCTCGCGAAGTCGAAGATATTGATGCGCGCATCGCGCGTAGGGCAGGGGAGATGCTAGATGGGGCACTATTAGAGGAAGTGTCTAACATACAAGGGATAGTGATATCAGATACGGCGCAAAAAACACTAGGTCTCAGCCTCATACAATCGCATCTTGCCGCAGAGATTAGCAGAGAAGAGCTCCAGCAATCCCTCAGCCTCATGACACGCCGCTACGCCAAACGCCAGCGCACCTGGCTGCGGCGCGAGAGTTGGCTTGAGCAACTGGATGCCAATGAGGAAAATCCGCAAGAAATAGCGCAAAAAATACTCGCTAAGCTCGAACACATTTTGTAAGATAGAGTTCTCATGAAACCCACGCGCACAGTTCTCTACCTCCTCGCCATGTTGCGCGTTGGCCTCGGGCTTTTCTTTCTCTACACCTCCCTCTCCAAGGTGTCCGATCTTGCCGCGACAGCTGATTTCATGACACGCAGTCGCGTCCTGCCTGAGTTCTTCTCGATGCCCCTGAGCTGCATTGGCGTCTCTATGGAGATTGTCGTTGCCCTCTGCCTCATCTCAAAAAGCATGTACCGCGGAGCATCTCTCTGGCTTGTTATTATGTGTGGCGTCTTTGTTGTCCTCTTCGCTCAGGCGTGGATACGAGGACTTGACCTCTCTTGCAACTGCACAGGCAGCCTGCAAGCCATCGAGAACTACCCCCTTGAGGTCTCATCGCGCTGCATCCTCCTCGCTGCTGGCGCGCTCTTGCTCTGGGACGCATGGCGTAGCGAGCCCCGCCCGTGGAAAAGTCGCCCTTTTGACTTCTCTGACGCGGGTTGAGATTTTGCTACGCGTTTCTTTAATATTCAGCTATCTTACATAGCTACATTTTTCGTGGCGAGAAAAGCACCTACCACAACATATGGTATGCTTTTCTTGTCTATGGTAGACAATATTCTAATTTATGATGTTTACGCTTTTTTTACCGCTGATGATTTGCTATAATAATGGAAACCGAAAGGAAGTAAATCATTATGAAATTCTCACTCGCAAAACAAGTTCTTCTCGACGGCCTCAACAAGGTCTCCGGCGTGGTATCAACCCGCCCAAGCATGCCCATTTTAACGAATGTGCTTATTGAGGTAGCCGACGGAGAGATGCGCCTGACCACAACCAACACCGAGCTTACCATTCTTGCTAAGCTTCCCTGTATGGTAAGTGAGCCAGGAGCCATTACCCTGCCAGCCCGCAAGCTGCAAGGTATCATCCGCGAGATGCGTGACGGAGAAGTCAGCGTCAGCGTCAAGGGCACTGTAGCAAGCATCGTCTGCAACCGCGCTAAGTTCAAGCTCAACGGTCTTTCCTCTGATGAATTCCCCGGTATGCCTGTCTTTAAGGAGGCTCGCGAGTTCAAGCTGCCCCAAGCCATGCTTGCCAAAGGCATCAAATACACTTCCTTTGCTATCTCCAACGATGGCACACGTTACGTCCTCAACGGTATCTACACCTGCTTCCAAGACGGTAAGCTTACCATGGTAGCCACAGATGGTCGTCGCCTCGCTCTCTTTGAGAATGAGCTGGAGTTCCCTGAGTCTCAGCAAATCTGCATCGACATCCCCAGCCGCGCTGTGGCTGAGGTAGCGCGCCTGCTCAGCGAAGCAGGCGATGTGCAGCTGCGCATCACCAGCAACCAAGCTTCCTTTGACCTCGGTGATACACTACTCATCACCAAACTCATCGATGGTAACTATCCTAACTACCGTCAGGTCATTCCCGGCCACTACAATGAGCGCATCACCCTGCCAGCGCAGGACCTCAACGAGACTGTGCGACGTGTCTCCCTCCTCTCCGCTGAGAAGAGCAACACGGTACGCCTGCAATTTAGTGAGGGCATGATGAAGCTTCAATCCAGCGCCGCAGACGTTGGTGAGGCCATGGAAGAAATGCCTATCGACTACGCAGGTCGTGAACTGGGCATCACCTTCAACGCTGACTTCATCCTTGCGCCCCTCAAGGCCATCGGTGATGGTGAGATTAGCATCGACCTGATTGACTCCTCGAGTCCTGGGGTCATGCGTGTGGCAGACGAGTTCCTCTATGTGCTCATGCCCATGCATAGCTAAGAGAAGTTTTTTGTACTAACAATAAAATATTTGCCCTGAGTGGGGCAATGCAATCTAGGAGTAATTCCAAGAGCTAAGCAACGAGTGGCAGGGTAGGGGTCTAATCGACCTCTACCCTGTATCTTTTTGTGTGAGATGGCCGCATCACGACGATGCCAGCCCGTGTGAGTTCGTTGGGTTGATTGCTTGGCGCAGGCCGCTAGACAAAAAAACAGCTCAACCACAGAATGGCTGAGCTGCGTGAAAAAAATCACTCGTGTTGCATTTAGTCCATGGACTGAATCTTCTCAACAGCGGCAAGCAGAGATGCTACGTCTTGGATTGAGATAACGGTAGCTTCCTTGCAGATGCGACTCATCATGCCAGCAAGACTGGTGCCGGGACCCATCTCGATAAAGATGCGCTCGCCCTTATCGGTGAGCTCTTTCATTGCTGCTGCCCAACGTACGGAGCCACAGACTTGCGCACCAAGCATCTTGCGGATGTCCTCGGTGCTGGTCACAGGGCGTGCCTCGTAGTTGCAGTAGACAGGGACGGGGGGCATCACCATGTCGACGTTTTCCAGCTCGACGATGAGCTTTTCTTGAGCGCTCTTCATGAAGCGGCTGTGATAGGCACCAGCTACATTGAGCTTCTTAGCGATCTTGATACCTGCTGGGCGGGCACCTGCGACAGCCTTGTCAACGCCTTCTTCAGAGCCTGAGACGACCGTCTGACCGGGGCAGTTGTAGTTGGCAACATCAATACCACATTCAGCGGCGAGAGCAGCGACGGCTTCGTCACTACCACCAATCATGGCGGCCATGGTGCTGGGAGCTGCTTGGCAGGCTTCCTCCATATAAGCGCCACGCTTTTGTACGATGGCAAGACCTTCTTCCATGCTGTAGGTGCCCACGGCTGCATGAGCGGTGAACTCACCAAGGGAGAGACCAGCGGCGGCTACGGGCTCGATATCAACGATGCTGCGCAGAACCTCAAGCAGAGCAAGACCATGTAGGTAGAGCGCTGGCTGGCAGTTACAGGTGCGTGTCAATTGATCATCAGGACCTTCAAACATGATTTGTGTGAGAGGCATGCCAAGTGCTGTATCAGCCTTGTCCATCATCTCCTTCGCCGCGGGATACGCTTCGTAGAGATCTTTACCCATGCCCACTTTTTGGGCGCCTTGACCTGGAAATAGAAGTACTGCTTTCATAGTTGTAATATAATTGTTAACCGCATTGTAGAGGAAAGCATGCCCTGCGTCAAGCGGAATTGAGACTTCGCTTTAGTGCCCTCCAGCTAGAAGAATCCCATGACAGGACCATCGCCTTGATGTCAGCAGGATAGGTTGGGTGCTCGATCAAGCGGTAAAAAATTGTTTATAAAATATATAATATTTATGAATTTTGTATTGCCAAAAAACACGGTTTATGATATAAGAGCGTGCTCTTTGTTAGCATAAAACAAATCAAATATTAACCTAACACAATGGACCCCAATACATTATTCTGGATCGTGCCTGTTGCTGCCATCATCGCCCTCGCCTTTGCTGCGATTTTCTTCTATCAAATGAAGAGTGCTGATGAAGGTACCGACCGCATGAAGGAAATCGCTGGCTACGTGCGCGAAGGCGCCATGGCTTACCTCAAGCAGCAGTACAAAGTCGTTGCTATCGTCTTCATCGTGATGGCGATTCTCTTCGGCATCATGTCATTCTTCGGCATGCAAAACAAAATCGTGCCAATCGCATTCATCACTGGTGGTCTTTTCTCCGGTCTTGCTGGTTACATTGGTATGAAGACTGCAACATACGCTTCAGGTCGTGTGACTCACGCTTGCCGCGACAAGGAAGATGGCCTCAACAAGGGTCTGCAACTTGCTTTCCGCTCCGGGGCCGTTCTCGGTCTGACTGTTGTTGGTTTTGCTCTTCTTGACATTTCTGCTTGGTACCTCATCCTTGAGCACACCAACATTATCTCAACCGTGCAGAGCACAGATAAGCTCATCCACATCACCACAGTCATGCTTACATTCGGCATGGGTGCATCCCTTCAGGCGCTCTTCGCCCGTGTGGGTGGTGGTATTTACACCAAGGCTGCAGACGTAGGCGCTGACCTTGTTGGTAAGACAGAATTTGGCTTCAACGAAGATGATCCACGTAACCCTGCTACCATCGCTGATAACGTTGGTGACAACGTCGGTGACGTTGCAGGTATGGGTGCTGACCTTTACGAGTCCTATGCTGGCTCAATCCTCGCTTCCGCAGCACTCGGTGCAGCGGCATTTGCCTCAATGGGCTACGATATGGCTCTCAGGGCTGTTATGGCTCCCATGATCATCGGTGCAGTAGGTGCAATCCTCTCCATCGTTGGTGTATACCTTGTACGTACCAAGAATGGTGCTACTCAGTCTCAGCTCATGAGCGCTCTGAACAACGGTATCAACTTCTCAAGCCTTCTCATCGCTATCGCCTCCGCAGGTGTTCTTTACCTCCTTGGTATCGACAACTGGCTTGGCCTCTGGGGTGCGATCGTCATCGGTCTCGTCGTCGGTATTGCTATCGGCAAGGTGACTGAGTACTACACTTCCTTCGACTACGCACCAGTTAAGTTCATCGCTGAAAACGCGACTACTGGTCCTGCTACAGTTATTATCTCCGGTATCGGTGTTGGCATGGTTTCCACCTGCTGGCCTGTACTCTTCATCGTAATGGGCACCATTGGTGCTTACCTCAGCGCTTGCGGTAGTTACGTCTTTGACGGTACTAACATGAGCATTGGTCTCTACGGTATCGGTATCGCTGCTGTTGGTATGCTCTCCACGCTGGGTCTTACCCTCGCTACAGATGCCTACGGTCCTATCTCCGATAATGCTGGTGGTAACGCTGAAATGAGCGGCCTTGGTGAAGACGTGCGTAGCCGCACTGACGCCCTCGACGCACTCGGTAATACAACTGCAGCTACAGGTAAAGGCTTCGCCATCGGTTCCGCCGCTCTGACAGCCCTCGCTCTCCTCGCTTCCTACATTGAAGAAGTGAAGATGGCAGCCAAGCAACTTGGTGAGTTCAAGATGACAATCTTCTCCGAGACAACAGTCAAGGCTAGCGAAATCGCTAATCTGGACATCCCAGGATTCATGGACTTCTTCGACGTTACGTTGATGAATCCCAAAGTACTCCTCGGTACCTTCATCGGTTCTATGCTATCCTTCCTCTTCTGCGGTCTCACAATGAACGCAGTAGGCCGTGCCGCTAAGGCAATGGTTGAAGAAGTACGTCGCCAGCTTGCTGACCCAGAGGTTCTCTCTGGTGCCAAGAAGGCTGACTACGCACGCTGCGTGAGCATCTCCACAGTGGGCGCTCAGCACGAAATGATCGTTCCCTCACTCATCGCAGTTGTTGTACCCGTTGCAACAGGTGTCCTCATAGGTATCCCCGGCATCTTCGGCCTCCTCGCAGGTGGTCTTGCTGGTGGCTTTGTACTGGCTATCTTCATGGCCAATGCAGGTGGTGCATGGGACAATGCTAAGAAGTACATCGAAACTGGTGATGCGCCCATCTGCGGCAAGCACACACCAATTCACGATGCTTCCATCATCGGCGACACAGTAGGTGACCCATTCAAGGACACCTCTGGCCCTTCCCTCAACATCCTTATCAAGCTCATGAGCATGGTATCGATCGTAACTGCAGGTCTCAACCTCGCTATTACAATTCTCTAAGTTTCTCAAGAAACTAGCGACAAAGCATCCATCCTCGTCAGAGGGTGGATGCTTTTTGCTTGTAGCGACATAAAACGCCCCTAGCTAGTGCTGCTAGGGGCGTTTTATTATGCTTGTGGGCTGGCGTTGAAAATGATAATAATAAAGAAATGAAAGATAACCCAATGACTCGCGCGGAGAGTGATGCGAAGATAGCGGAGCTGCGGCAGGCTGTGAAAAATAAATATGACCCGTGTTATCCACAGACGCATATGAGCGAGGATGAGTGGGTTGAGAAAGAGCGGCGTAGGCAATCGCGGAGCTCTGGAGGCAATGGGTGTAGGCGGTTCTTTGTTATTTTTATCGTTGTATGTCTTTGGGGCTTTGTGTTTTTTATTTCCCTGCCACTGGCGATAGCCTTAGCTATTGCGTGGTTTGTGATGATCATTACGCGCAGCAGGAGGTCTCGGGATGATGAGCGCGCGCAAGCGGCTGAGGATAGGCAGGAAACTATGTTAGTTATTCGCGAGCTCAAGCAGCAGTTGGATGAGGAGCGCCGGAAATGAGTTGATTTTGATTACTATTAAATAAATAGCATTCCTTAAACAATACCAATAGCATCCATCCTCGTCAGAGGGTGGATGCTTTTTGCTTGCCTCATGGCTTGATAACCTGCATGCAATAGAGCTTATTATTTAGAAAATAGAACTGGTAATTGAATGGAGATATGATAAAGTAAGGACTCGTCAGACTCTCTCTCTCTCTCTCTTTAAATTACCCTAATTTAAGCGCTGCTGTTAACGAATCTTAATGTAAAATATCATGGACTGCCCCACAAAATCATTTAATCTTGCCCATATCTTCAAACTGCTTTTTTGTGGTTTTGTCTTTTTTGTTCCTTTTGTCATCATCCCTTTAACCGGTCGATACCCATCATTCTATGTACAAGGGATAGCCATCCTTGATGCCAGCTGGGCTCAGATCTTGTTTTTCATCTTTATCTCTCTAGTCACCTCTCTCGTTGTTGGAGCATGTGTGTATTATATAGGCAAATATGCACTAGGCTGCATCACTCAAATGATACTGACATGGAGCTCTGGATCAGCAATTGAGATTGCTCCATACATTGCATTGACTGGGATGTTATGTAGTGCATTTGTTATTGCTATCGCTTATCAATTTCATATTCTGTCTATAATGCTCATCGTGATTTCAATGTTGATCACATTGATGGCTGCGCGCTTCAGCAAAGATAATTGCGGAGATGTAGAGCAAAAATTGATGCGTGTTCGTTTGCGTATAAAATACTTACGTACTTCTATGACTGCGGCGACTGTTATCACAGTGATCGGTTTTGTCAAATATAGCACAAACAAAACGAATGCTGCTACAGAATCTTTATTATTAATCATCATCATGTGTATCGCTTTACTCATTGCTTGTATGATCTATATAAAGAGAGCAAAGAAAAAAATCACAAATGAGACTCAGGAGAGCTCATGCAATAGCGTGTATAATCAAATAGTAGAGGATACTAGGAATACCTGGAGTGCCGAACAGCTTGCCCTACAATCACTCAATGGAGAGAAAGCTATCAATAGAGACTCTATTGAAATACTTGAAATTTCCAAACGTTTATCTTCAGCTGTTGAGTTCATCCATCTTAATCAATCGATAGCAATTGCTTGGATACTAGGCTCTTGTTTGGCGAAGCATGTTCTTCCTGGAAGCTATTTTATTGAAAGTATGTACCTTGTGGGTATAGCTCTCGCTGTCTGGTTGCTTTTCTTTGGTTTTTTCCGCGAATGGCACCAATCTCTCCATACAAGGTATATGCTAGATAAATTGCAGGGAACACCAGCAGAAAAATACTGATACTTCTCAGCCGAAAATAGAATACAGGAAGCCTACATCAGGCTCCTCGATGTAGGATAGCATCGAGCTAGTTCTATTATTCATTGATTTAGCCTAGTAAACTATGCTAGAATCAGCCCGTTACTGCCCACAAGATACTCTAGTGGGCAGTGCGCATTAGAGAAAATTGAGATTCATGAAGGAGTTTTTACGCACAGTCGCATTTGGAATCATCATCGGCATAGCAAATGCCATCCCCGGAGTCAGCGGTGGCACCATGGCCGTTGTCTTGGGTGTTTACGACAAACTCATCGGGGGTATGAGCCGCTTCTTTGATGACGTCAAAGGTAACATCAAGTTCCTCGCAGGCATCGGGATCGGCGCAGGACTTGGTATCTACTACTTTGGCAGTATCATCAAGTATTGCATCAGCAACTACGCGATGAGCACGAACTTCTTCTTCTCTGGCCTCATCCTTGGCAGCCTGCCCATGATCTACAGCAAGGCACGCAGCCTAGGCAAAGCCAGCGCACGCCACTACGGCACCCTACTCATCGTCATCGGACTGATGGCAGCACTTGCCTTCTACAGCGGTGGCGGCTCAGACGAGCTCATCACCCAGCTCACGCCTGAGATAGCCCTCTACATGGTCTTTGCCTCCATGATTGCCGCCATCGGCATGCTCCTTCCCGGCGTCAGCGGATCAATGATCTTGCTCATGTTTGGACTCTACTTTAGCGTCATGACTGGCGTGACTGATATGAACATTATCCTGCTCAGCCCCGTCGCCATCGGCGTAGGTCTGGGCCTTCTTGTCGGAGCTAAGATTATTGATTTTTGCCTGCTGCGCATGCCGCTCTTCACCTACTACGCGATCCTTGGTCTTGTCATAGGCTCACTCATAACAGCGGTGAAAAACGCCTTTGACGACGAGCCTAGCCTCGTCAATATCATCGTCTCCTCCCTCGTTTTCCTCCTCGGAACAGGCATCTCCCTCGCCTTTGAACGCTGGAACAAAACCATCGAAAAGCCAGCTAAGAGTGCTTGATTGCAAGCTTGCCCTAGCCTCTCAAAGCTGATATAATTTCCCCATCACTATGTCCTCCAAAAATATTGTCGCTGTTATTGACTATGGTTCACAGTACACGCAACTCATCGTGCGTCGTGTCCGTGAGCTGGGTTTCCTCGCTGAGCTCTACGCGCTCGAAGACCTCCATGAGATCATTGAGCCTGGTGCCGTGATTCTCTCTGGTGGCCCCAAGAGCACCTCCGATGCTGACGCCCCTGATATTGACTTTGAGTGGCTCAAATCCCTCAACGTCCCCGTACTCGGTGTATGCTACGGCATGCAGCTGCTCACCCTCAAGCATGGTGGTACCGTGCGCTCAAGCAACAAGCGCGAGTACGGCCCAGCTGACCTCATCCCTGAAGTCTGCGAAGGCCTCTATAAGGACATGTCTCCCAGCTCACAAGTCTGGATGAGTCACTCCGACACCGTCGACGTCCTCCCCGAGAACTGCAGCGTCATCGCTCGTAACAGCGAAGGCGTGCCCGTCTCTCTGCAATGGAGCGACCGCATGTACGGCATCCAATTCCACCCTGAGGTAACACACTCCCACGAGGGCCGCACCATCCTGCGCAACTTCCTCGCACTGGCTGAGAACCTCCTCCCCTTCAACATCGGAGACTTCAAGCGCGACCTCATCGCCGACATCAAAGCCAAGGTAGGTGACCGTCAAGTCGTCTGCGGCGTATCTGGTGGTGTTGATAGCACCGTCCTCGCCGTCCTCCTCAAGGAAGCCGAAGTGAACGTACGCTGCATCTTCGTCGACAACGGCCTTCTTCGCAAGAATGAAGCTGAAGAAGTCGTCAAAAACTTTGAAGCCATGGGCGTTGAGATTGAGAAAGTAGACGCCGCTGAGCGCTTCCTCACCGCACTGGCAGGTGAAGGCGACCCAGAGAAGAAGCGTCGCATCATTGGCAACATCTTCCTCGACGTCTTTTGGGACGCAGTAGGAGATGCTGACATGCTCGCACAAGGCACACTCTACCCTGACGTCATCGAGAGCGCATCCAACGCCAAGTCCAAGGCCTCCGTCATCAAGACCCATCACAACCGCGTTGAACGTGTGCTGGAGCTGCAGGCACAAGGCAAAGTCATCGAGCCCCTCGCCTTCCTCTTCAAGGACGAAGTCCGTGAGCTGGGTGCCACCATGGGCATTGATCGTGAGATCCTCTTACGCCATCCCTTCCCCGGTCCCGGCTTAGCCGTACGATGCCCCGGTGAAGTGACCGAAGATCGACTTGAAATCATCCGCAACTGCGACGCAATCTTCATCGGCACCCTGCGCAAGTGGGGCTGGTATGATAAGTGCTGGCAGTCCTACGCCGGACTCATCCCTGTCAAGACAGTGGGTGTGAAGGGTGATGAGCGATCCTATGAGTGGGCAACCAACCTGCGCGCCATCGTATCTGAGGATGCCATGACAGCTGAGTGGGTACAACTGCCCTACGACCTGCTGCGCGAGGCATCTAATCGTATTCTCAACGAGGTATCGGGTATTAACCGAGTCCTCTATGATATCTCGACCAAGCCCCCTGCATCCATCGAGTGGGAATAAAGCTAGCCCTAGCCTAAAATTTCTCAACACGCAGCTTCTCCCGAGGCTGCGTGTTGATTGCGTTTGGAGGGAAGGGGGGCAAATTGCTGCCGCCCAAGATGGTGGTAGATGGAGCCGCTCTAGGATAGAGCTGAGCTGCTTCATCGAAGCGGGATGATGAGCCCAGCATCTTATTTACACCAAGCCACCGTAGCGGCTAGGATTGAGCAAGAGCAAGGGCTAAGGCACGATTGCGAGATTGGGCAATACGATTGGCAATCTGAATGACGCGCTACGCGCGGCCTAGGAGGCTCTGCGTTGTTTGACTGGGTAAGTGCTGACTCATTGCCCTACGCGCGCGCTCTAGGTGCCGTGAGGGAGTCGCCTGCGGGTGCTGGCGGCTCGACGTGATTGGTTCTCCCCCTGCGGGGCTCGGTTGGTTAGCTATCCAGCATCTCTAGCACGGCATCGGCGGCCTTGCCTGCTGCGCCACCATGACCTAGTGTCGCTACGGAGTCGCGCATCCCAGCAAGTACTTTCTCGCGTTCCACGGGCTCCATCAGACGCTCAAGCTCAGCGATGCAATTCTGCGCTTTAAACTCATGCTGGATCAATTCCTTTGTCACGGGCTTGTCCACGAGGATATTGACCATCCCGAGGTATTTAATCTTGAGCAGCATACGGCCTGCCCAATATGTCCCTGCGGATACTTGGTAAACCAAGGCAAAGGGAAGCTCATGCAGTGCTGCCTCAAGCGTTGCTGTGCCGCTGGTCACCAGTGCTGCCTGCGAGCGATCCATCAACTCATGATAGCTACGAGGGCTTACGTTGATGATGTCCTGTGGCATGTTGGCCGCATCGGCCATGGCGCGCATACTTGCGGCTAGTCTTTCATTGCTTGCGGATGTCTCAAAACGCCAAGTAGGGTGTTTGATTCGCAGCTGCTTGACTACTTCAATAAAGATGGGGAAATGCCGCTCGACCTCCCTGCGTCGGCTGCCCGGGAATAGCCCAATGAGTCCTTGCTCGCGTATGTCGGATCGTCGGTTTGCCAGAATATCATCCACCAAGGGGTGGCCGATAAACTCAGTCTTGAGTCCAGCGGCTTCAAAGAGCGGCTTCTCAAAGGGGAAGGTGCACATCATCAAATCGAGGATGCTTGCCAGCTTGGGAATGCGTCCTTTGTGCCAGGCCCAGACCATGGGTGCAATAAACCATGCTATCTTGGTCTTAGGGCATCGCTTGTGCACACGCTCGGCGAGGCGTTGGTTGAAGCCGGGATAATCAATGAGGAGCAGGGCATCGGGTTGCTCTGCAATGATGCGTGAGCTCATGCTGTCGAGGTAGCCTTTGAAGTAGCCAAACTTGCGCAGCACATCCACGAGTCCGACGACGGCGGCTTCCTCTGCCCAATTCTCAATACCTGGGGCAAGAGCATGCATTTGATCGCCGCCGAGGCCGACAATCTCCATGCTGGGGTCGCGTGCGAGTAGCTCTGCGATGAGAAGGGCGCCTTGTTTATCTCCGCTTTTTTCACCTGCAATTATGTAGAGCTTCATGTGGATATCCTAGCAGATGGAGCGCATTGAGGCAAGATTAAAGCTCTAGGATAACAAAGCTCCTCTAGCGCAGCAGCTGGCGTTGCCCGAGCTTTTACGCAGCTCTACAAAAAAAATCGACCGAGCGGGAACTCCCGCTCGGTCGATGAAATAATTTTGTGCTAGTACGTTTAGGCATAAACGCCAACGCCCTCAGCCGCACATGCAATGATGTAGTCGCGGTTGAGTTTAGCGATGTTGTCCACGGAGATGCCCTTGGGGCATGCAGCTTCGCATTCGTACTGGTTGGTGCAGTTACCAAAACCGAGGTTGTCCATCTGGCGTACCATCGCAAGCACACGCTTGTGCTTCTCTGGCTGGCCTTGGGGCAGGAGGTTAAGGTGGGCAGCCTTTGCGGAGGTGAAGAGCATAGCGGAGCTGTTTTTGCAGCTAGCTACACAGGCACCACAGCCGATGCAGGCGGCAGCATCAAAGGCAGCTTCAGATGTCTTCTTGCGGATAGGCATCGTGTTTGCTTCTGGTGCGGAGCCAGTGCGAACTTCGATGAAACCACCAGCAGCGATGATGTTATCCAGAGCGCTACGGTCGACGATGAGGTCACGCAGCAGAGGGAATGCCTCAGCGCGGAAGGGTTCGATCCAGATCGTATCACCATCCTTGAACTTGCGCATGTGCAGCTGGCAAGTAGTCACCTTGGACACGAGGCCACCACTGTGGGGGACACCGTTAATTGTCAGTGAGCACATACCACAGATGCCTTCGCGGCAGTCATGATCATAGTGAATAGGTTCTTGACCAGCGATAACGAGGCCTTCGTTGACGATGTCGAGCATCTCGAGGAAGGAAGCTTCCTCAGGGATTTCGTTAGCCTGATAAGTTTGGATGGAGCCCTTGGACTGAGGTGTATCTTGACGCCAGACCTTGAGTGTGAGATTGAGATTAGCCATAATAGTTGGTAATGGGTAAATTGTGTGTGTTGTAAATTACTCGATCTCTTTACTTGTAAGAGCGAACAGCGAGGTTGACGGTTTCGAAGGTCAGAGGCTCCTTGTGGAGAACTGGCAGCTCGCCAACACCCTTGTATTCCCAAGCGGAGACGTAGGCGTATTCTGCATCATTACGAGCAGCTTCACCATCATCAAGTTGGTATTCCAAGCGGAAGTGAGCGCCGCAGGACTCCTCACGTGCCAAGGCATCGTAGCAGAGTAATTCGCAGAACTCAACATAGCAACCCAGGCGCCATGCCTTTTCAAGCTCCATGTTCATACCCACTGTTGTGCCGGCAACTTTGACGTTGTTCCAGAACTCCTCGCGGATAGCAGGGATGCGCTCAATAGCTGCGGTCAGGCTCTCACGGGTACGACCCATGCCTACATTGTCCCACATCAGCTGACCGAGCTCGCGGTGAATATCATCAGGAGTACGAGTACCCTTGACGTTCATCATCTTGTTGAGGCGGGCCTTGACTTCGTCTTCTGCAGCCTTGAATTCAGGAGCAGCTGTGGTGACGGTACCTGGCTTGATTGAAGTCAGGTAAGTTGGCAGAGTGGAGGAGATGACGAAGTAACCATCGGAGAGGCCTTGCATGAGTGCAGAGGCACCGAGGCGGTTAGCACCGTGATCGGAGAAATTAGCTTCACCAAGTACATGGAGACCAGGAATGCTAGCTTGGAGATTGTAGTCAACCCAGAGACCGCCCATTGTGTAGTGGGAAGCAGGGTAAATCATCATAGGCTCATCGTTAGGGTCTACATCGGTGATTTCCTCATACATTTCAAAGAGGTTACCGTATTGACCTGCGATCCAGTCCTTGCCCATGCGGTTGATTGCGTCCTTGAAGTCAAGGAATACGCCAAAGCCGGAAGTGGCAATACCGCGATTGTCGTCACAAGCTTCCTTCGCGGCGCGAGAGGAGATGTCACGAGGGGCGAGGTTGCCGAAGGAGGGGTACTTGCGCTCAAGGTAGTAGTCACGCTCGTTTTCTGGAATATCGGAGGCCTTGATTGAGCCATTGCGGACCTTTTCTGCGAGCTCGCGAGTTGAGGGTACCCAGATACGGCCATCGTTGCGGAGGGACTCGGACATGAGGGTAAGCTTGGACTGGTAGTCACCCTTGACAGGAATGCAAGTGGGGTGAATCTGAGTGTAGCATGGGTTTGCGAAGTAGGCACCGCGCTTCCAGCATGCGTGGGCAGCGCCGACGTTGCAACCCATAGCGTTTGTGGAGAGGAAGAACACGCGACCGTAGCCACCTGTTGCAACGATCACCGTATCGCCAGAGTGGCTCTTGATCTCGCCTGTGACCATGTCGCGCACGACGATGCCCTTGGCATGGCCGTCTACGACAACGAGGTCGAGCATTTCGGTGCGGGTGAACATCTCGATGTTGCCCTTGCCGATTTCTTTTTCCATTGCTTGGTAGCAACCAAGAAGGAGCTGTTGGCCAGTCTGACCGCGGCTGTAGAAGGTACGCTTGAGCTGGGAACCACCAAAGGAGCGGTTATCGAGCATACCACCGTATTCGCGACCGAAGGGCACGCCCTGTGCGACGCACTGGTTGATGATGTTGCAGGATACCTCAGCGAGGCGGTAGACATTGGATTCACGAGCGCGGAAGTCACCACCCTTAACGGTGTCGTAGAAAAGACGGTAGACAGAGTCACCATCGTTTTGATAGTTGTGAGCAGCATTGATACCACCCTGTGCGGCGATGGAGTGAGCGCGGCGTGGGCTGTCCTGATAGCAGAAGCACTTTACCTTGTAGCCGAGCTCTGCGAGAGTTGCTGCAGCTGCACCACCTGCGAGGCCTGAGCCTACGACAATCACCGTGTACTTACGGCGGTTGCTGGGGTTGATGAGCTTAGCTTCGCGCTTGTACTTCGTCCACTTCTGGTCGACTGGTCCTTCAGGGATGCAGGCATCAGGCATGAAGTCGCTGATGGGGAATTGAATATCTTTCATGTGACTAAATAGTTAGAAGCTTAGCGGATGATTCCGGCGAGAACGGCCAGAGGGATGGAGATGTAGCCACCGCAGATGACGAGGCCAAAGGCAATCGCTGCGAGGTCAAAAATGGGGCGGATCTTGCGTGTGCTCAGACCAATGGACTGGAAGACCGACTGGAAACCATGACGCACATGCATGAAGAGGCAGCTGATGGCTGCGATGTAGAAGAGCGAGCACCAAGGGTTGATGAAGGCGTGCACAATATGCTCGTAGCAATTGGCAGGATCACCGTTGTAAGTCAACTGCCAGAGATGGAAAACCATGAAGCAGAAAATGGTTACACCTGTAAGTACCATGGTACGGGAAGCGAGCGTAGCCTTGAGCGTGCCCTCTTTTTGGTATTTGGTGCGGGCGTTGACGTTTTCCCACTTGAGCACCAGCGTAAAGCCAATGTGTACAAGTAAAACAGCCAAGAGTCCGAGGCGAATAGCCCAGAGTAACCATGCTGGCATGGCGTGCAAGCCTTGAGCGTAATGGTTGATCCAAGAGGTTTCATTGCCGCCTCCAAGACCTCCGTAGATGGTCATGTTGCCGGCAAGGTGACCTACTAGGAAGAGGAGTAAGCAAGCACCCGTGAGAGCCACAATTACCTTGCGGCCAACGGATGACGTAACGAACTGACAAATTGTCGTGATAATATCCTTCATAATGCAATCTAAGTCTTTGCAGGGCGAGCTTAGCTCATTGTATAAGTAAATGCAAGCCCCAAACAGCTTCTCTAAGTAAAAAACCCCTTTATTTTGCGGTTAATGAAGCCCTTCACGGAGTTAGTTTTATCTATCTTGCTGCTCTTGTTTTTTATCTGCCCAGCATGGCAAGCTCTATAATAAATCTCATTGACACTTGTCCAGCTAGGGGCTAAGATTCTTCCCGAGCTGAAATTACCCTCTAGCTCTCCCTACTTTATGTATAACCCCGAATTCAAAATTCGTTTGCAGAGCAACCTTGCAGGTCTCCAAGCGGCAGGTCTCTTCAAGCAAGAGCGTTATATTGATACGCCTCAATTTTCTCAAGTTGGCCTCAAGGATGGCAGTCAGGTCATCAACATGTGCGCCAATAATTACCTCGGTCTCGCCAACAATCCAGAGTTGATGCAGACGGCAAAGGACGCCATTGATCGCTGGGGTTACGGGATGGCCTCGGTGCGCTTTATTTGCGGCACGCAGACGCTGCACCAAGAGCTTGAGGATCGCCTCAGCGCTTTCCTTGGTATGGAGGATACGATTCTCTTTGGCTCCTGCTACGATGCTAATGGTGGTCTCTTTGAGGGTCTGCTTGATGCGAATGACGCCATTGTCTCCGATTCCCTCAACCACGCCTCGATTATTGATGGTGTGCGTCTCTGCAAGGCTGCTCGTTATCGCTATGCTAATAACGATATGGTTGATCTTGAGGCAAAGCTCAAGGAGGCAAAGGCCGCTGGAGCTCGCACGATTTTGATTTCTACTGACGGTGTGTTCTCTATGGACGGCATTGTCTGCCAGCTCGATGTTGTGCATCAGCTCGCTGAAAAGTACGGTGCTATCGTTCACTTTGATGACTCTCACTCCACAGGTGTGCTGGGCAAGCGCGGTCGCGGTACGCATGAGCACTGCGGTATCTTTGGCAAGAGCGATATTACCACGGGTACCCTTGGTAAGGCTCTGGGTGGCGCCTCAGGTGGCTACATCTCTGGACCCAAGGAGGTGATTGCACAGCTGCGCCAAAAGGCTCGTCCTTATCTTTTCTCAAACAGCATTATGCCTGCAATCGCGGCAACGACGATTAAGGTCATCGACATGCTTGAGGCTTCTACCGAGCTCGTTGAGACGGTGCAGAGCAATGCGACCTACTTCCGCAAGGGAATGGAGCAGTGTGGCTTTAACCTCGCAGGTGCCAATCATGCTATTGTGCCAGTGATGATAGGTGATGCGGCTCTTTCTCAGCAGCTCAGCGCACGACTCCTTGAGTTGGGTGTCTACGCTATGGGCTTCTTCTTCCCTGTCGTGCCACGTGAGCAGGCTCGTATCCGCACTCAGATTTCTGCGGCGCATACGCAGCAGCAGCTGGATCGCGCCATTGATGCCTTTGCTCAGGCTAGTCGTGAGCTGGGTATTATTAAGTAAGGATTGTTTTTACAAAATTTGAAGCCCCTCTGCCGATGCAGGGGGGCTTTTTTCTTGCGAAACAACAACTATTCACTTTATGACAATTAATATGCTATAGATTAATATATTGTTATTCTGTTGTTTGTGTGTTTTTTACAGGAGGCATCGAGAAATGTGTTTTACATGAGGGGCTTTATTTGATATTGTGTAGGGAAGCGAAACCGTTATTATAACCGTTATTTACATATGAACAATTCTACATCACGTCGCCGTTTCCTGCAGCAGCTCGGTCTTTTTACCGGTGCTATGGCAGCTAGCCCCTTCATGGCCTCAACGGCCTCCGGACTTGTCATCCCTACCAATCTTGGTGGTGGTGCGCAGTATGTACCTACAGGTGCATCCCCTATTGGTCCTATGACTACTTATCCTTCTCGCCCTGCTGGCTCGAAGTACATGGGCGGTTTTCGCGCACCTAAGCTTGACGTTGTCCGCGTGGCCTTCATCGGTTGCGGCAAGCGTGGTCACAGTCATGTGCCTCGTATGCTTCTCGTCCCCGGCGTTGAGATTGTTGCAATGAGCGATCTTTTTGAAGAGCACGCTAAAGACTGTGCTGATAAAGTTACTAAGGCTACGGGCAAGACTCCAGCTGTCTACTTCGGTGGCGAGCAAGAGTACGTCAAGATGCTCACCGAGATCAAGCCTGATGCTGTTGTTGTCGCCCCTAGCTGGGAATGGCATGCACGCATCACCTGTGACTGTATGAAGTACGGTGCACACACGCTCGTTGAGGTGCCCATGGCTGTATCCATCAAGGAACTCTGGGCTATCGTTGATCACAGCGAGAAGTATCAGAAGCATTGCATGCAGCTCGAAAACGTGAACTACGGTCGCGAAGAACTTATGTACCTCAACATGGTACGTCAAGGCGTAATTGGTGAACTCCTTCACGGTGAAGCCGCTTACATCCATGACCTTCGCAGCGAGATGCATGAAGAAGAGCTCGTCGATGGTACAGGTTCCTGGCGCACCTACCATTACGCTCAGCGTAATGGTAATGTCTACACCACGCATGGTCTCGGCCCTGTAGCTCAGTACATGAGCCTCGCTCGCGGTGAGGACAACTTCGGTCGCATGACCTCCTTCTCTAGCCCTGCTCGTGGCCGTGCTAAGTATGCTAAGGAAAACTGGCCTGCAGACCACAAGTGGAACAAGCTCAATTACGAGTGCGGTGATATCAATACCTCCATCATCAAGACAACGATGGGTCGTACAATTATGCTTCAGTGGGATGAGACAAGCCCACGTCCTTACTCCCGTCACAACTTGATTCAGGGTACGCTCGGCACGCTTGCTGGCTTCCCCAACCGTGTGGCTGGTGAGAAGCTCGGCGATGGTAACTTCCATAGCTGGATTCAAGGCGAAGAATTCGAAGCTATTTTCGAGAAGTACGATCACCCTCTTTACAAGCGTGTTGTTGAACATATCGGTGGTGCTGATGCTCTCCGCAAGGCAGGCCACGGTGGTATGGATTACACAATGTTCTTCCGCGCCATTGAGTGTCTCCGCAAGGGTGAGGCCATGGATCAAAATGTCTACGAAGGCGCCTTCTGGTGCTCTTGCTCAGAGCTCTCTGAGAAGTCTGTTGTACAGGGTGGTATGCCCCAGATGTTCCCCGACTTCACACGTGGCGATTGGAAGACAACCAAGCCTCTTGGCATCATCAGCTAAGGCTGAGCTGAGAAAACAAAATTTCAAACCCTTGTGCTACGGCACAGGGGTTTTTTTTGCTTTTTTGGGGGGGGCAGCCGCGGCGCTTAATTAGTCTCTCGCAGGGCGGTGTAGCGCTGTGCTTCCTTGAGGGTTATCGACCACGATGAGGCTTCTTCGTCTTATGGTGGGTGCTGCGACGCGGCGTGCTGGATAACGTGGCGCGCTGGGGCTCAGCTGCCGCTGGGCGGGGGTACTGCGCCTGCTTCTTTTGGAGTTCTAGGGCTTCTCCTCCTTGCCTGATTGCCTCTTGCAGATGGGGCTTGACCTCAAGAATCAATTGGACTGGGCGCTTAGCGCTTGCCCTTGCGGATGCATTCGCGTGAGGCCTTGCCTTGGGCTAGCCATTGCTCGGTTCCTGCGCGGTCGCCTTGCTCAAGCAACTCGATGAGCTTGTGCAGGTCCTCGATGCAGTAGTTGAGCGTGTCGCGGATGGCGACGTCGTTCTCCCACAGGATATCTGACCACATGTGTGCTGGACCAGAGCTGACGCGTGTTGTGTCGCGGAATCCCCCTGCAGCTAGGCGGCGCAGGTCTTCCTTTGGTACGCCTCCCATGTCCGCGGTGCGCGCACAGAGTGCTGCTAGGACGTGGGGGATGTGTGAGATGCGCGCGACGCTGCGATCGTGGTTGATTGGCTCCATACGGTAGCTTTTCATCCCAATCGCTTGCCAAAATCTTTCTAGGCGCTGCATTTTCTCCTCGGAGACTTGATGGTCGTTGCAGAGGGCGCAGGTTGCTCCTGCAAGCAGGGCGGTGGATGCATGCTCTAGCCCTTGCTTCTCCGAGCCTGCCATGGGGTGCGAGCCGATGAAGTCTCGACCGCGCTCCGCTAAGAATGCGCCAGTGGTGCGATGCACGTAGGCCTTGACTGAGCCCAAGTCGGTGACGAGTGATTGAGGGCTGAGTTGGGGCAGCATGCGGCGTGTCAAATCCTCAAAGGCACCGATGGGGGTGGCGAGGATGATGAGCTCTGCTCCTGAGACGGCTGCTCCGAGGTCGCTGTAGAGCTTGGGGGTGATTTGCAGCTCCCGAGCGAGCTCGAGGCTGCTCTCACGACGCGCCCAGAGGCGGAGTTCGCAGCTGGGCAGCAGGTCTCTGATAGCAAGGGCTACCGAGCCTCCAAGGAGGCCAGGCCCTATCACGGCTACAGAGCGGAAGGGTGTCTCGTCAGGTTGAGTCACAGGCATTGCGGCTTACGGCACGCGGAAGAAGTTGGAGGTGCCTGGCACCTTGAGTACTTTGCCACTAACAAAGGGCTGACCTGTCTTGGAGTCGGTGATGCGGATGCGCAGGCTGGGGTTCCAAGGGTTGTAGACGCGGTGTGGGTCTCCGGGGACGGCCTTGGCAGTAGGGATGCCTGTGACGGCGGTGCTGGGCGCAGGAGGGGGAAGGCTGATGCTGGGTCGCGCTGGGGTGATGATATGCGGCGTGGCAACTTTGCTTGGACCAGTGCGCAGTACAGGTTGTGTGCGCGCGGGGTTGAGGCTAGAGGCTGCAACTCTGGGGTTGACGTCGTAGGGGGAGGGGATGGGCGCTGTGTTAGCAGGGAGAAGTGCTTCGACGAGCGTAGGGTCGGGGAGGGCTTTGATCGCTCTAGGTGAGTAGGGCATCTCTGCTGCAGTGTGGTCTGTTGAGAGGCATGAGCTCATCAGCGCGGCGGCTGCTAGGCCAATAAAGGGATATAAAATCTTGTTCATAATACGAGTTGGTGGTAGATTTCGAGAACTCACTCTAGACGCTCCTTGATTAAAAGTCAATCGCAAAAGAGGGATGTTAGTTGCTTTGTGCTTGAAATGAGGGCAGAAGAGAGCTACATTTATGTTCATGAGCTCCTATCACTGCCCTAGTCTTTTTTCTTACAACCGCCGAGTTAGCCGCGAGGTTACGCTTGGTAATACGGGTATTGGGGGGACACACCCCATCCGCATTCAGTCGATGCTGACATCGAGCACGATGGATACAGCTGCTTGTGTCAAGGAGGCTCTGGGTCTTGCTGATGCTGGTTGTGAGATTATCCGATTGACGGCTCAGACGAAGTCTTACGCTGCAAATCTTGAGCATATCGCCCGTGAGCTCCGCGCTGCTGGTTGCCACGTGCCTCTTGTCGCGGATATTCACTTCAAGCCCGATGCCGCGATGGAGTCTGCTAAGTGGGTGGAGAAGATTCGCATCAATCCCGGCAACTTTGTTGATAAAAAGAAATTTATGACTCGCGACTACAGCGAGAGTGAGTATGAGCAGGAGCTGGAGCGTATCCGCGTGGCCTTTAGTCCGCTGGTTCTCTTTTGCAAGGAGCATGGCCGCGCCATGCGACTTGGGGCTAATCATGGCTCGCTCTCGGATCGTATCCTCAACCACTACGGTGATAGCCCTGAGGGTATGGTGGAGAGTGCGCTTGAGTTTGCCCGTGTTGCGCGTGAGCTCGACTACCATAATTTTGTCTTCTCGATGAAGTCCTCGAATGTCAAGGTGATGATCGCGGCCTACCGATTGCTTGTCAAACGCCTCAATGATGAGAATGGAGAAGGCTGGAATTACCCCATCCACCTCGGTGTCACAGAGGCTGGTGAGGGCGAGGATGCACGCATCAAGAGTGCTATTGGCATTGGTAGCATGCTCGCTGATGGTATCGGCGATACGTTGCGCGTCTCACTCACCGAGGATGCTCTCTATGAGATTGCTCCAGGCTTTGAGCTTGCTTCCCCCTACCAGCCTGGATGCAGCCATCGAGCTGCGTGCCAAAGCGAGGCTAGCCCCAGCTTCGACCCCTTGCTCTACAGCAAGCGCAAGGCGGAGCTCATCGAGATTCAAGGCCAGAGTCTGGGTTGGAATGAGCCTGTGCGCGTCATGCTGCCTGCCGCTGCTTGCGTGAGCCTTGATGCAGCGCAGATGAAGGAATTTATGCCTGAGCTCAGCTATGAGGAGAGCGGCTGCATTGAGATTGACCCTCGCGATGAGTCTGCTCTGGCTCAGCTGGAGAGCGCGCCTACATCTCTTGTCTCTGTTGCTGACGGTGTTGACATGTCCGCGACGCAGGCCTTTCGCCTGCTTGCCGCGCGTATCCCCAGCCGTCACAGCATTCTGCTCAAGGATACGTTGCAGGGTGCTGAGAGCCTCAGTCCTGCCCTTGCTGGCGGTATCAACATTGGCTCCCTGCTCGTGGATGGCATTGGCAATGCTGTCCTCATTCGACTTGAGCCTGACGCGGAGAAGGCCGCTAAGCTCGGCTTCAATATCCTGCAAGCGGCAGGTGTACGCCTGAGCAAGACTGAATATGTCTCCTGCCCATCCTGTGGGCGAACCCTCTACAATATCCAAGAAGCAGCCGCTCGCATCCGCGAGGCAACGGGGCATCTCAAGGGTGTGAAAATCGCTATCATGGGCTGCATTGTCAACGGCCCCGGTGAGATGAGCGATGCTGACTTTGGTTACGTGGGTGGTGCACCCGGCAAGATTAGCCTCTATGTCGGGCATGAGCCCCAAGAGCTCAATATCCCGCAGCATCTAGCTGTCGATCGCCTCATTGATCTCATTAAGTCACATGGCCGCTGGATTGAGCCTAGCTAACAGTGCACAAGCACTTCCCATCCAAAAAAAAGCAGAGGCCTCGGCCTCTGCTTTTTTGTAAAAACTTTCTCAGTCTCCTTAGAGCTTTACGCGCCAGGGGAAGAGGGGGAGTCCAGCCTCATTCACGATGTTGGGCTCCATGTAGACGCTGAAGTTGTAGCGCAGCTCAGAGCCTTTCTTGGCAGCCGATGGTAGCTCAAGTATGATGATATCACCCTTGATGATTGCCTTGACCTCTTGTGGTTTTGCCTTCTTGTTTGCTATGTAGGTAAATCCATTTGGCTCATCGCCTTGTGCGAGTTTGACTGGGGAGGAGAGTTTGAGCATAACCTTCTTACCCTTGCGCTGGTGCTTCAGGATTGTGGGGGAGAGCATTTCCTTTGCCTCATCACCTTGCTTGGTCTTGTATACTTCCACAAGGGCAAGCTTGGTAAGACGCTCGCCAACGGGAGCCTTGGGTGATGGGTGCACGTCGCCGTTGTGCGAGTGTCCTAGCTCGATGGAGCAGATGAGACCTGTATTTTCATTCTTGTCTGCGACACGCTGTTGAACTTCGCGGAACTCGGGCCAGTAGGCACGCAGTGCGCTCTTATCATTGATACGTGGCAGCTGCACCATGAGGAATGGCAATTCTTCTTGCTGGATTTCCTCTCTCCATGAGTCAATCATCTTGTTCATCATGGCGGCGTTGCGTTTGGAGTTGTTGAGCTCGGCGTTGCTCTCGCCTTGGTACCAGATAACTCCAGTGATGGGGAACTTGATGATGGGACGCAGCGAGGTCTCAAAGAGATAACCGGGCTTGAAGGGGTGGATGAGTTCTTTCTCGTTTGAGTCAATAGCGTTCTTGAGGTTGGATTGGGCGCGGCCTCTCATCCAGCTGGAGAATTGCTCAGGCTTGGCCTTGAGCCACTTATCACCACGCAGAGGGGCAAAGAAATTGTCTGTCTTGATGAGTGTCTCAGGCAGCCATGACTCCATACCAACACCACCTATAGCATTGCAAATGATGCCAATGGGGATATTGAGTTCCTGCTGCAGAGAGCGGGCAAAGTAGGCTGATACCGCGGAGAAACCACCGACGTTTTGAGGCGTGCAGGGCAACCACTGCATGGTTGTTGCTCCGTCTTTTTTAAAGCTTTCATAGCTTTTTAGAGGGTAGGCGCCTGCTTTGGTATGCATCTTGGAGCCAATGGTCATGAGGCGTAGCTGATCTTGATTGAAGCTTGCCATATCGCGGCGTCCATCGGCAAATGAGCGCATAGGGTAGGCCATGTTGGATTGGCCGCTAGAAAGCCAGACATCACCGACGAGTACATCGCTGATGCTGATGCTGCCTGTGCTGTCGGTCACCTCCAGCGTGGCACCTTTTGCGTTGGCTTTGCTGGGCTTGAGTGTGATGGTCCAGTCACCTTTGCCGCTGGCCTTGGTGCTGAGGCTCTCGCCCTGCCACTTGAGTTGCACCTTGGATCCAGCCTTGGCCTTGCCCCAGATAGGGACGGGCTTATCGCGCTGGATGACCATGGAGTCTTGAAAGAGAGGGGCGAGCTCGGGGGCAGCGAAAGCGATACTGCTGAGGCTGGCTGTGAGTAGGAGTAGGTGTTGTGTTTTCATGTTGGTTATTTTAAAGTGTTCCAAATTGGTTTCATGCCCTTGATGCTTTTGCCGCAGGCGGGGCTGTTGTCGGGGACGGCGTAGTCGCGGCGCAGTTGGAGGTACTGGGCTTTCAAACGCTCAAAAACTGGGGCGTAGTCAGGGTTCGTTGCTTGATTGATCATCTGCTCGGGGTCGCTCTCATTGTCGATGAGAAGCCACTTGTCGGCAGGCTGCTCGGGCTGGGGCTGCCAGATGCGGGCAAAGGTGTAGCGAGGGCTGCGGATGCCATCGTGGATGGGTGCATTGTGCTCGGCGGGATGCTCAAAAAAGGCGTAGTAGAGGCTGCGATTTTGGAAGGGTTCGGCCTCGCCTGTGGAGAAGAGCCCTGTCATGGAGATTCCATCAAAGCTCGCCATATTCTCGGCGCTATCTGCCTGCGCTAGCGTCGCCAGCGTCGGGGCGTAGTCGATGTTTTGCACCATGGCCATGGATCGTGTACCCTTGGCTATGGTGCCCGGCCAGCGCATGATGAGGGGCATACGCATGCTCTGCTCAAAGATCCAGCGCTTGTCATACATCCCATGCTCACCGAGGTAAAATCCCTGATCGCCGACGTAGATGACTAGCGTGTCTTCCTCAAGTTGATGTTGCTTGAGGTAATGCATCAAATCGCCAATTGATTCATCCAGTGAGAGTAGGCAGCCCAGATAGTCCTCCATGTACCAGCGCCAGCGCTGCTCGGTGATGTCTCTGAGACTTGTTACCTTCCCCTCGCGCATATCTTGCACAAATTGCTGCGTGCGCTGCGCATAAAAACGCTGATAAATCTCGCTGACACCAGCCGCTTGCGCTCCTCCCCAGCTGGGGCTCAGATTTGTCTTTGGCGCAAAGCTCGGCTCATGCTTTGCTAGGTCAAAATTGGCGGGGATCTGTCCCTCAAATTGCCCTGAGGTAATCATTTTTCTCAGGGCGGCCTTGGGGATGATCTCGCACATCACATCAAAGGGGATAAGTGATGGGATGAGATGAGCGTCATTCCAATTACAGAAGTGCCTGCTGATGGATTGCTCGTTGAGGCTCAGCTGTGCTGGGCGATTCTCCCAGTTATCATGCAGGGTTGCAGGGGGGCTGAGCTTGGCGACAAGTTGCTTGATTTTGTCGAGGTGGCGGGGGGCTGGTATCCAGTTGCGATGGGGGGATTTGTGCCCGAGCATGAGGGCAAATGGCTTGCTCTTATCGCGGTTCTCCAGCCAGTCAATCGCCTTGGTTGTCAATAGGTCGGTGGCATAGCCGCGCTCGCGGTGCCGCAGTTGCTTGCCATGAGCTCCATTGGTGATGAAAATGGGGTCCCAGTACTCGCCCTGATCGGGGAAGATGCTCCACTGATCAAAGCCACGAGGGCTCGACTTGAGATGCCACTTGCCTAGGAGTCCTGTATGGTAGCCTGCTGCTTGCAGCATCTGAGGCCAGCTTGGCTGCTCGGGCTCAAAGGGTGCCCCTCCGTAGTTGTAGAGGAAGCCATTGCGGTGCGAGTGCCTACCTGTCAGGATGCTTGCGCGCGAGGGGCCGCTGATGGAGTTTGTGCAGTAGGAGCGGTCAAAGACCATGCCCTGCCTAGCTAGTTGACGCAGGGCAGGGAGAGGGACTGGTGAGTCATGCTCAGAGCTTCCCAAGGCCTGCACAGCGTGATCATCGCTGATGATGAAGAGGATGTTAGGGCGCTGAGGTGCCGGGGCTGCCCAAGTGATGCTTGAGAGGCAATACGCGCTTATCCAGAGTCCTATTTTCATCGTTGAGACTTCTCTTATTGCTTGGCCTTGCTCTGCTTGATGGCAGGGGCGTAGGCGCCGCTGCGATCGAGGGAGATGAGCTTGATTTGAGCCTGGGGCTTGCTCGATTTTGTTTTATCCGTGGGTGTCAGGATAAGCCCTTGCTCATTGCTGGGGCTGCTTTCGAGGGCTTCTCCAATCATCTTCTCACCGAGCCAGACGTAGAATCCGGCCTGAATATTCTTGCTGGTATCCCCTTTGTAGTAGCAGATGCGTAGCGGCTCACTCAGCTTGGACATGTCGGTGGAGTAGATGACGCGATCGCCCCACTTGATATAGGGCTCACTGAGCTTGAGGCTGCCTGCAAGTTTGCCATTGCTCAATGTGATCTGTAGCTCGTTTTCCTTATCCCAGCCGCCCTTGGCACCATTGCCGAGGCGCAGGAGGAGCTCAGCGCTGAGCTCTTCTGACGGTGTTGCTTTGCTCGTTAATGCAGCAAGTGCAGAGGGGTTCGACTTTGCGGCTTTCTTGTAGCCTTTGATGACGGTCTCAAAGTCGCGGCCAGATTTGCGTGTGAGCCCAGCTGTGCGACCTGCGAGACCTTGGGCTTGGGCAATGTTGGTAGCCATGAGGCGGCTACCTTGGGTGGCGGGGTGCACGGGGTCACCAAAGATGTCTTGGACACCTTGGCAGGGCTTTTCTTCACTGACGTCCTTCATGCCGGGGCTCAGATCGATGAACTTAGCCTTAATATTGCCTCTTTTGCACCACTTGGCGATGGCTTTGTTGAAGTTGTATACAACCTGATGGCTCTCGGGGGAGTCGATGCCCTTATGTCCCTCTGCAAAGACGGGGACGCTGGTGATGTAAATCTGAGCCTTGGGTGTGGCCTTGCGAATGCTGTTGTAAATGGACTGTATGTCATCGAGCAGGTTGGCTACAGCGAGTTTAGCTATCTTGGGGTTTTTCTCAAAGTCTGCGTCGCCGTGGTCGCTGAGCAGGTCATTGGTTCCCAGCGTGATGACGTAGATGTCAGGCGCGCTCTCATCCTTGAAGATGGGGCCTGTGTAGGGCTTTTTATTGTTGTCTATGTCACTCAGTCCTAGCCAGTTGTTGATGTTGCTTCCCTTGTATCGCGAGCCGCCATTGCGCTCCAGCTTGGAGCCTGAGACCTCGCTAGCACGTCCGCTCGATTGTGCACAGTGCTCATTAGCAAAGACCTTGCCCGAGTAGCTGATGCCTGGGGGGACGCTGCTGGTTTTGCGATTTGAGTCATTGCCAACCATGACGCCAATTTCCTTGTAGGTGAGGCCATTGTCAGTGATAATTTTGTGCATCTCCCAGCGATGACCTGAGCTGTTGTAGCCATGGGTGATGGAGTCACCGATGTACATGACATTGCCCAGATCGTTAGGTGTGGCTGCTAGCGTGATGGCGCTGGCGAGGAAAAATAGGCTGAAGATGTGTTTGGCTTTCATGATTAGAGTGTATTTGTACAGCAAGAGCAGTGAAGGTTCTTCCTCACTGCTCTTTGGTGCTTGGCTTAGAATATTGGATTGATATTGCTAAGCGCTTGACTTGTTTTTTATGGGACTGCTGTCCAGATGACGGAGTCGGGATCGAAGTTGGGGTATTGAGGACCTTTCTTGGGGTACTTCTTAAGGACTGCAGCGTTGAGGAATTTTGCCTTGATGAGCTCTTGGTTGATTTTATTCTTATCGGGGAGATTGAAGTTCGTTCGGAAGATGCTGAGGAGCGGGATGCCTTTCACCTTCTTAGTCTTGCCAATTTCCTCGGTGAGGAGGGCAAAGCCAAAGGTACCACCTGCGGGGTCACAGACAAGAATCTCAATGGGATAAATCTTGCCAGCTTCTACTTTGATGATATTGCCGCCAATGAGTCCACCAAGTGCGTTATTCCAGCCTGAAATTTCGGGTTGTGGGAAGAATTTGTAGTCACGGTGGCCGCGGCTTTTTCCTGCTTTGATATCAGCCTTGTACTTAGCGGATGTGCCGAGGTTACCGCACCAAGTTCCCCATGGGTTCGCTACGTTTGCCCTGTGGTATGAGGGGATACTCCAGCCTGCTTCGAGGACGACCTTGTTGTTGAATCTCACACTGATAAAGTGGTTGCCAGCACCGACAAAGCGGAACTCGCCCGTGAAGGGTGCGCGCACGCGACCGCGGTAGACAGCAGCCCATGCTCCGGGCTTGATCTTGTCAGCTGCGCTGAAAGCCATAGGACCGTAGCGACCATCTGCGGTGGGGACGTAGAAGCTAGATGCGTAGAGCTTGGTCTTGGCCTTGTAAAATCGGTCAAAGACCTGTGGTGACCAGTTGCGCTGGAAGAAGGTGCCCAAGATGACAGCGAGTTGATTGAGGGATTTGGCTCCCTGAACGTTACCAAACTTATCGGTTTTGATACCAATTTGTGCGCCAGATTTGGTCTGCTTGAAGTCATAGTAGGTGCCCTCCAGTGCGGAGCCACCTGCGGCGGACGAGCCCATGCCACCGCCAGCATCACCCAGCTCATCACCAATGCCATCACCCATGCCTAAGTCCATCTCCATGGCTGTGCCGATAGGGACGTCTACGGTAGGAATATCCACCTGAGCCATCGCGACTGCACTCGGGGCTGTGGAGATGATAAGGTCGGGAGCCATATCTTGTGAGGGCGGCTTTTGCTTCTGTGTGAGTTCTTGCGTTACAGGGCGATCTGTTGGGGGGGCATCCTCAACGTTGGAGACGTAGGGGAGGAATTGAGCTGGAAGGTCTTTTTCGAGGAAAATCACCATCGAAAAGAGAATGATACCTGAAAGTATGAGGAAACATATGCATGAAGATAATGAGATGAGATGTTGGCGACGCTTCATCTGTTTTAAGGTTTGAAGTGTTTCTTCACTCATTTGTATATGCAGGGCCATGATTATTTCTAGCATATTATGCTTCTCCTGAGAAGTATAAAATTGGAAAAATACGACATTTCGTAGATTTAAGCGGCTCTGGGGGCAAATTGCGATGTGTGTCATCATGGTTTAATATCTTGACTTGCTAGCCGTGACTAGTTTAACTTGGTTATCGTTGTTGTCCCCGTTTCGATGAAAAATTTGCTCAGGAATCAGATTTTAGCTTTTTTGTTGTTGCCCGCTCTTTTGCTGGCGACTTCCCTGAGTTGTATTGATCACCACGGCCTCGATTCTCAGTCTCAAGAGGCTCTCAGCAGTTACTGTAGCTGCCCTAGCCATCAGGATATACAGCAGGAGGAGTTGCCCAAGCCCTCCCAAGAACCTTGCTGTGAGTACTCCCACCAGCATCTGGAGAATTGCCTCGTGGTCAATACCTCCATCAGCTGCCCGCAGCTCTCGCAGTTCTCGCAGTGTGTGATTGTGCTACCCATGCCTCTCCTCATCGATGGTCTTGCCATCCTGCGGCAGATGCCCCCCCCCTTGCCTAGCAGTAGTCTTGTTACTGCCTTTAGGCCCATGCGCATATAAAGCGAGCTCCTTGCAATCATGATTGCTTCAACCAACGCGGTATGGGGATGATTCCTCATGTCTCGCTATTTCGTTTTATTTACTCAACAAATCAATATCATTATGATGAATTATCAATTACTCACGAGCATGGGAATTGGTCTGATGCTAGCCTCCTGCGCTAGCTACAAGGCCAGTAACATTGAGCTCTCACGAGACAGCGCCCAGTGGCAGCAGGTCTCATCTAAAATTACAAAACAAAAGAAAACTCTCAGCAGCAAAGAGCTTCATCAGGTTGGGCTCCTTCTCAATCCCGGGCTCAACAGCATCCGCCTGCAGTACGCAAAGACGACGGCTATCGCTGAGAACTCTGGATACTGGAAGGATCCCTCCCTGGGCTTCTCCTTTGAGCGACCCTTTGGTGGCAATACACTCAATTATGGCATCATGCCTGGCATCACGCTGCCCGTCACGGGGCTGCCTGCGCTGAGCAAGAAAATTGCCGAGCAATACAAGGAGGCTGACTATTGGACCAGTCGTGAGGCTGAGCGCGCCTTCTTGGAGGAGCTCGACAACCTACATGATGCCATCCTCATCTCTCAGGCCATGCTTAATAGTACGAGTAGCCGACTCTCAGTCATCAAGCGTGAGAATGCTGATATTGAGCAGCTTTATAAGCTGGGTGAAATGGACTTCGCCGAGTATCAAATCAGCACGCAGCGCTTCAATGATTGCATCAAGGCGCAGCAGGATGAGGAGGATAGCCTCCTCACTCAGCAACTCGCCCTCATCAAGCTATTGGGTCTGCACCCCTCTACGCCTACATTGAGGCTCGCTGGATATGCTCCTCGCAGCGCCCCTGCCGCTAGGGCTATCCCCAGCGCAGGGCTACTGCTGGAGCACCCAGCCCTCAAGGCGAGCTCTTGCAAATTTGCCGCCAGCGAGATTGAGCTCAAGTCAGCCATCCGTGCTCAGTACCCCGAGCTTGAACTCGGGGTGGGCTACGGTCGCGATGATGGTAAGAACAAGCTCGATGTTGGCATCGGCTTGAGTCTCCCCATCTGGAACCGCAACCGTGAGGCCATTGCGATGAGTACAGCTGATCGCGCCCTCAAGCAGCAGGACTTTGTTAATCAATGGCGAGCCCTGCTTACCGATACGCAGATCCTTAAGTATCAGCAGCAGTTGCTGCTCAAACAGTGCCGTAGCGAGGCCTCTCGCCTCAATCTCCTGCGCAAGCAAGTTGAGACACAGGAGAAGCTCTACAGCCTAGGCGAGTCGGGTATCTCGGAGCTTTCAGAGTTGCGCCATGAGTCCTATCAGCGTCAGCTTGATTACTTTGGCTATCTGAAAAAGCTCCAAATCATCCAAACAAAAATCCAATATCTTTCACCCATTACACTTTAATCAACGATAATGAACCCTATTTTACGTTACTTGGCTCCTTTGAGCCTAATTTCTAGTGGCATCGCCTTTGCGGCTGAGGCTCCCAAGCCCCACTTGCACACCGCAGATTGCTCACACGAGGCTGAG
>CAMQZC010000005.1 GCA_947039485.1 uncultured Verrucomicrobiales bacterium | reverse complement strand
GCTGCTGCTAATCTATCATTGTAATAAATATTTTCAACCCCCAACTCAGTATTATACTATAGTTTCAATAAAGTTACTCATTCAATGCACGCTGTTTCAATGCCTTCCGTTCGTCCTCAAGACAGAAACCGCTAAACCAAAATACCGACTTTTTTGCTTCATATTTTACCCACATTTTACCATTAAAAAGGTAATGCAAACTAAAAGTTTCTCCTTCAACAGGTGGTTGTTTTGTTGCTTTGAAATGACATACCCAATTCCAGCATTTACTTTCGTTGACAAGGCCTAATTCATCTAGAGAATACTTTGGAATCTCCTTTTGTAAATTAGTTAAGCTTATTGCCATTTCTTGCGTGAAGTCTTTATATTGTGCGGGTAAATAATTCAAAGCAATATCACCTAAGTCATCTATTTCATAACCCATACCTTCACCGCTGTCTTCGTGCTGAGAAAGTTGTTGATGATGAGTCTTAACAATTAAACTATTAGTAGATGCCGTCATGGCATCCGTATATGCGAGTCTACAATAATTATTATCATAGAATTTAGCATATACAAATGAAGGTGCTACACCTCCTTTATTTGTTTTTATATTAGAAAGAATCACTTCCGATATAAAATCGCTCGGTTCAGGAGCTCTCTTCTTCGCTAAAACAAGGATGATATCATAGGTTACTTCTGCCGTATTTCTTCCTCTATCATCCCTGCTAGCAACGCATATACCTCTTGGTTCTAATGTTTCCTGAGATAAACTAAAAATATATGGATATACTTCTCTAATGTAACCATTACTCTTGCCGACCACCAAGATGGGTATTGATTTGGTTTCACCGCAAGCAGATAAAACAAAATCTAAAGAATGAAACCCTAAATTTTCAAAATATGAACAATCGACAAACTCGTTCGTATTGAGAACCCAAAATTGATTTTTTAACGCTGGAGCGTGTTTGATGCATCTTGCTATAGGCTTAAGAAACGTCAACTTATCTGCTAGCATCTGGTCTAAATCATCCATTTGTCCCAGATTCTCTGAGTTAAATGGGTCGACATGCCACCCATCGTGATCAAGATCTTCTTTTAGAGTTTTCAGCAATTCTGTAAATTGCAATTGTTGAAAATCATCACAAATATTCGATCTTGTTCCATAGATTAGCAATAATTGAGGCAATATGTAACTATACGTGCAATCACGCATTGCCGCGCTGGGCTCAGGGTGTTTTTCTGCATGGGCTTTCGATCGTGGAAGGTATTTAAACATCACAGCGACAATGGCGCTGTGAGTGGCATTGTCATCTTCGTCTTTCGTTGATTCAAATGCTTTATTCATATCTGCAATCACTGCCTTGAGTATGGATAGTTCTCCTTCGACAAAGGCTTTGTAGTCTCCGGTAAGTTTGCTTCTTGGTATATTGCTCAAGATATTGTACTGTGCAGCCAATCCTTTTAAGTACTGGTCACTAAGATTTGAATATGTTGAGGTTGATGCAGACAGGCTACGAGTTGCTACGGCCCGACTCAAAAGGTATCGCTGGACTTCGTTGTTGAGGCTCTCAACCTCAATGGTCTCAGGAGTGTCCGTGCTAGCTCCTATCATCATTGTGTTGCCGCTTTTGCTTGCTGGCGTATTAGCTGTAGTGCTACTCTCTTGCGCGTTGATGCTACCGCAGAGAGTAAGAGCAATTAAGATGTGTTTCATGCTGGTAGGTGGGTGTAATAGTCTATGTTTTGAGAAAATCAGTATCCCAACATCATTTTTAGCATATCCTATGAGGGTCGTAAAGACGCTTTTTCAGAACAGGGTGAACAATGTTTCCTTACATTCGCATTAAATCAATTGAATGAGGGCTCGCTAAAGCAAAATATAGATTATACCACTTGTTAATTTTCATCTTTTTAGGGTCAAGAAGGGTGCCAATACTTATCATTTCACACTTGGTTTATTCTTCTTTTATATATTTCTCCTCTTAAGGTAACAGCATTTGACTGGCTCAATTTGATGGAAGATTTCGTCTAGAATTTTCCCATTCTTCACGCCTTTTTGTTCTTTCATCGACGATAAGTTCGCGAAACTCATCAAATGATTGAGCTTCATCGTATAATCGAATGATACGCAATACTTCCTCTTTTTTAAATTTCCTTGAGCGAAGAATCCTACTTTGCGATTGATTTTTATGGGGAAAATCGACTTTGCTGAAATAAAAATATTCATCATCTGCATATACTTGATATTCAGACTTCATAGACATACTGTAACCATATGCATAAACGACAGCATATACCTGTGTAGATGTCCAACTCGGTTTACCAACAGCTCCTAATTTGCCATTATAGATTAGCTTAATCTCAGGCGGAGTGGTTATGATTCGCTGGATTCCATAGCATGCGAATCAAGCTAATACTACTAATAATGATGCAGTGAATCGTTTCATGTTTAATTGATGTAATCTTTCCGTTAAGTTTCTCGCTGAGGGTCATTGTGATGGCTGTGGCACTGTGCCTCATTCCATCAAGTTGTCAGTATAGCGCGTTGTCTGACTAGATGTCAAGCCGCGTTGTCTGATGAAATGCTTTCTGCAGATGCGGCCTCGCGTGTAGATGGAGGGGGAGGCTCTTTATCCGCCTGCTGATAACATGAAGCATTTTCACTTAAACAACGCTTTTAGCGTTGGCCCCTTTTTTGTCACTAGCTCAGGGCTAGGGAATTCTGGGGAAATGCTCAAAACAAAAGAGGAGGTCATTGAAACAATGACCTCCTCTTTCCGAAGCGGACGGGGCTCGAACCCGCGACCCCCAGCGTGACAGGCTGGTGCTCTAACCAAACTGAGCTACCACTCCTTTGTGATTGGAAAAACATCCGCGATGCTTCAATTCTCCCTCTCACTCCTTTTTGGAGTACATCCTGTAGTCGCCTACAGTCTGCAGGGGGATTATATAGCAGCGATGCGCGTAAATCAAGGTTTTTTTTGCCCTAAGTCCACTTTTTCTCTAGGGAGGGGCATGAGGTCGATGAAAAGCATTGCCATCACGGCAGAAATACCCCTATTTGCCCAGAAGGTGGGAAATCAGCACGCTAGCTCAAGTCTCGATGAGTGATCTATTGCGGGTCGAATAACGGGGACAAGCTGAGGGAAATAATAATTTTTCTCACAAAATTTGAACAGAACAGCACTTTTTGCCTTGACCCCAAGGGATAGATACTCTAGACTATACAATAGTCTAAGGCAACTTCTCTGACGCTAGGAATCCCGTTTATGGATGCCTTGTGTCATACTGAGAGGAGGCCCAGACGCATTTTCTTCGTCTCTCCGCACTTATGCTACCGAAGAACGGGTCCGCGCCCTTGCCTCATGTGGGGGCGCGGCATCCGCATTGCCTTTCCCTGTTTTTGATTGGGCGGCTCCCCTGTTTTTGGACAATTGAGTATGGCCTTTGGCTCTCACCACTCACCATTTTTCTCGCGATACATGTCGCTATCCAAACAAAAAACTGCCGCGAGGTCGTTATGACTCTCGCGGCAGTTTATACTCGAAGGGGGACTCGAACCCCCACAGATTGCTCCACTAGATCCTTAGTCTAGCGCGTCTACCAATTCCGCCATCCGAGCAGCGTTTGCATTGTGTGCGAGGAGAGTTTAACGGAAATAGAAGCATCTTGCAAGCTTTTTTTAATCTTTATGCGATTTTTTAGCTAGAAAAGCATTTTTGGCTCGATTCTCAGTTGCTACGTCCTTGATAGCGCCCCTGTGCATCGTAGTAACGGCCATCAGTCGCACGCGCATTGGTGTTTTGCGCGCTGAGCATGGAGCAGAGCGCGAGGAGGGCAAGCAGTGAGGGGAGTTGCTTCATGTCCATGAATATTATTGTTTGAGGGCGCGCTTGCCTTCGCCACTGACGCTGGCGTTGAGGCTGCCGCGTCCGAGGCTGATGTTGACTTGATCGCCGGCCTTGATTTCGCTGCTATCACGCAGCAGTTTCCCTTGCGCATTTTGCACGAGGGCGTAGCCGCGGTCGAGGGCGTTTTGGGGGCTAGCCGCGCGTATCTCGGCGCGGAGGCTGTCGAGATGCGAGCTCTCCTGCACCAGTCGATGCTTGACCTGACTGATGAACCATTGCTCGCGCTGCTCTAGCTGCTGCTTGCTCGCGCTAATGCGCTGCAAGGTGCTATAGGGGCTGATGCGTGCTGCCATCAGCTCGACGCGGTTGCGCTCCAGCAGCAGGCGATTACTCATGATGCCGCTGATGTCCTCCTCTAGATTATCTAGGCGCTGGGCAAAGGGGGCGATCGCTTCCTGTGGGCTGCGCAGGCGGCTCTGCTCAAAAAGTCGCAGGCGCAGGCGCGCGGTCTCGATGGCTCGCTGCATCTTGCGCTTGATGTCCTGCTCGCAGTGATCGATCCAGCCGCGCAGCTGCGCGGCATCAGGTGTGCTTAGCTCGATGGCGGCACTCGGAGTTGGGGCGCGCATATCTGCCACAAAGTCGGCAATGGTAAAATCTGTCTCATGGCCAACAGCGGAGATGATGGGGATGCGGCTTGAGGCTATTGCTCGCGCTAGAATTTCCTCGTTAAAGCACCAGAGGTCTTCGAGGCTACCACCACCGCGTGCGAGGATGATGTAGTCTACAGGGGGTAAATTGTATCGCTCCGGATCATTCCACTGCTCAATGGCTGCTGCTAGTCCCTGCTCTGCTCCCTTGCCCTGCACCTGTGCTGGGTAGAGGTAGGCGCGCATCCATGGGGCGCGGCTTTCGAGTCGGTGGCGCATGTCCTCGATGACGGCTCCGCTCGCGGAGGTGATGAGTCCCACGCTGCGAGGCCAGGCGGGCAGCGCTTTCTTGCGGCTGCTCTCAAAGAGGCCCTCTGATGCGAGCTTTGCCTTGAGTGCTTCAAATTGCTGCTGTAGGCTGCCCTGCCCTGCCTCCTTGACATGGCTGACGATGAATTGTAGGCTGCCGCGACCCTCCCAGACTGTGGCGCGGCCTCGCAGCTCTACCTGCAGTCCCTCGCGCAGTCTCACTGGGCAGTTAGCTGCTTGGAAGCGATAGAGTACGCATTGCAGCTGGCTCTTGGCATCCTTGACGGTGAAGTAGGCGTGGCCGCTGCTCGCGGCCTTGCAGGAGCCTATCTCGCCAATAAGGCTCTGCTCGCCCACGTGGATTTCCACAGCTTGCTTGAGGCGGCTGACTAGCTCGGTGACAGACTGAGGCATGATGGGGGGGGAATGGGGAATTTGCAAGGGCGGAGTTGTAAGACTCCGCCCTGCTGTGTTAGATTGTTAGATTGTTAGGCTTCGTCGCTGAGGTAAGCGGCGAGGAGAGCTGCATTGGGATCTTGCCATCCCTCATCGCCCCGATAGCTCTTTGAGAAGCTGAAGAGGTCGTTGTGGATGTACTCATAGTAGGCGTCCTTCTGAGCTTCGTCGCGGAGACGGTTCGTCCAGATGGCTACATTGAGGGCGCGTGCGACCTTTTGCATCATTTTAAGTGAGATTTGTCGTCCGGCGCGTGCTTTTTGCACTTGCTTGTGGGTGAGTTGCTCGGTGGAGACCTCGACGAGGTCGTGATTACCGAGCTCCCAGCTGGTCATGATGCTATCAATGCGCTGGATGCCGTGATTGAGTTGATTTTCTTCGTTCATCTTTAAGGTTGTTGTTTTATATAAATAATTAGGGCGGAGAAGGGGGGTGTGGCTAGCTTAATAGCCGGGGATGTGGCGCACCTTGAAGTGGCGGCAGGGGCGTGATTTGTCATACCAGCGTGGACCTAAACCCCGACGGCTACCCGTCGTATCAAAGCGCAGACCTGCAATCATTGTAAAGACATGCCCATGACGTGTATACACTGTCACCCACTTGCCATAGCCGGGGCGACCCCAGCGCAGAAAGCTCCCCGATGTGGGGTACTTGCCCTCTTGGAGCATGCCTGCCTCACGCAGAGCAAAGGCTGTGGCTCCCGAGCAGTCATAGGCAGAGTCATGATGCCTGCCGTGACCACCACCGCGGCGGTAGGGCCTGTTGCAAATTGAGTTGGCGGCGGCAATGAGCTTTTTCACGCGATCGGGCGCAGCCTTCGGCGCGATGGCGCGACCATTCACCAACTGTGCGGTCTCCCCTTTCACATAGTGGTAGTCAGGGGTATAATCGCCTGCTTGCCCCTGCTGCTGCTGGCAAGAGCTCAGCGCAATCATCAGGCACAAAGAAAGTAAGCTTAAACAAAAAGGGAGGTTTCGCGGCAACACGAGGTCATCATACCTATTTCAGGAGCAATTAGCAAGTCCATTGTCTGACTTGCGCTCAGGGAGGGTGTTTGAGCATTTGGGCAGGTGCTTTCTAATTGCTCTTGCCCTCTTTGCGCCTGCGTGCTAGCATGGGTACATGATATGCAATGCCGATGAGACCGCCCTCCTCCACACCCTAGGTAAGGATGCTTGGCGTGAGGGTCAACTTGATCTCATCCGCTGGGTCGTAGGGGGGCACGCCGCCCTAGGTATCCTGCCCACGGGTTATGGCAAGAGTCTCTGCTACCAAGCTGCCGCCCTCCAGATGGGGGGGCTCTCTATTGTTGTCTCTCCTCTCATTGCCTTGATGCGCGATCAGGTGCAGCAGCTACAGGCTCTGGGCATCGCGGCGGCGCGCTTTGATTCCTCGCTGAGTGAGGAGCAACGCGAGGAGCTCTGCCGCCAGCTGTGCGAGGATGAGCTACGCCTCCTCTATGTCGCTCCGGAGTCCTTGGAGAACGCGCAGCTCAGCGCCGCGATTGAGCAGGCGCAGTTATCGCTCTTTGTCGTGGATGAGGCACATTGTGTCTCTGAGTGGGGGCATAGCTTTCGCCCCGACTACCTCAAGCTCCCCAGCTGGTACGCGCAGCATAAGTTTCGCGCCCTGATGGCGCTGAGTGCCACTGCGACCCCCGTGGTGCAAGCTGAGCTCAGGCGCGCCTTTGGCATCACGGAAGAACACTCTCTCATCTACTCCCCCCAGCGCAGCAATATCCGCCGTCTCGTGCTCGCCGCGCAGGATAAACCCGCCGCCCTCCACGCCTTTCTCAAGGACTACGCTCAGGGAGCTAGCATCGTCTACTGCCGCACACGCAAGCAGGTAGAGGAGCTCGCCGCGCTCATCTCCTCATGGGGCTATGTGGCTCGTGCCTACCATGCAGGGCAACCGAGCGATCAGAGAGAGCGACTGCAAGATGCCTTCCTCCTCAATGAAATTAACGTCCTTGTCGCCACCATCGCCTTTGGTATGGGTGTGGACAAGCCCGATCTCCGCGCGGTCCTCCACTACGATGCGCCGAGCTCACCTGAGGCCTATGTCCAAGAATCCGGCCGTGCAGGACGTGATGGTGAGCCAGCCTACTCAATGGTGCTGCTCAATGGCAGCGATTCCCGCGAGATTAGCAACCGTATCAAGGCCGAGGAGCCCGATGCCGAGGGGCTGCTACGCTGTCTGCGCTGGCTGCTGCCCTCAAACCAGCGTGTCGTCTCCCTCTGGGAGCTGAGCACTGAGTGTGACCTCGCTGAGGATGTACCCCAGCGCGCGCTCAAATTACTAGAAGGTAGCGTTGAGCTGCTGGGGCGTGGCTACAAGCACTACAAGGTGCGCCCCCTCTACAGTCTCTCCACGATCTTAGACGGGCGCGATGATCAGGAGCAAGCGCGACTGCGCTGGCTCGATCAGCAACGCGATGCGGAGGTAGAAGCCGCCGCTCAAGCATGGGATTGCAGCTACCTTGAGGCCATGAGCTACCTCCAAGACTGCGAGGCCGCGCAAGAATGGTCACTCAAGTTCCGCCAGCAGGCCATGCTCCTCTCGCGCTGCGGCAATGCAGACACAGGAGAGCTCGCCGAGCAGCTCAGCAGCTACTACAGCAGACGTCGAGAGGCCTCGCTCACGCGCTGGGCGCAGATGAAGCAGATGCTCCAATCCAGCAGCTGTCTCAATGCCGCGCTTGAGCGCTACTTCATGGGCGAGGACGCGATTATCGCCCCCTGCGGCAACTGCTCCGCCTGCCTCGGCAGCCCTTGCGGAGAACTCAGCGATCCCCCCGAGCCTCCTAGCCTAGAGCCCGGAGCTGAGCTACCCAGCTTTGCACGAGAGGGTCAACGCAAGCGATTCCTCCTTGGCATCGCCTCCCCTTCCGCTATGCGCCGCCGACTCTGGGGGCACCGCTACTACGCGGCTCTCGCAGGGGCTGACTGGGATGATTTATAAAATTCATCCTATGCGAGCAGCCTTTCTACTTGACATTGGGGGTGCTAAGGTGTTTAATGTTCTGCGCAACGCCTCAAAACTTGCGCCAGCTTGGCGGAATTGGTAGACGCGCTCGACTCAAAATCGAGTTCTTCGGAGTGCGGGTTCGAGTCCCGCAGCTGGTATAGGAGAGCCTCAATCATTAGTGATTGAGGCTCTTTCTTTTACAGCCCCATCGAGCGAGGAATAAATGCCGATGTCTGGCTTGCTGTGATGGCAGGGCTCATGCCCTGACTAGCGCGTGCATGCTCTGCAGCAAGGCCGCAGAGATAGGCGCCTGCCGCCGCCGCGGCCATGCAAGGCATGCCACTAGCCGCAAGGGCTGCGATGCAGCCAGCGAGTACATCGCCCTGCCCCCCATTGGACATGAAGGGGCCTCCTGTACTATTATAATAGAGCGTCTGGGATGATTGCGAGCAGATGAGCGTACGAGCCCCTTTGAGCAAGAGGACGCCGCTATAGCTGTGCAGCAACTGCTGCGCCCAAGCCACGCGATCGCCCAATGGATCCCCAGCGAGGCGGCGCATCTCACCCGGGTGAGGCGTGATGATGCTATGCTCGGGGAGCTGCCAGCCCTCTGCGGCTACCATATTGAGAGCATCAGCATCGAGGATGAGGGGGCAGTGCGTGCTTAATATGAGATGATGGAGTGCCTTGCGATCAGATGCGGAGGGTTGACCCAAGCCCGGACCAATAAGCAGCGCATCAGCCTGAGCCGTCTCAATATCAGCCATGCTCTCATACGAGCGAACCATCACTTCAGCCGCTACACGAGACGAGAGAATAGGACTAATGTCGACAGAGCAATGCAGCGTGACTAGCCCAGCACCTGTGCGCAGAGCCGACTCTGCGCAGAGTTGAGCCGCACCGATATAGCCCTTTGAGCCAGCAATGATATGCAAATGCCCCATCTTATTCTTATAAGATTCATAGGCGCGGGGCTTGATCCATGAGCCGAGGTGCTGGTGCTCGACAACATCAGCGGCTCCTTGGGGGAGCTCTAGCTCAGGCAAAGCAATGGGCATCAGTCGCCCCACATAGCCCGTTGCGCTATCCGCTAGCATCCCCGACTTGATACAGCCTATGGGTAGTGTGATATCTGCTCTGACGCAGCTGCTGCTTGGCACACCCGTCTCGGGATGCAACCCGCTGGGGATATCAATGGCTAGACAGAGAGAGCTTGGGTAGCGTAGCCGCATCGCATTGAGCTCATCAATCAGCTCCGCATAGTGGGGGCGTAGCTCGCCTGTTGTACCAGATCCCAGCAAGCCATCAATAATCAGGAGATGCTCATCAGCCTCAAGCTCGGGCAACTCACCCGCAAGCTCAGCGGCACGCGCCAGCTGCAGCGCACTATCGCGTGCGAGGTGCTGCGTATCTGAGGCATAGCGAATTGTCAGCCGCATACCCAGCGCGGCGGCAAGTCCAATCGCATCGCCAGCGTTGTTGCCCCTGCCAGCATAGATCAGACAGCGCGTCTTCTGCGCAGGGAAGCAGCGAGCGTACGGATGTGCGCGCCAGCTCGCAGCCATGCGAGCAATCACGCGATCCATCAGCTCTAAGGATGCAATCTTCCCACTGGCAAAAAGTGAGGCCTCCGCATCGCGAATCACCTGAGTTGCAGCTGTTCTCATCTTATGTGTGTTTTTGAAGTCAATATGAAAAATAAAACCTGCATGCCGAGCCGACATGCAGGTTGAAATGATATCAGATTAGCAGACAACTTACATCGTCATGCCGCCATCACAGACCAGCACCTGACCTGTCATGTAGCCAGCCTCATCTGAGGCGAGATAAAGAGCGCAGTTCGCAATATCCTCAGGGCTACCCATGCTCTTCATAGGAATATTAGCAAGGATTGAATCACGTACCTTCTCAGGGATCGCATCGGTCATCTCAGTTGCGATAAAGCCCGGAGCAATCACGTTGCAGGTCACCTTGCGGCTAGCAAGCTCCTGAGCCACCGACTTGGAGAAGCCGATGAGACCAGCCTTCGAAGCCGCATAGTTGGCCTGACCCATGTTGCCGCTGATGCCGACGACGGAGCCCATGTTGATGATGCGACCAGCCGAGCTCTTGGAAATATTGCGCATGAGAGCTTTGACAAAGAGGAACACGCTCTTCAAATTAGTATCAATGACGGCATCCCAATCAGCCTCTTTCATACGCATGAGCAAGCCATCCTTGGTGATGCCGGCGTTATTGACGAGAATATCGATGCTGGGGAAATCAACGAGCAGCGCCTTGACGCAAGCTTCGACAGCTGCGGCATCGGCGACATCGCAGGGATAAGCCTTGCAGCTATCGGGGTACTCAGCGTTGATAGCATCCGCTGCGCCACCGCAGGATGCGGGATTGCGCGAGATGAGAATAACCTTTGCGCCTTCTTGAGCGAAGCGGTGAGCGACAGCCTGGCCAATACCTCGGCCTGCTCCTGTGACGATTGCAGTTTTGCCTTCAAGTCGTTTCATGATAGGTGGTATTTTAAAGGAAGCTTGGGGGCATGGCAAGAAAAAGTTTCATGTGCGCAGCTTTGCCCTGTCAGATGCAGGCAGCGCCCACAATCCACCCAAAGAACGGCGTTCCTCGGACTCGCCTTTCTCCGATTACAAGAAAATCGCTCGTCTTCTCTATCCCCAGCTGTTAAGATATCCCCGTATATGACCGCCGATGAGATCAAAGAGAAGTGGCGCGCTAGCCCTCACTGCCCAGGCGTTTATCTCATGAAAAACGACTCTGGCGGCATCATCTATGTCGGCAAGGCTAAAGATCTCAAACGCCGCCTTGCCAACTACTTCGCTCCCTCTCGCGCCACGCTAGAGAACAGCAAGACCCGCGCCCTCATCGCGGCTATCGAGGATTTTGACTACTACGAGCTGCGCAATGATTCCGAGGCACTCATCCTTGAGCAAAAGCTCATCAAAGACTACCGCCCTCACTACAATGTGCAGATGCGCGATGATAAGCGCTACTACATGCTCCGCGCCTCCATTCAGGATAAGCTGCCGCGCATGAGCTTGGTGCGACTCAAGAAAGAGGATGGCGCGCGCTATATTGGGCCATTTGTCCACGGCGGCGCGCTCAAGGAGACGGTAGAATGGCTCAATCATCGCTTTAAGCTACGCAGCTGCTCGGCTCGTCACCCGGGAGAAAAGGAGTATCTACACTGCCATGATGATATCATCCGCCAATGCTCCGCCCCCTGCGTTGGGCGGATCAGTGAGGAGGATTACCGTGAGCAGTTTGATGCAGCTATCGGCCTGCTGGAGGGACGCAACCGCAAGGAGCATCTCGATGACCTCAGCGCAGAGATGATGGCAGCCTCGGATGCCATGGAGTTTGAGCAGGCGGCAAAGCTGCGCGATATCCGCGAGAATATTATCAAGACGCTGGAGCCTGCACGACGCTTTACCCGCAAGACGGGGGATCTACCCGGCACGCTGCGCCCCAGCGAGGACCTTGAGGAGTTGGGTCAGGCTCTGGGCATGGCGCCACCTGTCATTATGGAGTGCTTTGATATCTCTAATCTCTCCGATAATCATATTGTCGCCTCGATGGTGCGATTTAGCAATGGGCGCCCTGATAACAAGGCTTACCGCCGCTACCGTATCAAGGGGGTTGATGGACAAAATGACTTTGCCTCGATGCTCGAGGTCATCCGCCGCCGCTACTCGCGCATCCTGCATGAGAGCTCATCTCTCCACAAGAAGCCCCATGACATGGATAACTACAGCTGGCTGCTGGAGCTTAGCGCAGCTGGTCAGGCTCCAATCACAGTCCCTTCTCTGGTGGTGGTTGATGGTGGCAAGGGGCAGCTCAATATCGCCTATGAGGTGCTCAAGGACTTTGGTCTAGAGAAGATGCCTCTCGTCGGTCTTGCCAAGCGCGATGAGGAGCTCTACCGCCCCGGCATCTCGGAGCCGCTCATTCTAGAGCGCAACTCTGGAGCACTCAAACTATTGCAGCGACTGCGTGATGAGGCTCACCGATTTGCTAATAATTACAATGAATTGCTGGTGCGAAAGCGTGTCAAGGAGAGCCGACTTGATGCCTACCCCGGCATGACGGAGAAGCGCAAGATTCAGCTACTGCAGGCATTCCGCAGCCTGCCCAACCTACGCAGCAAATCCGCAGCGGAGATTGCAGAAATAGCAGGAATCTCACGCCCATGGGCTGAGAAATTTTGGCTTTGGTTGCAAGAGCTCTAATTATTTGCGTATTCCGCGCCATAATACCGCCTGAATCTTGACAGTTACGTGAGTCTGCGTTACTATTCTACATACTCCTCTTGAGCTGTGTGCAAACATGGCCCATTCCTCAAATACGCATATGAAAAAGAACAACGAAAAACACGTCTATCACTTCGGCGGCGGTACTGCTGACGGCAACGGTACCATGAAGCCACTCCTCGGCGGCAAAGGCGCTAATCTCGCAGAAATGGCACGCATCGGTCTCCCAGTGCCTCCGGGCTACACCATCACAACTGATGTCTGCACATACTACTACGCCAATGGCTTAAACTACCCCGCATCCCTCGATGCAGAGAGCAAAGATGGCGTTGCTCGCATGGAAGAACTCCTCGACCAAAAGTTTGGCGATACCGAGGGGATGCCTTTACTCCTCTCCGTGCGCTCTGGCTCCCGTGAATCCATGCCTGGCATGATGGACACGATCCTCAACCTCGGCCTCAACGACAAGACTGTCGAGGCTATGTGCAAGGCTACCCAGAATGAACGCTTCGCGTGGGACTGCTACCGCCGCTTTGTTCAGATGTATGGTGACGTCGTCATGGGCGTCCAAAAGGAAGAAAACGAAGATCACGAACCCTTTGAGACCATCATCGCAGAGCTCAAGCAAGAACGCTACGGCAACACAGAACTCGCAGACTCCGAGCTCAACGCCGAGGACAACAAGGAGCTTGTCGCACAGTTCAAGGCTCTCATCCTCAAGCGCACAGGACAGAGCTTCCCCAGCAATCCTTGGGATCAGCTGCAGGGCGCCATCGGTGCCGTCTTCAACTCTTGGAACAACGACCGCGCTATCGTCTACCGCCAGAAGTACAACATTCCCAGCGAGTGGGGTACAGCTGTAAGCGTGCAGAGCATGGTCTTTGGTAACACCTCGGATGCCTCAGGCTCCGGTGTTGCCTTCACCCGCAACCCTGCTACAGGTGAGAATATTTTCTACGGTGAGTTCCTCATCAATGCTCAGGGCGAGGATGTCGTGGCCGGTGTGCGCACTCCCTCACCAGTAGCAGAGATGGCCTCTATCATGCCTGCTGCTTATGATGAGCTCTGCGAGATCCGCAAGACTCTTGAAAAGCACTTCCATGACATGCAGGACTTCGAGTTCACCATCCAAGAGGGTCACGTCTACATGCTCCAGACTCGTAACGGCAAGCGCACAGGCATGGCGGCCTTCCGCATCGCCTGCGATATGGAGAAGAACGGTCTCATCGACTGGGAGACTGCTGTCAAACGCATCCCTGCAGATCAGGTTGACCAGCTCCTCTCCCCCATCTTCAACAGTGATGCCATCAAGGCCGCTCAGTGCATCGGCTCGGGTCTCCCAGCTGGTCCTGGTGCTGCATCTGGCCGCATTTACCTCAACTCCCTGCGCTGCGCTGATGCAGCTGCCCGTGGTGAGAAAGTACTACTCGTGCGCATCGAGACCTCCCCAGAGGATCTTCGCGGCATGATTGCGGCTGAGGGCATCCTCACCGCTCGCGGTGGTGTATCCAGCCATGCAGCTCTCGTTGCCCGCCAGATGGGTAAGGTATGCGTCTGTGGTGCTGAGGAGATTCAAATCGACTACGACACACGCAGCGTCCGCGCCAATGGCCGCGTCTTCAAGGAGGGTGATTACCTCTCCATCGACGGCACAGCTGGCAAGGTCTATGCTGGCAAGGTTGGCACATCTGCCTCTGAGATTGTTCAAGTACTCATCGACAAGAGCATCAAGCCTGAGCAGAGCGCAACCTACCTCGACTTTGCACGCGTCATGGAATGGTGCAACAAAGCTACTCGCATGACCGTGCGCACCAACGCTGACTCCCCCGACCAAGCACAGGCAGCTATCGCCTTTGGCGCCACGGGTATTGGTCTCTGCCGCACGGAGCACATGTTCTTCAACGGCAACCGCATCGACTTCATGCGCCGAATGATTCTCTCTACTAGCGTAGAGGATCGCAAGGAAGCACTCAAGAACCTCCTCCCCTTCCAGAAGAGCGACTTCAAGGGCATCTTCAAGGCACTTGCTGGCATGCCTGCCACCATCCGCCTGCTCGATCCCCCTCTCCATGAGTTCCTCCCCCAAACACGTGAACAGCAGGAAGACCTCGCTGAGAAGTTTGGCATGAGCGTTGACGTTGTCACACGCCGCGTCAATGATCTCCATGAGTTCAACCCCATGCTCGGTCACCGCGGCTGCCGCCTCGGCATCGCCTTCCCCGAGATCACCGAGATGCAAACACGCGCCATCATCGAAGCCGCCATCGAAGCCTCTGAAGAAGAAGGCATCGAGGTCAAGCCTGAAATCATGGTTCCGCTCATCTCCTTTAGCAAGGAGCTTGAGCTGCAAAAACAAATCATCGACCGCACCGCTCGCGAGGTATTCGCAGAGAAGGGCAAGACTGTCAGCTACCAAGTTGGCACCATGATCGAGATTCCTCGCGCCTGCGTCACCGCAGACGAGATTGCAGAGAACGCAAAATTCTTCTCCTTTGGCACCAATGACCTCACGCAGACCGCCCTTGGCATGAGCCGTGATGACTCTGGCGCCTTCCTGCCCATCTATCAGGACAATGAGATTGTCAAGAAGAACGTCTTTGCCAGCATCGACCAAGAAGGCGTAGGCAAGCTCATGGAGATAGCCTGCAAGCTCGGCCGTGTCACACGCCCTGACATCAAGCTCGGCATCTGTGGTGAGCACGGCGGCGACCCTGACTCAATCAAGTTCTGCGACAAGCTCGGTCTGAGCTATGTCTCCTGCTCCCCCTACCGCGTGCCCACCGCACGTCTGGCAGCAGCACAGGCAGCACTCATCGCCAAGGGCTAATCGCCCTGCGCAGCTAACAACTAATCATTCAGCCCAGCCCCTCATCAGGGGGCTGGGCTTTTTGCATGGCTGCATCAGAGCGCAATCATCTCCTGACATGGAGAAAATCTACCAAGTATTTAACACCCCAAGAATTAGGCAAGTCAAATGCCTTATGAAACAACTTAGCCCAGCTCCAAAACCAGCCTACAGCTCCCTCCTAGCAGCAGCCATCACCACCATCAGCCTCAGCGCCTGCTCACAGAGTCAGGTAGTACCGCCGCCACCTGTCGTGGATTATGTGGCAGCCGTCGATGCGGAGAATGCGCGGCAGCAGCGCGACGCAAGACTCAGCCCCCTGCTCCTCGACAATCTCTATGTCCAAGCCTACAACCCCTATAACAACATCTACAGACGTGATGGAGAGGCCGCCTTTCTCGGATCGAACTCAATGAAAACGCAGATGATCGTCCTCTCCCCAAAAAATCAATTCGACATTGCGGATAGCTTTGAAAAAACCGTAGCCAAGCGCTACATAAAATTCACGCCGGCCGCCATCTACGCCTACAATAGCGCTGGATCGCAAATCCAATCCATCCCACGCGTCAACACAAGCATCCGCAACTAAAACAGGGCTAAAAGCGACAAAAAAACCACCCACTGAGCAAATGCTCAGTGGGTGGTTCTACTTACTACCTTATGAAAACCAGTCTATCCTAGTTCACTAGAAGAGCTCTCTCCTTCTCCCTAGTGGAATTGACTGATATAGATAAGACCCGTCTAATTACTATTTGTTCAAAATAAAGGCTAAAAACTTTTCTGTTTATTTAAACAATCAATCATCAGCTAGGACAAACGATCGAGTCGAATATCTCAAAAAGCTGATGATAAATCAACGGCGACGATGTGTTCTGGTAGGGTTACGATAAATCTTTTTTCTACCAACAGTTGATTTTCCGCCCCCGCAGGTGCAAGCAAGCGTAACAAAGAGAACCAAAAGACCCATCCCTATGAAGCACCAGTTGCGGATAGAGATACCTCCAAAGCCAACCTTTGACGAATCAGCCATCTGAAGCTCTGGAGCGATATAGCCCGGCTTCACAATTTTGCATACAACGGCTGTGCTGCCTGCTGCTTCCGTGCTAGGATTCGTCCTTACGATGGCACGTGCCGAATCCGCGGCAGGGCGGCTGGATGCCCTGGGCTTATCGCTCACGCTTGCTACGGCGCGGTCTTTCTTCGCGGGCTTATCGCCTGAAGCAGCAAGCTCGCGCTTGTAGCGATTCTCCTCATCGCGGAACACAACAAGAGCAGCGCTCGCATTAGCATTTTTACCCATCGCCGTCATCTCCACCGTGGAGGCTTTCCCGAGGCTAAAGCGATCGGAGTCTGGTTTTTTCGCAAAAAGAACGACACGCTGCATTTTTTTAGCAGTCTTCGCCTCCATAAAGATGAAGCCCCCATCGCTGAGCTTCATCATGCGAGCTACTCCGAGACCAATCGTCTCAACGCGATCCTCCTTGGTACGTGTCCACTTGATCGCCTCCGTCTGGGCGAGAGCTCTAGCGTCCTTCTGAGCAATTGAGAAGGGGACGCCCTTATTATAAAAGACATCTGCCATAATGAGCTTACCCGATCTAAAATCAAAGTCCAGTGTCACACGGCGTTGGGGGCTCTCCCAGATGCGGCGCACGGAGAGGTCAGTCATGACCGTGTAGCTAAAATCCTTGTCTTGGAGTTTATCGGCCTTATCTCGAGTAAAACCCGAAGATATTGAGGACAGGTCCAGTGCCAGCGCCAGCGGCGCGATGGAAACATAAAAAGCTAATAGGAGGAGAGTCTTCATAACAAGAAATCATTGTAGCATATCCATCTTGGATTGCAATCCCAATCTGAAAGCCTTTTCGACACATGGAGCTATAACAGCAATCTTTAACGGAAATTCGACTTCGAGCTCACGCAAAATAACTAGCCCTCACCCTAACACTGCATACGATGATAACTTGCCATAAATCTTCTCAACTTTAATCTTGACTTAGGCACTCTATGAATGCATAATCTGGCTGCACAAATGCGGTCACGGCCGCAGCAAGGGGAGATGGCTGAGCTGGTCGAAGGCACTCGACTCGAAATCGAACGTGGTAGTGATATCACCGTGGGTTCGAATCCCACTCTCTCCGTTCGCAAGAACATCAAAAAGCCGCAAAATCAATTGATTTTGCGGCTTTTTGTTTGTCAAAATCACAGCCTTGGAGCGAAGCCCATCGAGATAAATCTCCCAACAGCTCTTATTTTGACGACTCTCCCCAAAAACTCAAGAAGCCCACACCCTTAGGCGCAAAACAAAAAATGACGAAAAGCGGAGGCTAAGCAACCGATTTTAGGGAGAAATAGAACAATATACTGCGTTTTCGGCAAAAAGGCTTGCCAACTCCTCCTCATCAGCGTATGCTGGCCTTGCGCGAGTTTATCAAAACTGGTCGTCGGTCCTCTTTTCTACGGAAGCTAAGCTCGCTAAGAGGGAAACCCGATCAACCCCCATACATCACACATGTCTGAAGAAACACAAGAAAAGGAAGTAATCCAACTCGCTCATTTCGAGATCCCCAGCAGCCTTATCCGCACAGAGGATCCCAGTGACGCGAATCACGTCACCTTCACCGCCGAGCCTATCGAAACGGGTTTTGGCCACACGCTGGGTAATTCCTTACGCCGCGTTCTCCTCAGCTCCCTTGAAGGTGCCGCTATCACTAGCGTGCGCATCGCGGGTGCTCAGCACGAGTTTACCTCCCTTCCTGGTGTTGTTGAAGACGTCACTGAGATTATCCTCAACCTCAAGAAGGTCAAGTTTGAACATCACGGCAAAGAGCCCCGCACTCTCGCACTCCGCGTGACCAAGCAAGGTGTTGTCACCGCTGGCGACATCCAAGAGGACACCATGTACTCCGTCGTCAACAAGGATCAGGTTATCTGCCATCTCGACCAGAGCACAATCCTCGACTGCGACTTTGAAGTGAGCGTTGGACGTGGCTTCTTCACAGCTGATGATAACAACGACAAGGATCGCCCAATCGGCGTGATTCCTATCGACTCCATCTTCTCCCCTGTTACTCGCGTCAAGTACGATGTCGACAATGCTCGCGTCGGTCAAATGACTGAGTTCGACAAGCTGCACATCGACGTCTGGACAGACGGTCGCATCAGCCCCAACGATGCGATGCTCCAAGCAGCAAGCATCCTGCGCCATCACCTCGACGTCTTCGTCGCTGATGACGATCGCGACGTAGCCTTCGACAAGGCTTCTGGCGCTGATCAAGACGCCAACACGGCTCACCTGCGCAAACTCCTCAACATGAGCGTCAATGAAATTGAGCTTTCGGTACGTGCTGCCAACTGCCTCAACAACGCAAACATCACCACCGTCGGCCAACTCGCCATGAAGACGGAAGCCGAGATGCTCAAGTACCGCAACTTCGGTAAGAAGTCACTCAATGAAATCAAGGACAAGCTCGTACAACACGGTCTCTCCCTTGGTATGCAGTTTGACGCAAAGCTTCTCTCCGCACCTGCTCCAGCCTCCAAGCTGCGCGTAGAGACCGACGAAATCCGCGCTACAGACCTTCAAGCCCTCATCTCCCAAAACATCGACGCCTTCGACGACGACGACGAATAAGAAGCGAGAGCATAAGACACACAACAGCCCTCGCAAGAGGGCAATCTATCAATCAACACAATATTATACTAGAAAAACATCATGAGACACGGAGTTAAAAAGCCTAAGCTGCAACGCAAGGCATCCCATCGTAAGGCACTTTATGCTAACCAAGCATGCAGCCTCATCTTCCACGGCCGCATCACGACTACCCTCGCTAAGGCTAAGGCACTTCGCCCCTACATCGAGAAACTTATCACCCTTGCAAAGGCTGGTACACTTCACACACGTCGTCAGGCTCTCGCTACACTTCCTCAGCCCAAGGCTGTTGACAAACTCTTTAGCGTAATCGCTGAAGCATGCATGGACCGTCAAGGTGGTTACACCCGCATCGTGAAGCTCGGCCAACGTAAGACGGACAGCGCACCCATGGGCCTCATCGAAATCATCGACCTTCCTCAGCTCTCCGCTCCTGTCGCAGCTCAGACCACAACTGGTACGGGCAGCACAGCTACTGAAGCAGTCACTGCTGAAGTAACTGAAGTAACTGAAGAGAAGAAGGACGCCTAAGTCCTGAGCTAAGAAGCTACAAATTACGAAAGCCCCGCTATCCTCTGGATAGCGGGGCTTTCTCTTTAGAAAATAAAAGGGAGGTAACTTAGGCGTAGAGAAGATTGAGCCACTCGCCCGCACCAAAGAGCCAGAGCAAGGCTGCCAGCAGTAAGCAGGGTCCAAAGGGCATGGGCTTCGCGCAGCCTACTCGGGTGATGACTGCCCAAAAGAGGCCAATAAAGCTACCTGCCACGAGGGAAAAGACCACGGCCTGCCAGCCGAGTAGTGCGGCAATGCTCATCGCTATCCATGCATCACCACTACCCATGGCTGCTCGACGCAGCTGCCAGCTCTTGCATGTACCCTGCAGGGAGACGAGCTGCTCAAGAGGGATGCGTCTCCCATCGCTCAGGACGAGCTCTGTAGGACTAAGTTGGATACTCGTTTGCCTACCATAGCCCTCAAGCTCGACCTCGCGCAGTGTCAGCTTATCGCTCTGCTCAAAGAAAAGCTCCGACCAGCGCAGCTCCTCAGCCTCCACGCGTAGAAGGATGTCGCTACCATCATCATTCTCTCGCAGGCTCCAGCCAACACAATTTGTGAATTTCTTCCCCTTGCGACCAAAGAATAGCCCACCTAGGAAGGCTACCAGCTTAAAGAGGGCGAAGCCTGCGCCTGCAGCGACGCCTGCCCCGAGAAGGGAGAGCCAAGGGAGAGCCGCCATATCTGCATCGTTGAACCATGGCGCTATGTAGGCGATGGCAAGGCCTGCTAGGCTAGCGATGACGGTGAGTGAGCTCAGTACAACCATCTGATCCCAATCGATGCAGAAGGTAGCGAGCGATGCCGCAGCCCAGATGCAGAGCAAGCTCTGCACCGCAAGGCTTTCATACGAAAAGTGCCAGCTGATACCAGCAAAGAGCAGGCCGCAGCTGAGCTCAATGAGGGGATAGCGACAGGAGATGCGGGTCTTGCAGCAGGCGGAGCGCCCAAGTAGGACGAGCCAGCCGATGAGGGGGAGGTTGAAGTACCAAGGTATGGCTGCGCGGCAGCTGGGGCAGAAGGATCGTTTAGGCTCGCGCGTGCTCAGCCCACGAGGCAGGCGGTAGACGACGACATTAAGATAGGAGCCGATGCTGAGCCCTAGCAGCCCAAAGATGCAGGGCAGCAGCCATGGATACATGTAGCTGAGCTCTGAGGCGCCCTGCTCGATGAGGTAATACATGCTGAGGTGAAGTCAAAAAAAGAGGGGCAGGTCGCTAGACCTGCCCCTCCAACGTTTATTTAGGCCTGTGGCGTTCCAGAGACATTACTCTCTGGTGCTGCGTAGGTATCGGGCTGCACGCTACCAAGGTAGCTAGGGAGCTCAAGACCGACGCTCTTGGCGAGCTCATGCAGGGGGAGTGTGTCCTTGATGAGGTTTTGGATGAATCCACCAACGGAGGCGGACTTGTCACCGCCGCCCATGACAACAACCTTGTCAAAGCTCAGCTTACTAATTGCATTGGTTTGAAGACCGACAATCTCAGGCATTTGCTCAGTGATGAGGAGACCCGAGGCAGCCTTGGCGCCACCCGCAGCATTGACGATTTGGCTAAAGCCTTTAGCCTTGGCCTCAAGGGCAGCTTGGATGGCAGCAGCGTTACCGCGACCGACCATTTCGATGCCTTCACCCTCAGCTTTCTTTTGAAGGAGAAGTGCTGTGGCCTCACCCTCGGCGAGTTTGACAGCAGCGTGACCTTCTGCAGATTTTTGGATAACGAGGGCGTCAGCCTTACCCTGCTCTTCCTTCACGAGGACGGCAGCGGCAGCTTCAGCAGCAATTTCTTGCCTGCGCTTGAGAATCTCAGCAGCAACAATATCATTGGCCGTTTGAGTGGCTCGTTCGAGCTCAGCGCGCTCCATTTCAGCAAGGCGGTTAGCGATGTAACCAGCGGCTTCAGCCTTAGCGGCTTGTTCTCGCTGCGCAACTTCGGTGACCTTGAGGGCTTCGGCTTCACGAACCTTGAGCTTTGCATTGGAGTCGGCTACTTTACCAGAAGCTTCATTATTACCTTCAATTGCGGTGGCATTTGCCATCGCTACTTGGACGGTTTGATCGCGGAGGGCCTCAGCCTTACCAATTTCACCGCGACGGGTCTCATCAGCTACTTTGATCATAGCGTCATTGATAGCGCGAGCGGCAGCTTCCTGACCGAGGGCGGCGATGTAGCCAGAGGCATCACGGATGTCGGTGATGTTGGCGTTGATGAGGTAGAGACCCACCTTGTGGAGCTCGACGTCGACACCACTGGTGACGGCCTTGATGAGTTTTTCACGGTCGGCGTTAATTTCTTCAATCTTGAGTGAGGCGATAACGACGCGCATCTGACCCATGATAATCTCAGAGGCGAGCTGCTGGATATCAGCACGTGAGCGACCAAGCAGACGGCTAGCCGCATTTTGCATGATGTCAGAGGCTGTGCTGATGCCAACGATGAAGGAGGAAGGTACGTCTACACGGATGTTTTGGCTTGAGAGCGCTCCCTTGAGGGGTACATCGATGTTGATCGGGTTGAGGTCCATGAAGGCGTAGCTCTGCACGATGGGCATGATGAAGGTAGCACCACCGTGGATGCACTTAGCGGAGCGACCTGAGCCGACGTTACCGTAGACGATGAGAATCTTATCAGAAGGGCACATCTTGTAGCGGGAGAAGAGCCAAGCGGCACTACCGAGCACAAAGACGATGAGGACGAGGATCGCAATGAGTGATGGCAATGAGCTATCATCTCCTGCGAACTTGGCGGCGATTTGGTATGTTGTTGTCATAATTACTATGGATTGTTGTTGGTTTTCTATTTAGTTTTTCTTGCTGTAAAGTGGCTCTACGGTGACGAGACGGCCCATCGCCTTGGTGACGATGACAGGAGTGGCGGCAGGCAGCTCGCTATCGCCCTCTTGTATCGCGGAGAGTGTATAGTGTTGATTAGGGTGAGAGATTTGCACCTGCCCTCCCATTTCACCATGAGAGGGAATGCTAACGTAGACCTGCCCAGATTTGCCAATGAGGCTTGATGTGTCGAGCGTACCATCGCTGTCGAGCTTGCCAATGGCTTGGAAGATGATAGCGATGACGAAAAACATCAGCACGCCAACACCTAGGGCGATGATTGAGGCCATGAAAACGTCATCGAGTATAAGCATGGAAATATAGCCACCCCAGCCAAAGCCGAGCAGAAAACCAATGAGGGCATAGACCGAGAAGAAGCCCGAGCTGAGGCTAGCGGAGGCATCACCAGTAGAGGGGACATCAAAGCCGCCATCTAAGTCAATGATGCCGAGCATCTGCATGAGAAAGAATATCAGTGCAAGCAGGGTACTAAACCACGCCAACGCGCAAAAAACGCCAAGCACCGAGGAAAAGTTGGGTATCAAGCTTGCCTGCGTCATGAGTTCGAAAGAGTTAGTCATAAGATGTAAAATCACTACCTGCATCCTACATAAATAAATCTGCATTAGCAAGGAAATTACCTTGCCGATGCAGCATATCATGTCATGAAGGCTTAAATTTTTCTCTTTTTAGGGGTATAAGTTGAAATTCCACTTGCATAACTTACAAATCCTGCTATCATTTCCTCTCTTGTAGGTCGATGCCGCAGCCACGAAATCACCAACAACAAAGAAAAAACATTATGATCGAAATCAACGTCGAAGACTTCAAGGCGAATGAAAAAGACACAGGCTCCACTGGTATCCAGGTTGCCGGTCTTACCAAGCGTATTATCCACCTTACAGCTCACATGGGCCTCAACAAGCACGACTACGCATCACGTCGCGGTCTGCTTATGATGGTTGCTAAGCGCCGCAAGTTGCTCAATTACGCAAAGCGCACTGACTTGGCCCTCTATCAGGACCTGCTCAAGCGCCTTGGTCTGCGCCACTAAATCCTAGTCGAAGGACTTAGCGAAGTCTTTATATTCGCATCAAAAAGCCGTGGGTTGTTACAACCTACGGCTTTTTATTGACGATCGCTATAGCTTAGCAAACAAAGCTTAGCTTGTCATTAGTGAGCTCAATTTATTTTGAGTCACTGCTCTGACTGATTTCCAATGCGACGCTGCACCATGGGGGTGTAGTGTTCTCTAGAGAAGAGAGGCTTAAGGAGCTTTTGCTCTGCAGCGAGGCAATAGAGCAACTTTATGATGGCTATTGAGTAATAATAGCTAAAAATTTTTCCCATAGACCCTGCTGATAAATAGATCATAAAAACCTGCGAAATCAGCGTCAACGACGTATAAAGCGCAGGCAGTTGCAGCTTGGTCCCCAAATAAGCTCGCGAGAGGCGCAGCCCATAAAACATGCAGGATAAAAGCATCAGAGTCACGATACTCCCGCCCACAATACCTAAGCGATGCATCAATGCAATAGCTCCATTATGCCAGGTACCTGACATCATAAATATCTCGTGTTCATCGCTGATTAAGCCTCGGTCTTTTCTGACACCATATTGCTCAAAGGCAGAAGTCTGCATACCATAGCCATCCCCCCAGATATAATCATCGATCAAACCCGTACGGGGATCCAAAGCCTGTTCCCACATCTTGATACGCCATTCTCCTGAATACTTAGCATCTCGCGTGGCGACGGTATCGGCATCAAGACCTGGCACAACTGACAACGCGCGCTGCACACCATGTGGTAGATTTTCTAGGTAAGCTTGGCTATTCGCATAATAAAGCAGACCATAAGTTAGCAATGCCAGAGTGCTGCAAAAAATCAGTTGTCTCCAAATAATGGAAGAAGCAAAAAAGGCTATCACCATCCCGACAAACTGCTCACGAAAACCGGAAAGAAGCAAGGCCAGGGCTGAACATATTAATATCGCTAAATGACGCACATCAACGATTATTCGAACGGGACTAGCCAAGCTGACGAGCAGGAAGAACATTTGATACCCCACTGTCATAAATATGCTTGAGCGCGTATTGAATGTGCTTTCCAACACGTCACTTGCGGACATTCGAGAGACATCATAAAGCGTCATGCAAACTGAAAGAACAACAGTGGACACCACGTAAAAACGAAGAGGAAAAACCAAGGTCTTTAGCGTTACTGGCACACAAGAAACAATGATATAAAAGGCCGTTGCGCCTAGGCAAGCAAAGTACTCTCGCCCGCCAATATATTCAAAATCACCACCCATCATGTTCAGACCTACTGGCTTTTGTATATATCTATACACATGGTAGAAAAAGATTAAAAAAATGAGTCCATCAAGCCATGGCAATGAGCGCCAAGTAAGGCGCACGTAGCCCATCAATGCAGTGAGCAGCAAGTAAGAAAATACAAGGATTGCAAAGTAATAGGCTGGCTGAATCTCAGCAAGTTTCCCTAATGGTAGCAAGCTAAGAATTGGGGGTGCCATGAAGATGAGCATCCAGGCGTGCTTACCAAAAAAATTGAGGACGAAAATCCCGCTAAATACAGCCAAGATAGCCACGGGCACCACATAGCCATCCACGGCTTGTGTCCCCATAAGCATGGAGAACATAAGCAAAATCACCCCAAAGATAATGCTCTTGATAATCTGGACGGGCATCGTCTTGGGGTGTTAATAGGTGTTGCTTGCAGCCTAGCTGCGCTATTCCTTAGAGGGCTGAGGGGAGCTCCTTGCCGAGCTCCGAGGCCTTTCGACCCTTGCCATCACCAGCAATACGCTCAAGCACAACATCCTTATGCCCCATGCCACCGGGGATCATCGGCAGTACGTGAACGTCGTAAGGCACCATGACATCAAGGACGTAGGCTTCCTTAGCCTCAAGCATACGCTTGATGGCTGGCACGAGGTCCTCGCGGCGTGTAACGCGCTCAGCAGCGATGCCAAAGCCCGCGCAGATTTTCACGAAGTTGGGGTAGAGCAGTTCCTCTGTCTGGTGAGTTGGGTCATAATCCGTTGAAGGATCAGCCAAGAAGGTGTTAGCGCGATGAGAATCGTACTTCAAGTCCTCCCACTGCACCACCATACCGAGGTGCTGATTATTGAGGATGATGTTCTTAATGGGCATTTTCTCCACATAGATAGTCGCGAGCTCTTGAATATTCATCAAGAAGGAACCATCACCATCAATGTTAACGATTGGCAGCTCAGGGAGCGCAAGATGTGCGCCCATAGCAGCAGGAAGACCGTAACCCATGGAGCCAAGACCTCCTGATGTCGAGAATCGACGAGGGGATTCAAAGCGATAAAATTGACCTGCAAACATCTGATGCTGACCCACGCCTGTGGTCATGATGAGATCACTTTGCTTGGTGAGCTCATAGAGCTCTTGAATCACCTCCTGAGGGGCGATTTCATTCTCGCGACGCTCGTAGCAGAGGGGGAACTCCTCTTTCCAAGATTCGATCAGAGCAAACCACTCGGAGCGGCTTTCAAAGTCATACTCACGGCGCTCAAGACCCTGCTGCGCAAGATTGGCGTTGAGGTAGCCCAGAGCCGCACCTGCATCGGCACGGACAGCGTAGGCAACACGCTTGTTCTTGTTGAGCTCAGCTGCGTCATAATCGATATGGATGATAGTCGCGTCCTTGCAGAATGAGGCGACTGCACCTGTCACACGGTCATCAAAACGAGCTCCAATTGCAATCACAACATCAGCTTCATTCACGGTGTGGTTTGCGTAGACTGGACCATGCATGCCCAACCAGCGAACAGAGAGGGGATGATTCTCAGGCATTGCGCCAATGCCCATCAGGGTCGTTGCAACAGGAATCTGCGCGCGCTCAGCAAACTCGAGCAGTGCGGCGGATGCCTCAGAGCTCACAACACCACCGCCAGCGTAGATTGCGGGGCGCTTAGCTCCGAGAATCACGGGGATAATAGCGTCAAGTGCTTCCTCATCCAGATCAATATCAGGATGATAACCAGGCAGGTCCATCGCCACGTCGGGGTCTACTTCGATGAGGGCTTCTTGGAAATTCTTAGGGATGTCGATGAGCACTGGCCCGGGACGGCCCGTGCGGGCGATGTAAAAGGCCTCACGGACGATGCGTGGGATATCCTTGGGGTCAGTGACGAGGTAGCTATGCTTGACAATGGGGGCAGTCATGCCAAAGACATCAGTCTCTTGGAAGGCTGAGCTACCCATCATGGAGCTGCCCACCTGCGCGGTAACGGCAACCATGGGGATGGAGTCCAGATAGGCATCAGCAATGGGGGTAATCATGTTAGTCGCACCTGGGCCCGAGGTAGAGATGCATACACCAACCTTGCCCGTGGCGCGGCCATAGCCCTCAGCAGCAAACGCACCGCCCTGCTCGTGACGGGGTAAAATTGTGCGAATGGTCTTTTCATGGCTCAAGGCCTGATGGATAGGCATACTCGCGCCGCCTGGGTAGGCGAATACCACATCGACGCCTTCGCGTACAAAGGTCTGCACAAGTGCTTCTGCACCTGTCATTGTTTGCGTGGCTGCTGTCTTAGTGTCGCTAGGATTCGTCGTCATGGTGGATATGGGGTCTGTCGTGATTAAGGTGCGAATCAAGCATAATGCTTATCCGCAGGTATATATTAGCAGATATAAGCGCTCTTGCAAAGCGTTTTTTCTTTTAGAGTTTACTCTTCTAAGATCAACGAATACACACTGAGTTACCTGCTAGAGAGGTTGAGGCGCCAATCACTTTTGAGAAATGGCGATAACAGGCGTCTTCCCATGAAGCAAAAGCGCGATTGCGTTGAGTTGCCTCTGGGGGACTCGAATGACATTGAGCGCATCGAGCACGGTGTCCGCTCCCGCAATTTGCAGCCCGTTGCTCAGCTCCAGCACGCGGTGGCTGGAGGGGTAGCTAGGCGAGTGCGGCGATATGCGGCGCGTCTCAATATAGCCTCTACGCGCAGAGACGCATAGAGAGGCATCAGCATCAAGCTTGCCCTTGATGCTTTGGATTGGAATAGCCGCGATGAGCTGATCCTTATCCCAGAGTCTCAGCTCTCGGCCCTGCTCGTTGATCTCAAGGCGCAGCTCCATTGGGGCAACAACGAGTTTTTGCCCCACATTGAGGCGAGAAGGCTCAACGATTCCATTGAGCAATAAAATCAAATCGGGAGAGCAGCGTTGCGAAGAGGCAATGCGAGCCATGTTATCACCAGAACGCACCTTATAGACACAAGCATGTGGATTGCGACGACTCAGGTAGCGCGGCAGCGCAATGGCTGTCGTCAGCTGCCTAGCCTCACGCCCACCGATACTTTGATCCTGCAGATAGGGTACAAGAGACTCTAATGCTTCTGTTGTTTTCTGCTCCTCAAGCAGCCCGTGGGCTTCGAGCAACGCCTCGGGACGGCGTGGCCATAAGGAATAGCGAGCTGAGGATACTTGAGCCGATACATCATGCATCGTCACAGCAAAAAGTGAAAATATAAACAGATGCCTCATTGCTCTAATGAAAAAAGGCGGCTCCTTCTATATGAAGGAGCCGCCCGATAAATGAATTTCTACCGGGCTATTATCCCTGGCACTTTGTGATGTAAGAAACGACATCAGCAACTGACTTGAGCTTTTCAGCTTCTTCATCAGGCACTTCAACGCCAAACTTATCTTCAAAGGCCATGACTAGTTCGACTGTGTCGAGTGAGTCTGCGCCGAGATCTTCAATGAACTTGGCATTGGAGGTCACTTTTTCTGCTTCAACGCCGAGTTGCTCGACGATGATTTCCACCACTTTTTCTTCAATGTTATCGGACATAAGATGATACTTTTTATAAGTGAGTTCATTGTAGCAAAGCTGTCTGAGTGATGCAATCAAAATTTGTCATTTAAATGCGGCCCTCGGCTGTAAAGTGGCCAATTTTAGCATCCCTCTAAAAGTCAACAACGCATCAACCTTATCAATACTAGCGAGTTGAGGCGACACAATCCGAGCATCACCACCCGTTGCCACCACATGAGCTTTTTCACCCAACTCTGCACACAAGGCTGATATCGTCTCCCTAACCATGCCTAAATAACCAATCATGCTACCTGCATGGAGCGCGTCTTTCGTGTTTTGCCCCAAAGCAGTGACTGTAACTTGTGGGTCAATCGCAGGCAAAAGGGCTGTATTTCGATGAAGGTACTGGGTCAGCGAGGCGAGCCCTGGCGCAATAACACCACCGGCGAAAGAGCTCGTAGCATCGCGATCAACGATGACATCGTAAGTAATTGCGGTACCAAGGTCAATCGCCATAGCTGGAAGTTCGCCATCTGCAATCGCTGCAGCATTAGCAATCCGATCCGCGCCCAGTGTAGCTCTCCCCTCATAATCCTCTAGGGAGAAATTTAGCCTACTCTGATGAGTCAGCACATGCAGAGGCACCCCTACACTCGTCATGAGAACATCCCTGCCACGAGGCACAACTGAGCATATAAAGCAGGCATCATAATCCCAACCATCTAGCAGCTCATGGATGAGTTGAGGACTCAGCTTCGCGCTGGGTAAGACTCGCTGCTCCGCCATAAGCTCAACCTGCGTGCAGCGCATGAACTTCGTTCGTGTGTTCGAGTTATCAATCAGAAGTGTATAATGTGGAGTCATGATAAAACCATCTATAAGCAATTACATCCGCCGCTCAAGGCAATCTGCGATCACCCCAGCACCACCTCGCCGAGAGAAATGCATCATACCGCGGCGCATTTGCAACCATGCCGCGGCGCAATCAGAGAGTAAGTAATCAATCCCACGCAACAAATCTGAAGGGCTTTCAAGATGAAGACCGCAGCCATCTGCGCGCAGAAGCTCAAGGTTCCCTTGCTCCTGCCCCATAAGGGCATGATTAATGATGATAGGCACGGCAGAGGCATAGGCCTCATAGAGTGATGCAGCACCCGCTTTTCCAATATAAATGTGACACGCGCGAAAAAGCTCATCCATGCACTCGCTACGACTCACGATGAGCAGCCCTGCTGGCAGTGAACTAAAATGGCACAATAAATGCTCACGCAAACGCTCAGCATTCGTTGAAGAAAGGACTGTGAGCTTAATGAGAGGATACTGGTGAAGGAGCGCTATGATCTCCTCGCAAACCTGAGCATAGGGAGCATTAGCCGCATAAAGAATGCTAAGCGTCTCGGCTCTCGGCGCAGCTTGCAGCACATTTGGATAAAATCGACTTTCAACAGGAAAAGAAGCAAGCTCAAGCTTAGTCTCATCAATAGCGTAGCGCTCAACAACGAGATCATAGCTGTATTCATCAGGCACAAAGATAACATCTGCATCAGATCGTAGCCAAGGGCGACTAATTACGATGGAGTCTGTTACAACCACAGCATAGGGCGCCCTAAGTGAGCCATCCTTCTTCAGCTCATCTAAGAGGTAGCCAAAGACAGGATAGGTACAAATGATCAAATCAGGCTTCCAGTCTTCAAGCAAGTCGCGTAAAAAGTTCAGACCGTGCAGCAAGGGGGGCTTTTGCGCAAGTTTGGCCCAGTTAGCGCCATCTGTCCATTCATAGGTAAGGCCCCAAAGCAACCCTGCACGACTTATACAAAAAGCGTAAAAGTTGCGCGAGAGCTCATAGTCCCTTGATGAACCATATTCTAATGGGCAAAGACATTTCGTATTCCAGTGGCGGGAGCTGAACTCTTGTGACAGCGCACGCGCTGCAGAATTATGGCCTTCTCCATATCCAGCCGTGAGGAGCAATAAGCGTTTCTTGCTATCTGTTGTCATGGCTATATGAGTTAAAAACCCAGGAATTCACTAAGCTACCAAAATGATAATCAAGGAAGGAGTGTGGCCGGGCGCCCCTCAAATGTACCGCGCTTAGGCACAAAGATCATATCATTGGGGTAGAGTTTAATTGCTCGGTCACGTGCACTATAATAATCATAGCTGCGTGTAACACCCTTGCGCGTCACTTGAATACGCCGTGATCCAAAGTCTGAGATATCACCGCACTCGAGCAGAGCTTCAATGAGTATCAAGCCCTCCGTGTAGGGTAAGCTTTTTTTACTGCCAACAAAGCCCGTCACCTGCACCGTGCGGCGTGTGAGCTCATCGCTAATATTCACATCCGTCACCTTCACAGCGACAATGGGTTCAGAGTAGATTTTCTGCTCTTTATAGAATCGAGTAAGCAGATTTTCAAGCTGCCGAGAAGTCATTCCCTCAGCGCGCACGCGGCTGGAGAGATAGGGCAAATTCACAGTGCCGTCACTTCGATCGAGCGTGTACTTGCGATTTACGGTCTCAGCATCAGGGATGTTTGAAATATCTACAGTAATGTCACCTCCCTTAATTGCTCGAGGCTCCGATGAGGACTGAGCCATCAATGTCGGTGCGCAGAGTAGGATTATGAGGGCTAATAGGGCTCTAAAAATACTTTTATTCATATCTGATTTCTATTTAATAAATATCCTTATCATCCAGTGAAGGAGAGTCTGAGTCGACGGCATTCACTGACTTCTCAGACTTGAGAGCACTCAGTGCCTCGCGGCGCTCAAGTGCTTGAGGCTCCTTCCGATTACGCCCAGCTGTATAGTAGGAGTAATAGGTTGTGTAGTACTGGTAGTGAGAGTCGCTGGTGATGTCAACATTATTCATGACAATACCCATAATCTTGCCACCTGCGGCATCAATGGTATTTTTCGCACGGTTGATCGCCCTGATAGGCATCTTGCGGGGTTGGAGCACGAGCAGGGTTGCATCACACTTATTGACCAACAGCGAGGCCTCGCTCACGCCCAAGATGGGTGGCGAGTCAACCAGCACCACGTCAAAGCGATGTGCCGCTTCTTTGAGCAACTGATCCATGCGATAAGAGGCAATCAAACCAGATGGATCTGCTGGCGCAGCACCCGATGGAAGCAGGTAAAGATTAGGTGTTGGAGACTTAACAACAACATCCTTGAGTTCCATGTCGCTGGACAGATAGTTACTCAGACCAACTTCGGCTTGCACCTCACTGTAGCGTGCGAGTCGTGGCCGACGCAAGTCAGCATCAATCATTAGAACGCTATAGCCACTCTGAGCAAAAACGTAGGCCAAATTACAGAGAGTTGTTGACTTGCCTTCACCAGCATTGGCTGAAGTGATAGCGTATACATTGGATTTATAGAGATGCTTCTTGAGCTCAATATTAGTCCGTAAGATGCGGTAAGCTTCCGCATCTGGACTATTGCCATCCTGCGTAGACAAGAGACCCACATCCTGGGGAATGACACCAAACACAGGCAATTTTAGGAGTTGCTCCGCCTGCTCAAGCGTCTTCACTGAGGTGTCAAAGTAGTTGTAGATGAAGGCGACAGCGACACCAGCCATAATGCCAACGACAGCACCAGCGGTTAGATTGAGCTTGTAATTTGGGCTGCTAGGGACAGTTGCAACAACAGGTTTACTGTAGATTTCAATCGTTTGACGAGGTGTCAGCATGCGAGTCTTGTCGATGATATAGTCGTTCTCCAATCGCCCGAAGCGCTGCTTCTCAGCAGTATAGTCCTCAAGTGCCATGTGCAGCTTTTGATCCTCAATCATTTTATCCTTCAGCTCGCCCTTAGACTCATCAAGCTGAGCATAAACTGCGGATAATTCAGCCTTCTTTGTTTTAAGCTGATTCTCCATAGCTTCACGCATGCCAATAAGCTCAGCAAAAAGATCAAGGCTCAACTCCTTGTGTTGGGCATCAAGGCGCTTCACTTGAGGGTGTAACTCTCCATAGCCAGACATAAGCATCTCTCGACGCTGATCTTCTTCTTCCTTAAATTGATCATTGAGCGCTCGCACCTTGTTTGAGCTGAATGACTCAGCTGTAAGCAAACCTGTACGTAGTGCGTAATTGAGCAATTCCTCGTCCTTGAGCTTTTGGAGGCCCTCAATATGGACGCTCATGGTGCTAATTTCAGCCTCAAGGTCATTCACGCGTGTGACTCGGCTAGAAACTGTATTCTCAACCATTTTTCCCGAACCAAAAACGTCGCCGCCACCGTTCCAAATATCAGGTGAAAGATAACGACCCGTACGAATGTATTGACGTACAATATCGGCCTTGCGCTCCAACTCATCCTGACGAGCTCGCAGAACGACAAAACGCGTGTTAATCGCTTTGTCAATAAGTGCATTCTCCTTACTCTCACGCAATTCTGCGTAAACTGAAGGCACAGCGTCGCAAATACGCTTTACGATTTGTGGGTCAGAGCCGGTCACCGTGATGTCCACCATGTCTGTTCCTCGAAGGGGCTTGACCTCAATCATGCCTAAAAGTGCGCCAGCAGCGCCAGCTACACTCGTCTGCCATTCCTTATCCAATTTGAGCTTTTCCGCAATCTTCATGCGATTCATCTCACAGATAAGGACTTGGTACTGCGTTGTCATGTAGTACTCATTCATTGACTGCTGGATGGGGCTGGATCCCCTTTCACCAAGCGGGTCAACAATACTGCTAGGAAGTTTAATTTCAAAGCGCGAGTAGCTCCGATACATGGGCACGGCCATACGCGTCACCACAGCGCAGCTAACGCAAACGAGCAGGAATACAAGCAACGCTTCTTTCCAACGCGATTTAAGCATTTGCAAATAATCTTGAGCATGCAAGATTGATTCGCCCTTAGCGTCTTTAATAATATCTTCTCCAGCCGACATCGCAGTTATGTAAAAAAGACGCCCTCAAATAAGGGCGTCATGATAAAATTAAATTAGAAAGTGTATGTAAGTGATGCCGAAATGTTATTTCTATAATAATCGCCAGCATCATTATTGGCTAAGGTGTATGTATAATTGATCGAAGAGCGGAGGTCTTGAGTAATTGAATAGGATATCCCGGCTCGAAGATTTGTTGTTACTCGATCTTCATCCTTGAGTTCTTTAGTCGTGCCTTCGCTGTAGCTTGAGTTCATCAAATCGACACCGCAACTCCCGTTGAACCGACCATAGAAGCGCTGCGTCATCTGTGCTCCCAATCGGAGGGTCATGTTAGAGAGATAGTCTGCAGAATACTCATTGGACACATTGCGGTAGGTATCCGTATTTTCATTTGAAAGCGAGAGATAGATATTTGACGTGATATCATCGGTATGCTTGTAGCGATACGAACCCTTAGCATTGGGGTAGACATCTAATCCACCATCAATAAACTTGAACTGTGCACCAAAATCAAAACTCACACTTGAGTAATCACTCAGAGAGCTTTCGATGCCTAGCAGTGTGCGGATATTGGAAGAGTCCAGACCGTGCGTCCTAATGTCATAGGAAGTACTCACAGTACCTCGATAGCTTGTCAGTGTGCTGTGCTTGTAGCTCGTGACTGCACTGAGGCTCACATACTCGCGGTCATCAGTTGAGTAGTCTTTATTATCATAAATTGTACCGCTATAACCAGCTGTAGCAGTCCAACTCCAGCGAGGGTCGAGTGTGCGGCTATAGCTATTGCTCAATGACCAAGCCAAGGCGTTGCCCTGCCTCTGAGCGGCAGACATACCATCAGCATAGTTAGGCTCAAGTGAGTAGTTGATATTAATAGATGCGCTATAGCTACTGCGAGCATCAAACTGATGGGTCAGACTTAGATTGGCTGAGCTGTTAGAAAAGGCACGATCGTTATTTCCTGTAGCTTCTTTATCATACACTGTACCACCTAAGCTTACCTGATAATTATATTTAGTTACATTGCTCTGATCGCTAGCGGCCGCAGACACGGAAAAGCTTGTGTAAGCAGAGCCGACTCGACCAACCGTAGTGGAGTCGATATTATCATCGTAACCTAAAGAAACTGATGCGGTATACGACACCAAATGCGTACTTGGCAAGCCAAGAGGGGGTGCTGAATCGTAGAGGGAGCCCGCGTAAAGAGCTGGGCTTACCAACAATGCCGCCAAAAGAGAGCGATTAAGGGAGAGTTTCATATGATTCTAATCAATTCAAGGGAGTTGTTGGGTCTGGCGGAAGGACAGGCTTTTGACCGGCTCCTCCATTATCCCCGTCTGGATTAACAGGCTGCACGATAGGTAAATCACCACCAGACATAGGACCGTCAGAACCATCCGACACTACACCGCCAGCGGAACCAGTGCCCGCAGAAGTCAGGGAGGGTGATGTCCCTAAACCAAGAGCAGTATTCATTGAGATAAGACTTACGGATGAAGCGTTATTGAGCACCTCAACGATAGCCTCTAAAATAGCATCCTGTGAAATAACCTCAACTGAGTCGATTTTTTTCGAATCCGAGACCTTCATCAGTTCGGCAGAAGCCTGCAACTGAGCGATTGAGTTAGCCAAGGTAGGTACAGCGAGCACAATCGCGCTAACCATCGTCTTCATTTGCGTAGGCGACCAGCTTGGGCGAGATTCAACAACTGAGGCAAGGAACGCAGGAGAGGCGTCCGGGTAAGCAGCACAGGCTTCGTATAGAGCAACACTAATCGCAATTACATCTGCATCTGATTTAGCCAGCTTCTCCAGTGATGCTAACAATCCTTCAATCGAGCTCGTTGCGCCCCCTTGGTCACTCAAGGGATAAACCTCAGGCGGCAAAAGGGATGAGGTGAAAGAGTCGCCCGCAGTGACGGACATGGAAAGAGTCATCGCGCTCAGCGTGATGAGAGAGGTCGTTTTCTTGTTCATCGCAAGCAGTGGAGTTTAGGTTAATCGCTAAGCTTAAAGAAGCAATTAAGCGGGTAGCGGGAATCGAACCCGCATGATCAGCTTGGAAGGCTGGAGCTTTACCACTAAGCTATACCCGCGTCTGAAATCAATAATAGCCACATCGTTGACGCATTGCAAGACTTTTCTGCAAACAATCAAATATAATACTCTTGATTTCACCTTGACATCAGTCATATCCCCATATAGAATGGCGCCGCTCACTGATACGCGGGCGTCGTTCAGTGGTAGGACGCGTGCTTCCCAAGCATGAGATACGGGTTCGATCCCCGTCGCCCGTATGAAGCCAAAGCACCCAGATAACCAAACCCCGGTCATCTGGGTGTTTTTCTTTATCGACTCAGCATGAGGCCAAATCCCTCCTCCCGCAGCACTACCCGAGCTCTTATGGCATCATGGCTTTTCTACTTGCAATCAAAAAGCAAAAAGCGTAAGATAGCACCGCACTAGCGTTTACTTTCTATCATGAACATCCTCGAATTCATCCGCAAAAACTCCATCCTCGTTCTCATCGTCATTATCGGCGTAGGTCTTGGCCTCCTCGTCATGGACTACGGCCAAAAGGGGAACGCCCTCTCACGCGACTATTATATCCAAGTCAACGGCAAGAACTTCAATGCTCAAGAAAGAGAGAATCTAGGCGGATACGCTATCTCTCATATCAGCGGCATGCAAAATGCAGTTCCCCGCCGCATGCGCAACCACTTTGACACAGACGGTAATGGACAACTCGACCAAACCGAAGACGCGGCTATGGAAGCATGGTTCAAAGGAAAAACTCAGCTCATCGAGGGTATGAACCACAGCCAAGCCATCCTCACCGCATGGTCCTTTGGCTACGCGCCCAGTGCGAAGACCAACATCGCCATCAACCGTGCCCTCCTCGCCGAGGAGGCAAAGGCGCTGGGTATCTACCCATCTAAGGAGCAAATCGACGCCTATATTCAGGCCCTCCCCTTCTTCCAAAAACTCGATGGCGGCTTTGACCAAGAACTCTATCGCCGCCTTGCAGGCTACCGCAACGACCTCGCAGACAGCGTCTCCGAGCGCGCCCTGCGCGCTGTAATTGCTGACATGATCGTCTGGGAGGCGCTCCAATCCCTCCTCGTTGAGGGACTCAGCTACCAAGCGCAAGCTGCCACAGACCTCATCAACATCCAGATGCAGGATATCCTCGGCAAGACCGCATGGCTCGACGCGAGTAAGCTGCCAGCCATCGCAGAGCCCACAACTGAGGAAATCAAGACCTACTGGGATAGCAATAAGCAAAATTACAAGAGCGCAGAGACTCGCATCGTGAGCCTCTACACCCTCACCCCAGGCGAGGGCATCAGCACAGATGAGCTCCTTGGCTCCGCCGAGCTACTCATGCAAGACATCGCACAGAGCAACAGCGGAGACATCGACGCGATGATCGAAACCGCCGCTCAAAACCCTGAGAACGCCCCCTTCACCTACAAATGCCCCGCTGGCAAATCCCACGTCCAGATACCAGCCTACAGCAAAGCCTCCATCCCAGCCGAGCTCAGCACCCTCATTAGCACAAAGAATGGCGACATCCCACTCGGTGAAGTTGTATTTGATGTCTTGGGCGCACCTAGTATGGAGAGCTACAACAAAAGCACAGCTGCACAAATGACCAACATCCAGCAGCTGCGCGGTTTCTACCCCAACGAGAAGGGTGATCTACTCTTGATTCGCGTCGATGCCGTCAACGCACCCGAGACTCTCCCCTACGAACAAGCCGAGCAGGCAGCGAAGGCCGACCTCATCACCAGCCTCAAGGAGAAGCAACTTCAAGAGAGCGCTCAAAGCCTCTTTGCCGACATGGAAGCCGCCGCAAAAACTGGTGGTCTCAAAGCAGCATTCAAACTCGCCGAGAGCCGCGGTGCTACAGTTGACTCCTTTGGCCCCGTCAGCCTCGAGAGCAACATCGACCTACCCAATGGGATGGACGCCGCCGCCCTCATCAGCGTTGCGAGTGATACTTTTGCACCTCTCGTCATCCTCCCCGATGGCGCCCGCATCTCAGCCGTTGGCTCACGCAGCTACACCGACAGCCCCCAACTTGCAACCATCAAGAGCAGTGTCCTACTGCCTAGCATGAACAGCAATCTGCGTCAAAAGCTGATGATCGACTGGATTCACAGTGCCTACAAGCGCTACAACGTCCTACTCTCCAAGGAAGCCGCTGCTCGAAATTAACCACCTCAACAACAAACTCGTCCTACCATGTCCCTTCCCAGCCAAGCGAAGTACATCGTAGGTAACGAAGCCTGCGAACGATTCAGCTTTTATGGCATGCGCAGCATCCTGATGGTCTTTATGACCTCAGAGCTGCTCATGACCGAAGAATCCTCGCAGAGCATCTTCCATCTTTTTGTTGCCATCCTCTACTTCACGCCCCTCATTGGCGCGTGGCTAGCTGACCGCTTCTGGGGGCGCTATAACACCATCCTGAGCATCTCGCTCTTTTACTGCTTTGGTCACGGTGTACTCGCACTCTCTGACCTAACGCATGACATCGAGACACGCCGCGCCATCCTCTTAGCAGGCTTAGCCATCATTGCTGTTGGTGCTGGTGGGATCAAGCCCTGCGTCTCCGCCTTTGTCGGTGACCAGATGAAGGACTGTAGCCCCGCTAAGATCACCAAGATGTACTCCATCTTTTACTGGTCCATCAATCTGGGTTCATTCTTCGCCTTCCTCGTTATCCCCTACACCAGCAAAACTTACGGCTACGGCTTGGCTTTTGGCATCCCTGGCATCTTCATGGCTCTCGCCACATTCATCTTCTGGATGGGTCGCAAGAAATATGAGCACGTAGCCGCCGCAGAGCCCCATTTCTTCCCCGCCATCTTTAGCTGGATGCGCAAGGGCAAGCAAAGTATCGCCATCAAGTATGGTGAAGAATGCCTCAAGCAAACGATAAGCACGCTGCGACAAATAGCTATCATCCTCGGGCTACTCCCTCCAATCATCCTGATTGGCTACCTCATCAATCAAGGAATCAGCCAAATCCTGCTTGCTCACGGTCTCAAGAACCTCGAGCTCGCCAGCAGCACCATCAACCTCTGCTACGGCATCGCTGTAATGCTAGCTGTACTCAAGTGGGCGAGCATGCGAGCCCTGCCCGGCTTCTTTGGCATCGTGGGCAGCATGCTCTTCAATCGCCAACAACTGCCAGAAATCAGCAATCCCGAGCAGCGCAAATCCTGCCGCAACCTCCTACGTATCCTCGCCATCTTCAGCCTCGTCATCCCCTTCTGGAGCCTCTATGACCAGACCGGCAGCAGCTGGATTATCCAAGGCAAAGAAATGCAACCCATCATCATCCATGCGATGGGTGGCTATAGCTTTGGAGCCGAGGAGATGCAGAGCATCAATCCTCTGCTCGTCATGAGCCTCATCCCCCTACTCACTCTCTACCTCTACCCCTACATAGGTAAGTGGGCCAACCCCATCAAGCGCATGTCCTTGGGCATCCTCCTCTCAGGCTCATCCTTCCTCGTCGTTGCATGGTTCCAAATGCGCATGGATGCAGGAGAGCAGCTGAGCATCCTCTGGCAGATTCTCCCCTACTCCCTGCTCACCCTCTCTGAAATTCTCGTGAGCGCAACAGGTATCGAGTACGCCTACACAGCAGCAGGCAAGAAACTCAAGAGCATCGTCTCCAGCCTCTGGCTACTGAGTATCACCGCAGCCAACATCCTCGTTATCGCCCTCACTAGCATCGTTGAGGATGCAGCTAGCGCCTCCACATTCCTACTCTATGGCTCACTTGCCTTCATCGTTGGGCTCATCTTTCTACTCGTCACGACACGCCGAGTCATGCAGCCTGAGCCACTGGATGAATAAAGGTTAGAGCTAACAGCTTGCCTCACCCAAGCATCTGCGCGACAATAACGCGTATGCAGATTATTATTGCCATTGCCCTCCTCATCGCTCTGAGCACTTGGCTCGCCTTAGGCTACCGCAAGATACGCCACTACCAGCTCCATATGCTGCTATGCTGGCAGCAGGCTATCGAGCAGCTTGAGCTGCGAAACCAATGCCTACAAGAGCTCCTCCTCAAGCCCATGCCTATATCTGAGAAGCCTGGCATGAGCCTAGATCAACTGCGAGACAACATGGTGGGCAACGCCCAGCTAATCCTGCAAGGCCAGAGCCATTTCCCTCATGAGGTCTATCTGGATGCTATCGAAAAGATAGAGAAGCAACTCCACAGCAGCATGGGCGCCCTTGCGCTCAGGAGCAGCTCAGAGCGCGAGCAACTACAAACAGTAGAGGAATACAGCGAAGAAGCATGGCAGCTCTACAAGGAGGCTGCTGAGGGCTACAACCACAGCATACAGGATGGTCAGGGACGACTCATCGCCGCTCTACTCAAGCTACCACCCGCAGCAGGCAGAAAAAACGACCGACTCTCAGCAGAGAGCAAGTCGCATGAACTTGAGACAAACTAAGCGATTTTAGTCTTCCCTCACGTCGCTGTAGATGTCATCCGCAGAAGAAGCACCAATGGGCTTCACTCAGGGCTCTTAGCTGACGCTAGGTAGCTGGCGCATCTGAGTATACAGGGAAAGTCAGGGACAGATCCTCCCCACCCTATTCACCCTACCACCCACCGCAGATAGAAAAAACGACCTACTCTCAGCAGAGAGCAGGTCGTATGAAATTGATAAGCACTAAGCGCTTTTAGCCTTCGTTTGCGTGAGTGTAGATATAGTCAGCAGATGCAGCTTGGATGGACTTCACTGTCACCTTCACAGGGCTCTTACCTGATTCAACAGAGACACGCACGACAGCGCCCACTTTGTGGCCGCAAAGCTTTTGGCCTTGGCGTGAGCTATAGGAAATAACGCGGTCCTCTGGGATAGAGTCCCAAGCACCGAGAATCGTATAGACCACATCAACACCCAGTGAGGTGGTGAGCGTCACGCAAGTTCCCATACCTGTAACAGAGAGGTCAACAGCCTTAAAGTCTGTTGGCTCAGCCTGAGCAAGCAAGCGAGAGAGCTCCTCGGAGCGACGCATGAGAATACCACGTGTAGCCTTGGCGTCTTGATAGCCGCCATTCTCACGCAGATCACCCTCAGCACGCGTGATCTCAAGATCATGCTTATTCTTAGGAATACGCACAAGAACGATATCCTCATACTCAGCCTTACGCGCAGCGTAAGAGCGAATAGAGACGTAGGTGATTTGCTTTTCCTTAGCCTTGGTACGGCTCAGCACTACAGCTTGGAGGTCAGGATGCACCTTCATCATGTTAGCGAGAAGGAGGTTGCGATCCAAGTCAGCCAAGACAGAGGAGTCATACAGACCCTTAGCAAAGGGACGAGACTCTGGCTCAGAGATACCCGAGACGAGGTCAGGGGCAAGATTTTTATCGTCAATGAGCAGGTTACGCAGACGAAGAGCGCGGTTAGGACCACCCTCTGCGCTGTCGCGCTCAATCGAGTTGAGAATTGCGGAGCCGAGGGCTACCTTACTCTTATCAACGAGCTCCTTGGCCAATTCATTGCGCTCACGGCAAATCCAAATGAGCACATCAGGGCTCAGGCTCTGACGGGAGATACCATTGACCAAATCGGCAAAGAGCTGCTCTTTTTCACCCTTTTCGATGATAAAGGCCGCCACAGGAGCCGTTGTCTTAGGACCGCCAAAGAGGAAGATATTGGTCGTGTAGGAGAGCCAGCTCCCAGCAAAAGCCTCAGCGAGTGCTGTGTAAACCCTGCGCTGACGCAAAGCGGAAAGCTCACCAATGTAGCTCACCATCTCCTCGGAGGTGACAGCCTTGAGCTTGTCCTCCAGAGTCGTAAAGTTGCTTACACCAGCAGCAGCAAGAGCAAGGCGGAGTTCCTCACGCTTTGCCTCAGTGGTCGCTACAGCATCCATGATATCATCACGGATCATGATCAGCTCCAGTACAAACTGGGGCTCGTGGCGATTCTTCAGGATATCATCCTCCATAGCCGCAACGAGTTTTGCAACCATATCGGGCTGACCATCGAGCACGTCGAGACGAGCCTGATCAAGGATGCGCACACAGGAGTTGAGTGAGCTTGCTTCATGATAATCAGCAATGAGAGCTTCTACCGCAGAGTTTGCGCTACGAAGGACAATAGGCTCGCCACGCTTGGTGGGCAGGCGGAAACCAGGATCATCTCGCATAGCAATGCGAGCACGCTCCCACCAGCTCTTCCAGCTAGCAGCAGGAATCACACGGTCAACGAGCATGCGCTCCAAGTCCTCTGGCTGCATAGGCAGCAGCTCATCAATACCCTCACGAAGTGAGATGTTACGAGTGAGTACAAGACGGATAAACTCAAGCATAGTGCTCTTATCCTCAGCCATCTTGCGGCAGAGTGCGGGGTCGTCAAAGTAAGAGGAAAGGAAATGACCTTCAGGGATGATAGTCAGCTGATTAAAAGCTAATCTCAAACCCATTGCATAGCCTTTTTCCTCTTCAAAGTCAACCTTGACCATCTGTTTAGCCAGAGACCATGCGACCACTTTACCTACACCCCAGCTACTGTGCAACACATATTTACCTGGGGAGAACTGGTCCAACCTCGCCGCAAAATCGGCGGGAATCTTGCCAGCCTTGACATATTTTTCTAAATCGGCATGCATACGTAGAATAATATTATCACATCATTTGTCAAGGTCAACCCCCGATATCCTTTTCATGTGATTTAATCACAAAAATTGTCATCAGAGACACTTAACTAAAGGCCAAGATGTGACGCGATGGAAGTCGGGGTCTCCCGAAACATCCTCACTTGTCGTGAGAAATTGTTGCGTAGGACTTGATAAAATCGAGCAGCAGACCAAACGAGACTCGCGAGGGTCAAGCCCGAGAGACACTAAATAAGAAAGCGGCAATCGAGCCTCGGCCTGCCAAGAGCTGGTAGTGTAGTCTGCGTGGCAGGGCACCGAACACTCGCGTGATGCAGAGCCATCCAGCTGCCGAGGGCCAGAAAACACCTCCAACCACCATGCACCATTCGGGCTTAGGTTGAACTCCAAATAGCGACTTCCATCCGCGCGAGCGAGAAAGAACTCCGCCACATCATACCTCCAGAGCTCAGCTTGAAACTGACCTTCTCGCGCGGCAGGATGTACCAGCGCTGGGGCTTGACGCGATGCGCGAAAAATCAGCTCATCGCCAACAATCGCAAAACCAAACTCAAGAGCTGGCTCCATCGCCGCGCCATACCACTCATGGCCAAGTTGCTGCATAGGCAGCTCATCAGCACAACTCATCAATTGATACAAATTTACAATCATCATTAAATTATCTTACAGATTCAAAAGCCAGCACCAGAGCCTCGCCAGCTGAGAGGGAGAAACTCATACCATCGCCCACCAACTCAGCTCTAGAGCAGCTCTGCTCATAGCCATCGTCGAGCAAGGAGCTCAGTTTGAGTTGGCTGCCATTTTTAGCACACCACTCTAGGGCATTCTCAGGGAAGTGCAGGCGCCCCTCCATCATGTCAAGGCTAGGGGAGAGGTTGCAGATGACTAGCACCGTGCTCTTTGCCTTGCGATGATGGCGTAGGAAGGCGTAACCGTGATGCCCTGAGCAGCCCTCATCCTCGTAGCGCGCAAAATGCTCATTGCCCAAGTTAGCCCAGTTCAACCCATAAAATTCTCCTCCGCTGAGAGCTGGATGCTGCAAATTGCGCAGCAGCGCTGCCATGCGCTTGAGGCGCTGTAACTGCGTCGCATCGAGACCCGACCCATCGTAACGCCCATCGCTCGCCCAGGACTGCAGACGTGGCAAGCTTGTGTAGTCAAAGATTGATGTCCTCCCAGAATCACCGCCAAAGCCTGAGGGGCCTTCTGCGCACTCTCCAAACTCCTGCCCGTTATAGACAAGCACAGGGCCTGCACTTGAGGCATACTGCGCAGCCATCAGCGCGGGCATTACAGTGCCTCCCTTCCCTCCCCAGTACTGGGGGGCACAGAGGCGGGGTTCATCATGATTCTCCAGATAACGCAGTCCGCCATAGTAAAGGCTACTTTTAGCGCGATTGAAGTCATCGAGTTCATTGGCCCAGCTACCAGCCTCGTAGAGCTGGCGGAGTTTCTCATAGGATAGTGCATCATAGACAGCGTTAAAGCCAGCAGAGAGCAACTCCTCGCTCACATCACCGTCACAGAGCTTCATATGATCATTATAAGCCTCTGCCATGAAGTAAACGCCCTCATCGCGCAGGCGACAACGTGCCGTAAGCCAGCGCCAGAAGGACATAGGAATCATATGAGCCATATCGCAGCGGAAGCCCGCCACGCCCATCTCCTGCCAGTAGGCTAGGATAGCATCCATATCGCGCCATGTAAGTGGAAGATGCCCCTCATCTGCCAGCATGCTGGGCAATGAAGCAAGTTTTGCTCTACCATCTCGGTAGTCTAGTCCATAGTTGAGCTTAATGGTCTCATACCAGTCATATGCTGAGGGTCGCCATGTGGCGGCATTATTACCTGTCACGCGCGCATACCTAGCCTCTGGCTCGTATGGCCCAGCGGGAAGCTGCATGGACTTGCTAGCATCCTGCTGGAGGTAATAGAAGGAATTATGGTAGGCAAAGAACGCCTCCTTATGATCATGAGTCCCTAAACTTCTTGCTGGCAGGATGCGACTGCGGTAATCACGAGCAACATGATTGGGGATAAAATCAATCATAGGCAGCATCCCCCAACGGCGCACTCTGTTGAGCAACTCGCGAAACTCAGCCAGACCGTTGTCCGGATCAGTCGCTAAATCGGGGTCTACATCATAGTAGTCGCTCACAGCATAGGGACTACCAGCCTTACCCTTCACAATCGGACTGGGACTAGCGGGCAGATTAGGGTAGCTTGTCTGCGTAGCGTGGCGCAACACGCCTGTAAGCCAGAGATGCGTAACACCCATCTGCGCAATGGCCTCGAGCGCGGCATCATTAATACCATCAAAGCTCCCACAGCCATTCTCAGCCTTAGACCCCCAATTGACTCCATCGGTATTTGCGTTAGAAAAATGGCGGACAAATAACTGATAAATAACAGGGCGCATACGAATAAAATTGTTAACCCTAATACTAGCAAATAGAGCAGCTTAGAGCAAGCAAAAATAGAGAAATCAAGCATACAATGACAACTCCACCCAGCGACGCGAAAAACACAGATACAAAAGCGCCTGCAAACAAGAGTTTGCAGGCGCTGATAAATTAGATTATGAAGCTAAGCTTATGGGGTAGCAAGACCATCTTCGGGGAAGATGCTAGGAGCAGAGGTGCTGATAGATTCACCACCTGCAGCAGCTTTGCTGCTACTTGCTGACTTGCCTGATGGGTCGATGCGCTCTGCCGTCACGAAGACAATAAGATTCTTACGGACATGAGACTCCGCATTGGAGCGGAAGAAACGACCAACGAGGGGGAGATCGCCAAAGATTGGCACTTTGTCCTCAATGCGCTGAACTTGATCTTCAATCAATCCACCAATGGCAATCGTGTGACCATCATAGATGCAGGGATTGGAGTTGATGTAGCGACGGCTGAAGATGGGCATATCAATACGGTTCTCTGTGAGGAGCACCTGCTCGATTTCATCACCCGCTGCAATACCAGCTGTAATGGGGGAGCCATAGTTAATGAAGCCTTCAAAGTCAACGATTTGGATTTCAAAACGCTTGAAGTTAATAACGTTCTTATCTTCGCCTTCTTCTACGAGGAAGCGGAGCATGATACCAACTTGCTCAACTGTCCATGCGGATGGATTAGCTGGGCTAGCAACGGGGAAACCACCAGAGCTATAGCTGCCACCGTTGTTGTTGTTGTCATCGTTGTTGTTGTTACCACCACCACCACCGCTTTGGATGGTTGGGGCTTCGTACTCGGTAGGATAGATAAAGCGGCGAACCACCTCAATCTTTGCTGCACCTTGGTCACCAGAGTCATTCTGTGTGATGGGGTCGATTGGGGACTCGAATTCGAGTTCCACTGGGCGAGCTACCAGCGTAGGAGCAGACATGACATCGACACCCTTCTTCTGGGAGAGACCGCGCATAATCATCTGGTAGGAACCAGAGTCAAAGATACCGGAGAGGGACAGAATACCAGGGGCAACCGAGCTATTGGACGCACTGGAAGCTGAGCCTGAGGAGATCAGATTATTAAGTCGATCACCAGAGACAGCGCCAGAACCAGAGCGGAGACCGCCCGTCATCAAGCCATTAACCGTGTCGGAGCTAGCACCACCCACAGGCCATGCGCCATCACCGTCGTATTTGTTACCAAAGGCATTGCCACCGGAGCTGACAAAATCACCTACTTCTCGACCGGGCTCAGCACCGCTACCGTTGACGCCACCGATATAGGTTGAACCAGAATTGATGGAGAATGGGTTGACAACCCAGTCAAAGCTCAATTCTTCATCGTTAGTCTGAGTAATTTCAACAAACTTGGCTTGCACCTTGACCATGCCAGGTTGCTTGCCGCGGAAGTCGATAATAGCCTCGTTGATCATGTCGATATTGTCAGGTGTGTTACGCACCGTAAGCACGCCTGTCTGACGGGAGTAGTTAGCAGAGGAGCCTTGAGGAGCCTTAACTCCACACTGGCTGAGAGCCTCTGCGGGATTTATCTTGCTGCTAGGAGCGCTGCTTTCCTCTTCGAATCCATCACCGCTATCATCAGAGCCACTACCTTCTGTTGAGAAGAAGCTTGTTGGAACTTTCCACTTGCGAACCTCCATCAGATTGGAGTCAGCACCAGTTTGATAAACGCGAACTACCTTGTTCTCAATGCGGAATTGGCAATTTGAGGCCTTGCACATTTCGTCAAGGAGTTCCTTGGCAGTCATATTCTGAGCCTTGAGGTTCTTGATGATAGACTCTGAGGAAGCTGATGCTTCAACGGTTACAGGCTCGGAGTCTGTATCGTCTTCATCCATATCTTCATCATCAGAAGAGCTTGTCGCGATGGGAGCTTGGGCTTCGGCACGCTTGAAGGTAAAGTTGATAGAAACACCCTTCTTGCGGGCTTCGCCACGCAGGAAGTCGAGGGCGTCCTCCATAGGAGTATCTTCGAAGCTTACGCTACCAATAAGGATAGAATCAAGGTCTTCGCTGATGCGAATAATGTCAGCCGAGATGTTATTCTCTACATCAACCGCAGCAGCGATGTCAGGGAGATTTGCAGATGACTTGGGCACCCACATGGCATCAACTTCAGCCAATGCTTTGGCGCGGATGGTATCATGTGCTGCCTGATAGAAGGTGGACTTGCGTGAGCTCACTGCTTCTTGACCACGTTTTGCGGCGATGTTGTAGGGGTCAATTATGAGAACGCGTTCGAACTCTTTGTAAGATTGATCATATTTACCCAGGTCTAAGTAACCATAAGCAAGTTCTAGCAAGCGGGTTACTTCCTCTACATCCTTGACGTGTGCAGGTGTCAGTGCGGGATTGTGACGGATGGGGTCGCGCATCTCTTTGAGTTCGCGGCGTGCCAGCTTGTTGTCAGGATTGCGACCGAGGACCTCAAGAAGAAGTTGCTCGGCATCGTCATAACGACCAAATGATGTGTACTCCATTGCGACGGCAACAGAGGCATCATCGATGCTCTTGACAATAAAGTCTTGTTGCTGAGCAGTAGCAGGAGCCTTGGGCATGCGGCTCCAAGCTTCCTTGTACTTAGCCAGAGCTTCCGTATACTTACCTTTAGTGTAAGATGTGCGACCGTCTTGAAGAAGCTGCCAAGCTTCGCGGGCCAGGGCCTGACGACGTGCAGACTCACGAGTATTGATATCATTTTGCCCAGCGTATGTGACGCCAAACTCACTGCTGCCAACAGCCGTGGAGGGACTACTAAAACCTGCTGTGTTAGCCTGCACAAATGGGCAAGACATCGCAACGGCAAGCAAAGCCATGATTTGCTTAGAATGATTGAGAGGGGTGTGGTTCATGGTAATGTTATATTAATGACATGAAAGGCAGCCTTTGTAAAGGCTGCATTTCAAAATATGTATTTTTTTCTTTTTTTATCGATGTCTTTTACTTATTTCGATACTGCTGGGATGTTTATTGGGGATTCTTTTCCTGATTCGAGGACATTGGCACTACCGTTGTCATCAACTGACTCAAGTACGCAACTGACGGCCTCATCGCCAGGAATCTTAAATGTAGCTCCATATGGGACTTTAATTTCGCTACCCATCTTAGAGCCTGCAAGTACTTTTAATGTCACTGTGGTGTCCTCAATATAAACGCCCTTTTGATTAGGGGCGCCTTTATCAACACCGCCCTTGCGTGGTTTGCCAGCGCGCACGGTGTAAAGGTTAGTGGCTCCGATGGGGCGGTCATTGTCCTGCAACTTTACAGTCCACTCATCAGCCTCAGCACCGTATGACTCAAAGCGTTTTTGCTCAAAGGATATGATGGAAAAACGCTTATTGCCCTTGCCCTTGATACCAGTGATGCCAAAGCTCTCTCCAATCTTGCGGGAGAATCGACTCTTGGGGCTGATATCGCGGTCACTTGCAAAGATACGCACGCTCACCTCCGTGGGCGCAGGCTCTCCTGGAAGGGCGGCTGTAGCAAAGTTGGAGTCCAGCGTCACGACGGCCTTAGCAACGGAAACGCCCGTCACCTCAAGCTTGGGCGTCGCTGTTGAGAGCAGGGAAGGATACTTAGCGACATCATTAGGATTTGTCTTACCGACAAACTCCTCGCGGTTGCTAAAGCCATCACCATCGCTGTCGAGCTCAGGCGCATTGCTGTAGCCTAGGTCCTCAGAGAGGCCTTGGCTAATGAACCAAAGGTTGTTAATGCCCTCATGCAGGGCAGGTGTTGCGACATCGTAGATGTCCACCATAGCGGCCTTGCCATTTTGCAGGCGTACCTGCCAGAGCTCGGGAGCAAAGAAGAGGGGGGTGTAGCGGGGCTGCCCATTGATGGTCAAACCCGCAGGTGCTACGTCCTGAAGCTTGCGATCCTTCTGGATTCGCTCAGCTAATTGCTCAGCGGAGAGAGTTAAGGAGGTCCCAGTCTCGCTGTTACTGCGCACACTGGTATCGACTGTTTCGACCTCACCATTGACCATGCTATACGCGCCTGCACCGATCCCGATGAGACCCAGGATAACACCAATGGTCAGGACCTGACGGCCTGAATTAGATTGTTCTGCCATATTGATAATCTTTGTTAATGTTATTTGACCTTGTTAGGAGCGTTAAAGTAGAGCAACTGCAGCGTCAAATGTACGCGCACTGTCTCTGTGGGGTTGCCCAGCTTGCGGGATGCAATCTGCACGCCCCTGTCTTGGACGACAACGTCGAGAGCTGCTTCATCAGATATCCCATCGTTCTGCACGACTTGAACCTGAGGCGCATTTTGCTCACCGTCCACAACATCAGGGATGCTTGTGTCAGAGAGAGCTGCTACACCTGTTAAAATGAAGAAGTAGTCCTTATTCTGAATGATATGGTTGATGATGCTAGGCAAGTCTCCTCGCTTTGCAGCAAAGGAAATCTCCATAGACATGGGGAAGTAAGCAGGAGGCCTGCGTAAGCCTGAGTCGCACTCCTCAGGGAGGGGGGCGATGAAGACCTTGTCAACACTCGCAACCTCTGCATCAAGCAGCATCATCATGAGTGAATTGGTCGCGTCGAGTAAGAACTCGCGATAAGGCACTTCCTCCTGCAGAGCGGCAACATTCTTGAGATTGCCCGTGCCGAGATCAGACGCGGTGTTGGACAGGCTTACCTTTTTCTCAGCGGCGATCTTTGCCGTTTGGGCGATAGCCACACGCAGCTTGCTCTGAAACTCAACAGCCGTTGACATCTTCCCATCACCGACGCAGCGACTCCTATAACCAGCTAAATCGCTGTCAAGAGACTTCTTGAGATTGGTGATTGTCCCCAATGACTTGCGCAGTGTTTTGACACTGGCAACCGTCGGTGGGAAATCTTGGCGGCTATAGTTGACAAATTTCTCATCAATTTCAGCCAGCCTTGCATTGGCGGCCATCGCATCAGTCTGCGACTGATAACCCACATACATCACCCCGCAGAACGCTAGGGAGAAAAGCGCGGCGAGTGCTGTTACTCGTTTATTTTCACTAATATTCATTTTCTAAATCCTTTTGATCTTATTTCTTACTCAGCTCTGGGATGTTAATTGGCGTCTTGAGTGGCATAATTACCATAAACTTCTCCACGTACTCAGGCATCTTGCCCTTGGTCTCTTCGGCTGAAACAAAGCGGAAGTAGCGATTCTGGTTCGCGCTCACCTCTTGGGCTTTGTAGAGGAAGAGGGAGTCCTTGCTGCGCTCATCAAAGTTGTTATTAACCAGATCACGAATCACAGCGCGATGCACGTCGTTATCACTCTTACCGTAAGATTTGAGCGTATAACCACTCACATAGATTGCTGTGACCTTGGGGTCCTTATTACGATTTCTAGGGTTGATGGAGTCGGGAGCCTTATTAATGGAGCTCTCAGGCGAGCCATTACGGCTACGAGCCATGTCAATCAGAGGCTGCCCCTTGACCTTCAACGCACCAGTCAGCTCCGTATTGGCTACATCGTAGTTAATCATTGGAGTAAACTCTGTAATCCAGAACTTGACTGAGGGGCTCTTCTCTGCAATTTGCAGCAAGATGTCCGCATAAGTTGTACGGCTAAGATAAAGCTCTGAAATCTCCTTGAGCTCGCGGCCAGCACGGCTGTAGCGATTATTAAGATTTACCACGGTGTCAGCAATATTACTGACGCGCTCGTATTGAGCCTCAATCTTTTTGAGGCTATTTGTCGCAGCGGTGGATGCCGCGACTGACTGATAGGCAAAGAAGCCAGCGCCTGCCAGAGCAATCGCGCCAGCGACAACAACCTTGAGGAGGAGAGCTTTCTCAGCGCGATCCTTCCCCAACACTGTGGGTACAAGATCGATATTAAACTCACCTACCTTAGCACCCGTGACCGCAGCACCCGCAACAGGGCCGAGGCAGAGAGCGTCCATCGAGAGGGCTGTCTCATCAATCTTACTGCCAATAGAGAAGGCAGCGAGGGGATTGAGGTGCTCCACTGAGATATTGAGTGCGGCATTGAGGTACTCAACAGCATAGGGCATGCGAGCGCCACCACCACAGATGTAGGCCTTGACTGGGGCATTCCCCTTGTACTGAGCGCGGTAGTGATTGATGGTGCGCTGCACCTCAGAGCTCAGGCGACCCATCGCCGTGCGAATTGTAGTAGCGAGAGCAGCTGTCTGCTCATCGAGATCATCGGTATGACCACTACCCAGAGAAATGAGACCTTTCTCAACCTTGATTGCTTCAGCCTCAAGGAAGCTGAGCTTGAACTCACGGCTAATCGCATTAGTTATAAAGGAACCAGCAGCCGTCACCGAGCGTGTGTAAAAGCGACCATTCTCGCTAAAGATGATATCAGTGGTCTTGGCACCGATATCGATAATCATCACAGACTCCTGCTCCTCGGGGTAACCGATGCGGAAGGCATTGTAGAGAGATGAGATGGAGCAATCGACGCTCTTGGGGTGCAGTCCATTGCTAGACACCTGTCCGTGGAGCTCATCTAAGACATTCTTCTTGATGGCAACGAGTAGCACATCGCGCTCGCCAGCATCACCTGAGCCCAACACCTGATAGGAATAGACAATCTCATCGAGGGGGAAGGGAATATGCTGCAGAGCTTCAAATCCTACTTGCTCCTCCAAATCATCCATATCGAGAGCAGGAAGCTTGAGGAAGCGCATGAATACCTGCTGCCCTGAGACCACATTGCGAACATCACTACCCTTGACCTTGAGCTCCGTAACGAGCTCGGCAACGGCGTTGCTCACGTAGTCTATTCGCAGACCCTCCTCGACGGGATCGAGGACGATATTTCGCTGCGCGTATCGAGAGAGAGCAAAGCCGTGTCCAGAGGGGTTAAAGACAGCCATGGTGACTGTCTGTGCGCCAATTTCCAAGGCGACGGTTGTCTTAAATTCAGCCATTGTGATAGAGTATAGTTAAAAAAAGTAATTTATCCTAAGATTTATTCATCTTCCGCATCGCTGCTTTCCGCACCAACTACGTCATTTCCATCAGCGGTGGCAGCCTTTGGCGCCGAGGCTGATGAGACTAAGAGAGGTGACATTTCAGGGAAATGGGAACCGAAAGAAAAGGCAAAAGGAGTCTCGTTGATACCCAACAAGCTTGCGGAACTGCTGCGGAAGCTCTGCTTCTTCCACCATGCACCCTCCAGGCGAGACTTGAGGGTTTTATCTAAAATCACGGTCATTTCAGAAGCCTTCTTAGAGGCCATGCAGCGTACGCCGTTGAAGCGAGCCTCAATCGCGAGCGCGACCAAGCACTCCCTGAGATCGCCTGCAACCTTTGCCCTGTCATTATCAAACGGTGCAATCTTGCTAGCATCGCGGGGGGAGATCATAAAGCCGACGTTAATATCACCGACGGGCACGTTAACATAGTTCAGTTCCTTGGTGAGGAAGACAAGAGGAGAGTCTTTGTCATCCTTATGGGAGCGGAAGAGCGCGTACATCGTCACTGAGAGTTCAGATACAAAGTGTGGTGTCTGTGTATGCTTGGAGCTACCGCCTACCTTGACAGGAAAACCATGTACCCTGAGGGGAAAGCTCACATACTGCCACTGCTTAACGGCAGAAACCTGCTTACCAACGGGCTTGCTTTTGCTTGGCGCAGGATCAAACTTGGACTTGCCCTTCGTGGCGCTTGAGAGGAATGTCACACTGGGGGCCGCAATTTGGTGCACAGTCAAGGCGTTTACGGACTTAGGGAGCTCTACGCGAACACTTGTCGCATCGAGAGCAGAGACGGCGGAGGCGCAGATTGCGGACACCAATATGGATGAGATGAAGGTCTTCATAATAGGATGCATGATTTCATCCCTTTTATACACGAATCACCCCCCTCTTGGCGAGAAAAACTTACGCTAAATTGACTTTTTTTAACATTTAGATGTTCTATTTGCTAATACAGGCACTTTTTTTGCTCCCCAACACGCCTTAAGCATGCTATAAACAACCCCACATGAATCTCCTGGCTATCTACATCCACAACCTCGACCCGATCATCTTTGATATACCCGGCACACCCCTCGCTCTACGCTGGTATGGACTATCCTATGTGATGAGCTTTCTTGTCGGCTACCTCGTCCTTCTAGCTCTCTCCAAGCGCAATCTCTATTGCGTCAATCCTGAAAAACTCAGCGATTTCATCACCAGCACAGCGATTTTTGGCGCTCTCATGGGGGGTCGCCTCGGCGAGTTCTTCTTCTACTGGCTGCCCAAACACGGATGGAGTGGCTTTATTGCAGATCCTTCTTGGGTATTCCGCGTTTGGGAGGGAGGCATGGCCTCGCATGGTGGCATCTTGGGCGTCTTTCTCGTAGCGCTCTACTATAGTCGCAAGTACAAATGGCCCATCCTCAACCTCTGCGATGGTCTTGCCATCGCCTCCTCCATTGGTCTCTGCTTTGGCCGCATCGCGAACTTCATCAACGGAGAGCTTTATGGCCGACTCGCGCCCGAGCAAAGCGCTACTGCCATGAAATTCCCTCTAGAGCTACATGAGATATGCGCACGCGACCCCCAGCGCTGGAATGAAATCATCCAGAGCGCGATTACAATAGAGCCCACCATCCTCAATGGCGTCCTCTCACAGCACGAGCTCAACAACAAGCTCATTGAGCTGATGCGCAGCAATGAGGAGCTGCGCTACGGGATTGGCGAGCAGCTCAGCCTGCGCTACCCCTCCCAGCTCTTTGAAGCCGCCGCAGAGGGACTCATCATCTTCATCATTCTGCTTAGCATACGTCTCATCTGGAGAAATATTCCTGCAGGCTTCATCTCAGCTCTCTTCTGCCTACTCTACGCCGCTGGCCGCATCAGCACAGAGTTCTACCGCGAGCCTGACGCAGAGACATGGAATGACATCACTCGAGGTCAATACCTCTCTGTAGCTGTGATCTTTGGTGCGATCGCATTCTTCATCCCAGCATGGCGCAAATGGAGGGCCAATAAGAAATAATTACTAAATTAACACGAAAGAGTAAAAAAATGCTTGCAGTCCACGCCATTTTAGCGTAGAATCACCCCGCAACCACCCTCTAGGGGGTGAAACAAACCGAATGGGTAGGTTCCCGAGCGGTCAAAGGGGGCAGACTGTAAATCTGCTAGCGTTGCTTTCGAAGGTTCGAATCCTTCTCTGCCCAGCAACTTAAAACCCGCGAACTTAGGTTCGCGGGTTTTTTGTCGTTCAGTATCTAACTTTCTAGTTATTAGATATATCCCCACTCTAACTGCTTGTCTCCTCAGACTAATAGTCTACACTAGAGGGATGAAAAGCATCATAATTATCGCCCTTAGCGGCATCGCCCTCTGCTCCTGCTGCCAACAACAACAACAGCAGCAACCAGAACCACCAGCTGCAGCGATCATCATCCAGCCTACTAAGTAACCTGCATTATGCAGACCAGCGCAGCCAAGCAGCAGCTTAGGCTGCGTTTTTCATACCCTGTCGCGTCGCATTTTTTGTGGCACACTTAAATAAAGCTCCTATTTTGCGCGCCATTATGTTATATGAAGTCTATGAACATTTTTAGAGACAGTTGCAGACTCATCTGCTCCGCCATCGTCCTGCTCGGCAGCTCCGCGGTGGCCGATATGTCTGCGGATCAGATTCTCCAATCAGTGCGTCAAATGACCGTGAGCCAGGGCGAGCGCGACGTGGTGGGCAAAATCCGCAAAGGTCGCACCCAAGTCCCCTTCAGCCTGAGCTCTCGAGGCGGCACCATCGTCTTCCAATATCAAGAGAACAACGTTTGGCAGCGCTTTGATCTGCTCATCCAAGCTCGCAAAGCCGAGCTCATCCGCGTGAGCAATGGCAATGCACGTGTCATGCCTCCCAGCGATTATAGCAAGAAAATTGCCGGCACGGATGTCGCCTACGAGGACCTCTCCTTGCGCTTCCTCTATTGGAAGGGTGGCCGCCTGCTGTCTGAGTCAAGCAACAGCCGTATCAAGGGGCGGGACTGCCACATCATCGAGGTGAGCAACCCCGCGCCCAATATCGGACAATTTGCCTGGGTCCGCATCTGGATCGACAAGGAGAATGGCACGAGCTGGCAGATTGACGGCTACGATACCAAGGGGCAGCTCAAGAAGCGATTCTCCATCACATCTGTTCAGCGACTCAGTGACGGTAGCTGGTTCTTCAAGCAAATGAAGCTTGAAATCCGCGACCCCAACAACCCTAATCGCACCATCGCCCTCAACTACTTGGAGATGGATGACATCCCTGAGAAATAAAGCTCTCCCCATATGCGCCTCCTTGAGTTAGCACGCCTGCACATCGCCGCCATCCTCCAGCCGGGGGACTGCGTCATCGACGGCACCGCAGGCAATGGTCATGACAGCCTCTTTCTCGCCCAGCATATTGGCGTTGAGGGAGAGCTCTACGCCTTTGACTTGCAAGAGGCCGCTATTGAGGCGACCCGCCAGAGACTGAATCAAGCGGGACTTGGTGCCTGCCTGCGTGCGCATTGTTGCAGCCATGAGCAGATCGCCCAGCATGTCCCCTCTACCGTGCGCGCCGCCATGTTCAACCTCGGCTACCTGCCCGGGGGAGATCACCGCATCGTCACCCGAGCCAGCAGCAGCATGCGCGCCATTGAGTCCAGCCTCGGGCTCCTCGTCCCCAAAGGAAGGCTCACGCTGATGGTCTACCCTGCCCATGAGGGCGGTGAGGAGGAATATCGAGCCATCGAGCAATTTCTTGCAGTACTCCCCATCCGCGACTACATCGTGAGTCGCAGTGAGGCGCACAATGGCGCCGCCACAGCCCCCCTGCTCTTTAGCATCGAGAAAAGCAAATAATACAAGTTTCAACTGTCGCTGTTATTCTATTTGTCATTAGCAAAATATAGGCTAATAACGCAGAATGATATGGGTACTGTAGATGCCATCTCGTTTCACCAGAGGAGTCGCAAGCAGCCCTATCTACGCAATAAACACTGCCATGTATTGGCCACATAATTGATTACTCTGCAAAGCAAAGATATTATAACCCTGTTTTAACAGAATCGGTATCAATTATATGAAAATAGACTACTCATCAGTGGTCATACCGACTTGTGCCTCTGCACACGGCTTATGGTAAGGCCTAATTTTATTCCACGCACCCTCCAAGGAGTTGGAGGGAAGCGATATTTTAACATACCAGGCGTAATTTACCCCAAAGAGGTAATTCAAACGCGCCCTGGACTCAGCCCCGAGAACGGGAAGCCCTATGATGTAATCCCTCCTTGGGGAATTACAACAGATCAGGCCGCCGACATCCTCGGATGCAGTCACTCCGCCGCGCGCATCATGATGCGCCGCAAGCGCATTACCTTCCGGCTCGTAGCGCAGGATGGGCGCCCCCCTCGCATCTACTGGAAAAAAGATCGAGTCGAAAAAATAGCGAACGAAAAGGAACCCCTTGTCCAAAAAGATGAAATCGCGGGGCTACTAACCACCATGGAGGCCGCCAAGGCTCTCAATGTGGGGCGCAGCACCATCCAGCGAGCTATCAAGTCGGGCAAACTCAAACCAGTCTTCCTACGCTGTCAATCCGGTCAAGGACCCCGTCGACGCTGCTACTTGCGCGTCAGTGATATCAACAAACTGCGCAACCATCGAATGGCAAGGATAGCTCGGGCCAATGCCCTCAATATCTTTGCTGATGATGGCGATGATTAAAAAACACCTCTCGGCTGCATCGCTTACGATGCAGCCGATTTTTTCACCCCCCCACTCCTCAATAGACAAACAAGGCTAGGGCTGCAAAGAGCCCCAAAAAAACCAGAGGAGCCATCAGGCAAATTACCGAGATGATATAGCGAGAGCAGATGAAAAAGTGGCGAAACCCCACGATTGAAAGAATCAGCAGCGCGGGTATCCAAAACAAGCTCGACGGAATCAAGATATCCTCGATCAAAAAATCTATAAGTTGGCATAACATGTATGAATTGTATGCCGTACGAGCTTATTTTGTCAATATTGAAATATAATACCTTATACAACACGCCATAATTAACACAGCTCTTAATTATTGTTCGACTAGCTATCTGCTACCTGCTACAATAATGAAAATATAGCCACCCCAATATCATCATGAATAAAAAATTACTTCCAGTAGCCATCATTTGCTGCGGTGCCATTGCTCTGACGTCTTGCTCCTACCCCCTCCCCGTCTATGGTAGTTCCGTCTCTGCAAGCACCAGTACTGAGTGGACAGCAGCCCAGTATGACACCAACGGATTCCCCATTTATGGCTACAGCTACGGTCGACCGGTCTATGGCTACAATGATGCTGGCGTAGCTATCTTTACGGTAGCCGCAATCACAGCACTCTGCTTTGTGCCTAACTGGGGTCCTACAACTTGGTACCGCGGCTCATGGCACTACCCTCACCATGTCCACCACCGCGGAGTCCCCCCTCATCATCCCCGTGGACATAACCCTGGATGTAAGCCTCACAACGGCGGCGGCGGTCACAACGGTGGCGGCGGTCACAACGGTGGCGGCGGTCACAACGGTGGCGGCGGTCAGCATCCTAAGATCAGCAGCCACACAGGCAACCGCGCTGCCAGCCACACAGGCAACCGCGCAGCCAGCTACACAGGCAACCGTGCAGCCAGCAACTCAGGCAACCGTGCAGCCAGCCACACAGGCAACCGTGCAGCCAGCAACTCAGGCAACCGCGCAGCCAGCCACACAGGCAACCGCGCAGCCAGTTCTCGCAGTGGAGGTCACCGTGGTGGTGGTCGATAAATGCAATCTATTTACCTCGCAAACATGATGAAAAATAAATTAAAAATAGGCTTGCTCGCTCTAGCGGCAGTACTCTTCGCCTCCTGCTACTATGTCCCTCTTAGCACCTATGGAGGTGGTGGCGGGGGTGGTGGTGGCTACGTCAACCACGCGGTGGATTACAGCAGCGGTAACCGCGTCACCTACGACACCTACGACAGCAGCGAGCAATGGGTCGACGCCAGCTATGACAGCAATGGTTTTCCCATCTATGGTTACGAGTATGGTCGCCCCATCTATGGTTACAACACCTCAGGTATAGCCATCTATAGTTATGGACTGCTGCGCACGACCTGCTACGCCCCCAGCTGGAACCCCGCACCATGGTATCGTGGAAAGTGGCGCTACAACCGCCACATACACCGCTATGCCGCACCTCCTCACTATCCTAGACACCACCGCCCTCACTGCCGCCCTCACGGAGGCACATATGCCCCAATTAACCGACACCCACGCGATAACTTCCAGCAGCGGCCCCGTAGCAAAAACTACTCAAGCAACAAGACTATTAATAACATAGAGATTAATAAGAATAGTGGCAACAAGTACACGCGACCCAGCACGCGACCCAGTGGCAACAAGTACACGCGACCCAGCACGCGACCCAGTGGCAACAAGTACACGCGACCTAGCACGCGACCCAGTGGCAACACGCACACACGACCCAGTGGCAACACGCACACGCGACCCAGTACGCGACCCAGTGGCAACACATACACGCGACCTAGCACGCGACCCAGTGGCAACACATACACGCGACCCAGTGGCAACACGTACACGAGACCTAGCACGCGACCCAGTGGCAATACGTACACGCGACCCAACACGCCCCCCAGTGGCAACAAGGCAACGCGCCGTAATAGCAAACGCGAAGGCCGCAGCTAATCACTAAGGCTAAAGAATACAATCACAGGAGCCCGACCCCCCAAGAGGTCGGGCTCTTTTTATAATGCAATCACTTGCGGCACTTAGCCTCGCCCAAAGGCAAGGCGATCGTACTGCTCATTCGCATAACGATGCTCGGGATGGTTGCTGCGCATATAGGCCTCGTGCAGAGGGTGCACTGGGTCATGAGCGATAGCGTGCGCCTCCGCGCGACTGTCACCGCGCGTGCCCTCACGCATCGGAGCCTCAGACACCAGAGACGATGCGGCAAGCATCAGCTTGGCAAAGTCAGGGTTGCTACGCAGAGCTGGATTCTCGCTCAGATGCACCACGTCCACGCCTGCGCTCTCCCCGAGATAATTAAGCACAGAGGCTACAGAGCGCAAGTTATCCTCATACTCCCAGCCCCAATCACGCTGAAGCACAAGCTCAGCCTCCTGCAACTCATCATCAGACTTGCGGGCGCAAGAGTCTAAGAAGTTACCGCTCTCCTCACAATAGCGTGAGCAGATGGCATCCATCGCGCTAGGCGGCACACCATGGTCATAAGCAACCGCAGCGAGCTTTTGCACCAGCGATTCATCCCAGATGGCGTCTGGAGCACCCTCGGGGCGAGTCATGCTATATTCCTCGGCAGATTCGGGCAGCCCTACGACGCGGCGAAAGGCCTTCATCCTCTGCTTATCATCAGGCGATGGATAGCCCTTGGTTCGCTCGAGTGTGGCGTAACTCTTGGCGAGAGCCTCAGGGCGGCGGAACTTCTTGAGCGATGGGGCAAAGGGACGTAAATCCTCAAACTTCTCATACCACTCAGGATTAAAGTCACCTTGCTCATTGAGCATCCCCTGCATGGAGTCTGTGCTCATGCTCTCTTGCATACCCAGTACAGGAGCAGCAGCGTCATTCAGCGCAGGGCTAGACGCCGCCTGTGCTTCTGCCATATGAGAGGCTGGGTGCTGCGTCTGCGATTCAGAAGTTGGCGATGCCATCTTCTCCAGTTCTTGTTCTTGTTTTGTCATCATTGTATTGTTGTTTTGTTTGTTATTTCTTCTTTAGCCAGCTCCATTTGCTGACGGATACGAAGGAAAACCTCGCGGTAAGCATCTCGACGCATGGCATCGAGAGCATCAAACTGACCTAACCGCCCCTGAAAGGCAGGTAGATGAGTCTCAAATTGCAGCTCAAGCATGCACAGAACGCGCTGCCCTAATGAGCTAGAAAAAAGCTCTGAAAGAGCGGCTCTCTCCTTGACTGCCAGCATTTGCGCCTGCTGATTGAGGCGCGTCTGACGCCCCAAGCTGGGCAGATGAGCGGAGTTATTCGCATTTAGCTCATCCATCATGATCCCATGAGAGTTTGGAGTTGAGCCTGCGCATCAGCAGAGGTCGCAGGATTTGCAGCGGCGGCAAGTTGCTCCTCACGCTCTCGGCGCATGCGGCGCAGCTCATGCTCGGGTCGCAGGATATCCTCCGCTATCCCATCCATGCGCGCAGAGCTACGAAAGGCGCGATCTAGATTCACATGATCAACCAGTGTGGGATCCATCGTACTCATCTGCTGCAAGCGCTGCATCGCGCGGTCAGTACCCTCAGCTTGGATGCGACGCATGACCATAGCGATGCGACCCTGATAGATAACACGAGGCTCATCCAGACTAGCCTCACCGCGCTGGTCATAGCGCAGTACCGTGTTAGGAGGCTTGGGGAATCGCCCTAGTCGAAAAAGCAGCGCAAAGACGCGCTCCATCAGCGGTTGCAAATCCTGCGTGAGCAGAGTAAAGGAGGGGGAAAATAGCATCACCCTCTCATTCTCCCTAGCATGCACCTCAGAGGCCGTCATCTGAAGCTTCCGTTCCGTCCAGAGCTCAAGCATAGGGACAAAGAAGGCGCGGTTAATCGCATCCTGCTTTTGCTTGAGTCGATCCATCCCCACATCGTAGCGTCCCTGAGTCGCCCACTCACGTGGGTATCCTAGACTCGCGCTCTCGGTGTTGATCAGGGTGCGTCCACCAGCGCGCAAATCCACCTCACCTGCCTGATTAGCGAGCTCAAGGATACGGGGAAAGGCGGCCACCTCACCCAGCATATCTAGGATACGGTTGAGGAACTGTGTCTGACGGATATCGGGGTAGACCAGGCGCGCAGGAGCAAGCCCATAAGGCCCATCGCCCCACTTTAGAAAGCGCGTCACCATGTAGGGGAACTCGCGGTAGCCACTCTCCTCCACCGCGCAGTCATCATCAAGGCTGTAATACACGCTCTCAAAGGGCATATCCTTAGCCGTCTGGCGGCGGCGATTGCGCTGGGCGCGTGGGCGCACCATATGGATGAAGCGCAGGCTCCCACTCTGCGCACTGCGCTCATCGCGCAGCAGAGCCTTCGCCTTAGCTCCCAGAGCCTTCTCGCCAAATTGCGAGGCTGCCTGACTGGGGGTCAGTGTAAACTCACGCGCATAACTCGTAATGCTACCCTCATCATCCTCCGCGCAGACAAAGTCCCCACATGGCACATGGCGAAACATTAAGTGACCCTTGCGACTGCTGCCGCAAAAGAGACTCCCTGTTCCAAAACCCACGCGATCGAGGAAGCACTCGTGAAGCACGGTATAAAAGTTACTCCTAGCGAGCTCCGCATTAGCAATCTCGGAGCAGCGAGCATACCATGACTCCGCCTCATCTCCGGCCTCCGGGTCAGGGCTAGCCCACTTGAACCACATCTCATGACTGGGCGTCATGTAGCTCATATGCCCACTGGCCAGCTTCTGACAAGCCTCAACAGCCGTGCTATCGTAAAGCCTCTTAGAGCTGCTGCTCTGCGCGACTTCTTCATCACGGCTTGCGCGACAGGGCATCACATAATCACGCAGTTCGTCCCACCAGCACTCCCAAGAGGAGCGCTGGGAGCACAGCGACTGGTAATACTGCAAGATTGATTGTTCTTTAGACATAAAATCAGGTAGCTATCAATGAATCAATCAGCCCAAGGAGCTCGAATTAGAGCCCATCGTCTTATTACTGGAGGCCTCGGAGCTGCTGAGTATTGTCGAGAGCAAGCCCTTACGGCGCGATGCCTGATTATCGCGTGCACTTGAGCTATTGATATTGTCGTCTTCAGCGATCGATACGGTAGGTATTGGTTCAGCGGCAGGAGTGGATTGTTTGGATGAGGAAAATCCCATATAATTATTCTATATTTTATGATGTTAGATACTGCTAGTTGGCAAAGTGGCGCGGCGCGCTACAAAACGAGCCCAAGAGTAGCAGTGGCCTCTTGAGTCGCGAGCCCCCCGTTGAAAACAAAGCCATGGCAGCACATCCAAATCGCGAGCCAGAGACAGCGCAAGCGCAACATCACCCACCAGCAAATGCACATACCAAGCATCAGCAGCCTCTGGGCTCTGACGCAAATCCAGCCAAGCCATAGGCTCGCGGATGCAGACAGGCTTGAGCAAGACCACTAAGTTTGGGAGGTTGACAACAACCGCCCGAGGATTTGCCGCCAAGGCCTCCACATCGACGAGCCAGTCACGGTCGTGGCGGAGGTAGTATTGACGAGCTAGTAATCGGGCATCGTTGTTCATGTCTGAATCATAATGCAAGATAGTAGCCGATGGCTAGTACGCAGGCTGGTGAAAAGCACCCAGCCCAGTGTGGGCTTCATAGCCAGTGGCAAATGCACTCATTGCCGCCTAAGCCCATTTATGCGAGCATCTAAGAGGTGATGGCCGAAAACAGGACATCATCTGATACATTCAACGCAACCATATGAATACAGAAGTAAACATCGAGAACAGGGCCTGCAGCGCCTTAGACATCTGCAATCTCGCCCTGAGTAAGCTGGGCGAGTCCCCCATCCCAACCATCGACCCCAACGGATCTGCAGCATCGCGACTCTGCTACATTCACTACCATCCCGTACGACGTGAGGTACTCTGCGCACACCGATGGAGCTTTGCGCAGCAACTCGTCCAACTTGTCAGCAGCAGAGATGAGATCCCCGATAGCACGCATCTGCTCAAGCACAACCTGCCGCCAGACTGCCTGCGCGTCCTGAGCGTCAATCAGAAAGGATGGACACTACGAGGACGATCAGTCTACAGCCCAAGCAAGCATATTCGCCTGCTCTACATCTGCGACTGCGAAAATACCGAGTTATTTGAGCCCCTATTTATCGAGGCTCTCTGCTCACGCCTCGCCTACAAGATGTGCATCGGGCTCACCAGCAGCACAACCGCTCGCCAAGCCCTGCTAGAGGAGTACACCCGCATCGCACTGCCAAACGCCAGCCACTTTAACGCCGTGCAGAGCCAGTCCAACGACAGCCACCCCCTCTACCAGCTCTGGAAGCACTCCGGCTGCCAGCGCGGAGAGCTTCATGATTAAACCCTACAACCATAAAACACAAGAACACAAAAAAATGAAAGCCATCGACTTTAGTTGCCGCCTCCTACTCCGCCTCCAAGAGGATGATTTGAGCAGCAACAGTCAGCGAGTCCTCATCGCGCTTGCCGCAGGACTTGAAACCAGCCGCGACATCGGACAGAATTGCCAGCTCAGCAGCCAAGCTAGTAGTGCCGTGCTCAGCAGCCTAGAGCGCGCGGGACTTGTCCTACGCCTCGCCACGCGCAAACCTAGCGAGTACCAACTCAGCCCACAAGGACGCGAGCGCATCCGCAGCTATCTCAGCTTCCTCCCCATGGAGAACATGCCAAACCCATGAAGAAAAAACACCTCAGCATCAGCGAGAAACGAGACTGGCTCGCAAACCTCTTCCGAGACGCAAGCGGCGAGATTAGCCAAGCAGAGAAGTTCAAAGCCATGGTCGAGGACACGCGCCTAGCCATGCTACCTGACCCCAAGGAAGCCAGTAAAGACAAAGACGGCGACCCTCTAGAGAAGCTACGAATACTCGAAAAGCTACCCGCCCCACTCAAGGAATAAAAAAAGACTCACATCGTTAAGATGTGAGTCTTTTATCCTCCGGCGGATGGGATCGAACCAACGACCTAGTGATTAACAGTCACCCGCTCTGCCGCTGAGCTACACCGGATTTGCAATTCTCACCGGACTGGTGAGGTGCGGGCTAATAATACATGTTTTTTTTATGTATAGCAAGTACTTTTTATACTTTTCTTGCTTTTTTTAATTTTCTCTACTGAAGTCACGCTCTTGCCTTGTCTCAAAGAGTCGTCTGTACTAAGATATTAGATCAATTTGATACCCGAATGAAAAACCTCAGCATTAATTTCCACCTCTTCGGCATTCCTGTCGAGATTCAGCCATTTTCTTGGCTTCTACTCGCTTTTCTCGGAGGAGCACTCAATATCGGAGGAGGCACGACCTTATCTGCGGTTCTTGCGTTTATGCTGATGGGCATGCTCTGCCTGCTCTGCCATGAGTTTGGGCATGCGCTGGTGGGCCGTCGCTACGGGGGTGGCTATCCCTATATTGTGATTGGCACTCTGGGAGGCATGGCGGTGAATCAGGGCGCGCGCCTGAGTCGCTGGGATCATTTTAAGATGGTACTGGCAGGGCCCGTGGGTAGCTTTCTCCCGCTGCTCCTTGCGGCCTTGATTTTGGGCATTCAGATAGGCAACGTCGGGGATGGATTTATGGTAGCCTTCACCTCACACCTTCCCTTCTCGGGAGCGATTGTGCATGCGGATAGCATTGCGCAGGCAAATCAGACGCTTTTTAGCGCCATCGAGGATGGATCGTTGTCGCAGTTTGCTTTGTACTTTTATGATAGCATCTTCTTCATCGGCATCTGGTGGACTTTCTTAAACTTGCTGCCCATTTATCCACTCGATGGCTCGCATTTGCTCAATGATATCACGCAGCGCCCCATCCTCACAGCTTGGCTAGGGGTACTGATTTCCGTGACGGTGGCTCTTTATTTCTTATCGCTAGGCAGTATTTATAATATGTTTTTGCTCGGCTATCTGGGATATATCAATTGGCAGTATTTGCAGAAGATTCGAGGGGGCTATTGAGTAAGCGAGAGCTTGACTCAGCCCAACTTTGTATAGGGCTTGAATAGCTTGCCTCTCTCGTGTATAATCAAGCCATGTCTAGCAGCTTTGCTTCCATTTTTAAAATTAGCACCTGGGGTGAATCCCACGGAGTTGGTGTGGGTGTCGTCATTGATGGCTGCCCCGCAGGGGTCTCCATCAGCCCTGAGCTGATTCAGACGGAGCTCGATCGCCGACGCCCTGGCCAGAGCTCAATTGTCACACCTCGCGACGAGGCTGATCGCGTCGAGATTCTCAGCGGCGTGCTCGACGGCAAGACGCTTGGCACACCCATTGCTCTCTCTGTGCGCAACAAGGACCAACGCTCAACAGCTTATAACGAGATGCAGCACTGCTATCGCCCATCACATGCTGATTATTGCTATGATGCAAAGTATGGTATTCGCGCTTGGGCTGGTGGCGGACGGGCCTCGGCTCGCGAGACGATTGGTCGTGTGGCGGCTGGTGCCGTTGCCAAGGCTGTGATCAAGACACTCTACCCCGATTTAGAGATTATCGCATGGGTGGCACAGGTCCATCAGGTGATCTGCCCGATGAGCCCCGCCGATGTCTGCGCGGCTACGGTGGAGTCCAACATGGTGCGCACGGCTGATGAGGCGAGTGCCAAGGCGATGATTGCGGCTATTGAGTCGGCTCGCTCGGCTGGTGATTCTGTAGGCGGCATTGTCGCGTGCAGCATTCGTAATGCGCCTGTGGGTCTGGGTGATCCCGTTTTTGATAAGCTTGAGGCAACCTTGGCTCATGCGATGATGAGTATTCCTGCCTGCAAGGGCTTTGAGGTGGGTAGTGGCTTTGCTGCGGCGAACTATCGCGGCAGCGAGCACAATGACCCCTACTATATGGAGGGCGATCGTGTCCGCACGCGCAGCAATCTCAGTGGCGGCATCCAAGGAGGCATGTCTAATGGTGAGAATATCAATATGCGCATGGCCTTTAAGCCGACGGCAACGCTGATGATTGAGCAGGATACGGTCAATGATGAGCATATCGAGCTCAAGCTTCGCGGCAAGGGCAGGCATGATGCCTGTGTACTGCCGCGCGCGGTGCCAGTGGTGGAATCAATGGCTGCTATCGTGATCTGCGACCATGTGCTGCGCCAACGATCAGCTCAGATTTAATCACCATACACGATTTTCGACACGAAAAAGCCTCGCTAGTGCAAACTAGCGAGGCTTTTTTCTGCTCTGAATGGGGGGTTATTTCCCCTTTTCCTTAGCAGGTTTAGCGACTTTGGTCTCACCCGACATGGCATCACTAGGGTAGAATCGACCCGTGTCAGCCTTGTGACGCAGCGACATGCCTGCCACAAAAGAGATGACAATCACGACAAAGATGAAGAAGAGATTGGGAGAATGGCTGTATTGAATGCTACTGGAGCCTCCAGCACTTACTTCGAGGCCTGGCATGCCTGCTTTTTTCTTTCGCAGCTTGGGTCCTGCGGCAGGAGTGCGCCTCTTGAGCGTAGCTGTGGTGGCTGGAGCTTGCTCAACTGCTGGGGCAGAATGGGCACCCTCGGAGTCATAGGTAATCGTAGCGCCACCAATCTTGTACTGCTTACCTTCTTCTAGGTAGACAGCCTCGATAGGGGCTCCCTCGAGGAGGGTTCCATTAGTCGATCCCTCGTCACGCAACAGGTAATATCCGTTGACATAGCTGATGCTGCAGTGAACACCTGAGATGCCCTCCTCGTCAGGCAGAGAGATGAGGCAGCCCTCCGCTCGACCGATCTGTACGGTCATTGCCTCATTGGCAGGGAGTCGGTACTTGTTGTTGCTGCCATCAGACTTACTAATATAGATGAGTGCCATAATCGCTTTTAGTATGCCATAGTCCTTTTGGAAATCAACCTCAAAATGTGATAGTCATTAAAAAAGCCGACACTTACTGACGCTCTCGGAACAATAATTATGCTTGAGCAGGCGCGCTCACTACCCTATACTTCTCGCATGTCCCTCTCACAGGAGTTATTCCAACGTGCCTGCCAATGCATCCCTGGCGGTGTCAATTCCCCCGTACGAGCCTTTCGACGACTGGATCGTGCACCATTTTTTGTCACCTCAGCCAAGGGAGCGCACCTCAAAGATGTTGATGGCAATGATTATATCGACTATGTGGGCACATGGGGCCCTGCAATTCTGGGTCATGCACCTAACTGTGTGATTGAGGCCGTCTGCGAGGCGGCTACCCATGGGCTAAGCTTTGGCACGCCTACGAGCGTCGAGGTTGATATGGCTGAGATGGTCTGCGACTGGATCCCCTCGGTTGAGAAGCTACGCATGTGTAACAGCGGCACGGAGGCGACGATGAGTGCCATCCGCCTCGCTCGTGGTTACACTGGCCGCGATATGATTATCAAGTTTGATGGCTGCTACCACGGCCACTCCGATAGCCTCTTAGTGGCTGCTGGCAGCGGGGCACTCACTCATGGTGAGCCCGATAGTGCAGGTGTGCCTGCGGACTTTGCGCGCTTGACGCTCTCACTCCCCTACAATAACCGCGAGGCGCTAGAGGCGGCTTTTGCGCGTGTGGGCAGCCGCATTGCGGCGATCATCGTGGAGCCCTATCCAGGCAATGCTGGATTTTATCTACCATATGATGGCTATTTAGAGTTCCTGCGCGAGATTACAGCGCGTCACGGAGCCCTGCTGATTTTTGATGAGGTGATGACAGGCTTTCGCATCTCGCCTGCTGGTGTGCAGGGCAAGCTCAACATCAGCCCTGATTTGACCTGCTTGGGCAAGATTATCGGCGGGGGGCTACCCGTGGGTGCCTTTGGCGGCCGCGCAGATATCATGGACTGCCTCTCCCCTCTAGGTCCGGTCTATCAGGCTGGCACACTCAGCGGCAACCCCGTCGCGATGGCGGCAGGCCTCGCGCAGCTCCGTGAGCTCAAAGCAAGCAATGCCTATGAGAGGCTCGAGAACCTCGGCGCCAGACTTGAGGAGGGCGTGGCACGCATCCTGCGCGATACGGGCAAGGACTTTTGCTTCAAGCGTGCAGGCTCAATGTATAGCCTCTTCTTCTGCCCAGGCGATGTCTATGATTTGAACAGCGCGATGAAGTCAGACTTTAATATATTCCGCCACTACTTCCTCTCCATGCTTGAGCAGGGCGTCTACGTAGCCCCCTCAGCCTATGAGTCAGGCTTCATCTCCACGGCCCATACCGAGGCTGATATTGACTGGACGCTACAGTCCATGGAGCGCGCCCTACGCAGCCTTTGAGAATGAGGGCTTGCCTTGTTAGCCCCTTCGCGTTAAAATATACGCCATGAAGCAGCTCCACGCTACCATCACCTGCATAACACTGCTCTTACTCTCGCTGAGCAGCCACAGCTTCGCCCAGAGTCCGGACCTCTCATCCGAGTCCAAGGACATGGTGCGCGTCACGCGCCACCCCGATGGCACGAGGGCTATCTACAAACGCCAGTCAGGCCAGCCGGGCATGCTCAGCATGGTCTATGCCCCCAGTGGACGACTCGCCGCCATCAATGAATACATTGAGGGCAAGTACTCTCAGCTCGTTGGCTGCCGCATCTACAACAACAAGCGCCAAATCATCTACAAGGTAGCCTACGGCTACGACCGCAATGCACGCCTGATTGAGGAGCGCATGTATACCAATCCCGGAGGCATGCTCGTGCAGCGTGTTATCTACAGGTACGATGCTGAGGGCAACCGCTCCAAGCCTATCATTATCTCCCTCAACGCTGGGGGCAACACAGCAGAAATCACACCAACAATGCGCGATGACGTCAACAAAATCCATCGCAGCAAAAACTAAAACGAAATTATCATATGGAAGTATTCTCATGGAAAGCTAAGAACGATGAAGGCCAAAAGGTCATTTACCAAGCCTCTCACTTTGGAGGCTGGTGGCAGCTCGAATCCGCGCCCAAAGTAGGCCGCGCCCTCAAGGACGATGTCGTCTTTGAGTCCGCAGAGTTCAGCGAAGAAATCTGGGGAGACCTGCGCGAGATTCTCTGGCGCAAGTACCAACGCCGCCGCGTGGCTTGGATTATGGTGCAGAACATCGACAACATCCTCGCAGGCAAGTGTAAGAACGAACGCCGAGATCGCCGCGGATTATGACTGATGAGCAGATGATCCACTGCAAGGATCCCGCCCGACAGCTTGAGCGTGCCATCTGCATCATGCGTCGTCTCCGTGCCCCAGGGGGCTGCCCTTGGGATGCACAGCAGACTCATGCCAGCATCGTGAGCAACCTCATTGAGGAGGTCTATGAGTGCATCGACGCCATCCGCGAGGAGGACTGGTCACACATGCGCGAGGAGCTGGGTGATGTCCTCTTGCAGGTGCTCTTTCACGCCGATATGGCGAAGGAGCACGCGGACTTTGACATCAATGACATTGCCTGTGTGCTCGCTGACAAGCTGGTGCGTCGTCACCCCCACGTCTTTAGCAATGCTGAGGTGGTAGACAGCGATGGTGTACTCAATCAATGGGATGCCATCAAGCGCGTCGAGCAGTCCATCGAGGATGAGCCCTACCTACACAACTGTGGCAAGGGGCTGCCTGCCCTGATGCGCGCGATGAAAATCTCTAAAAAAGCCGCCAAAGTCGGCTTTGAATGGGACAACGCCCAACAGGTCGCCGACAAGGTGCGCGAAGAATTAGCCGAGGTTGAGCAGTGCTTTACCCAGCCTGAGGACACCGCACACCTTGAAGAGGAACTCGGTGATCTCCTCTTCTCCTGCGTCAACCTCTGCCGACAAACAGATATCGACCCCGAGATTGCACTGGCAGGCGCGAACCGCAAGTTTGAGCGCCGCTTTGCAGGCATTGAGCAGATACTCAAGCAGCAAAACCAGAGCCTTCAGTCCGCCAGCCTCGATGAGATGGAAGCCGCATGGCAGCAAGTCAAATCCCAAGAACCATAATCCACCCACCCCCTAGCCATGAAATTGAGCCTCCAGACCTGCGCCCTAGCCTGCTGCTACAGCCTCATCGTCGCACTCTCGCTCAACTCATGCAGCATCTTCAAGCAGCAATCCACGCTCGAGCGCGAGGCCGCTGCAGCCAAGGCCAGCAGCGAGGAGGCTAAGGCCGCTGCAGCAGCAGCAGCACACATCAACCCCCTACGCCTCGATGCTACCGACATCGCGGCCGAGACACTCAACGTCAACAGCTCCGCGGAGCTGGAGAAAATCGACAACGGAGCGGATGGGGAAATTTTCTTCACCGACCCTGACAACCCCGATGCAGCGATTGAAGGCATCGATGAGGCCTTCTTAAACCGCGCTCTCGGTCACGGATGGCTTACGAACTACCAGAAGGGGCTGCGAACGGCACGCCTCGAAGGCATCCCCACCATCATTTGGTTCCACGACTCCGTACTCAGCAAGGAGAGCAAGACCATCGCCCGTGACCTGCTTGAGACCGAGGAGTTTAACAATTGGTGCCACGAGCGCGTGCTGCGCATCAAGCTCGATGCAGGCGCCGGTCTCGATGACAGCTCAGGCAAGAAAGCGCGCTACAGCCGCGATTATGTCAACAACCTCCAACACCGCTACAAACTCAAGGGCAAGCCCGCCATCGCTATCGTCTCCGCCAACGGAGAGATCGTGGGCCGCATCCACGGATACGAGGGATACACCTCGGGACTTGAGCTTGAGATTCGCAAAGGTGTGGAGGCCGCAGAGCGCGTCTACAAGGAGCATCGAGTCCGCCTCAAATCACAAGACTACCGCGACTGGCACTCCCTTGATGGGAAGTACAGCGCCTTTGCCAAGGTCACACGCTACGATGAGAAAAAAGACATCATCTACCTCAAGCAGGATACTGGCCGCCAGATGAAATTATCCGTCCTGCGCCTCAGCGCTGAGGATGTCGACTACATCGACCGCAAGCACCGCAAGCCCAAGAACTCCAACTAAATCAACAGAGCGTCATGCCCAAACCCTCCAACAAATCTGACCAAACCAAGGCCAGCATGATGCGAGCGGCCATTCAGCTCTTTAGCGAGCGTGGCTTTGCAGGCTGTAGCCTGCGCGACATTGCCAACCAAGCCGATGTCAACATCGGGCTCATCCGCTACCACTTTGGCAGCAAGGCTGACCTCTACCGCGACACCCTAGCGCATGTCTCAGAGCCCTACAACCGCGCCTGCCTCGCTGCACTTGAGCAAGCGCGCGCCTCAGGCAGTGTTGAGCAGATCATCTTCTCTTGGCTTGCCGCCCCCTACACGCACTGGGAGGATGGCGCCATCCTCAGTGGTGAGGAGCTGCTCTGCTTCCTCAACAAGATGGGCTATGAGTCCACGGAACTCACCCACGAGGTCTACGCCTCACACTACTCATTTGCCCACCAAGAATGGAAAGATGCGCTGCAATCCTACTTCCCCAATCTGGAGCGACCCGACTGGCTCTGGTGCCTCACCTGCCTGAGAGGCATGTATTTCAACGTCGTTGCGCATAATGAATTTGCACTCTGGGGCCTACCAGCCATACGCGACAAAGAGCACGCCCTGCGCCGCCTCGCCAGCGATATGGCCGCGCTGCTGCACAGCTATGAGCATAATGAACTAACACCTAAAAACGAAAAAAAGCTTAGGTGAACTTTTCTCTTGTAAGAGCACAACCGTTATTGTACAATCGGACTCAGTCGAAGCATCTACTAGAATAATAAGCCGCAAGCCTATACATCTACAAGATAACGCCCGACCAAAACCCATCTACTCAAGCCCCAAAGCTAGGAAGATATTACATAATATACATCCATGAAAAAAACTCTCTCTATCTTCTCATTTGTCGCCGCCGCCCTCATCCTCCAAAGCTGCGCAGGACGACCTGACCGCCCAATAGGCTTCATCTACACCCGCACCAGCTTCCCCATCAGCGCATCTGCCGCATCCGGTAACCTTATTGGTGTATCACACGCAACCTCCTACTTCGGTCTCATAGCTGTTGGCGATGCTTCCATCCAAGCAGCAAAGGAAGCAAGTGGCATCAATACCGTAAGCAGCGTTGACAAGCGCGTTACGAGCGTCCTTGGTCTCTACGCCGAGTACACCACAACCGTACGAGGCAACTAATCACAGATTAAACCCATCAAAAATGGCGCAGGACGGCATCCGTCCTGCGCCATTTTTGTAGCCATCCCCATCCTCTTGGGATTAGCCTTGACCTGTTAGGGGGAATCAAGGTAGACTAGGCGCATGCAGCAACTTGAAATCATGTCGCCAGCCGGCTCCTTTGAATCCCTCGCCGCCGCACTCCGTGCGGGCGCAGATAGCGTCTACTTTGGTGTAGGCTTCTTCAACATGCGAGCACGCAGCACAGTCAACTTCCAAGTATCTGACCTCGCAGGAGTCGCGCGCCGCTGCCACGCCTTTGGCGCAAAAGCCTACCTCACCTGCAACATCATCATCTATGATGAGGAAATAGCCGGCATGAAGGAGCTCCTCGATGAGGCCAAGGCCAGCGGCATCGACGCCGTCATCGCTGCAGATATGGCCGTCATCAGCTACTCCCATCAAATCGGGCTCGAAGTCCACATCTCCGTCCAAGCCAACGTCTGCAACATGGGCAGCGTACGCCTCATGGCACAGTATGCCGATGTCATGGTACTCGCCCGCGAGCTCAAGCTCAGCCAAGTACGCCACATCATCGAGGGCATCAAAGCCGAGGACATCCGCGGACCACGCGGCGAGCTCGTCCGCATCGAAATCTTTGTACACGGAGCCCTCTGCATCGGCATCTCTGGCAAGTGCGGCATGAGCCTCGCCGCCTACAACGCCAGCGCCAACCGAGGACAGTGCTACCAACTCTGCCGCCGCAAGTACCGCGTCACCGACAAGGACAGCGGCTTTGAGATGGACATCGACAACGAATACATCATGTCGCCCAAGGACATCTGCACCATCCGCGTCATCGACCAACTCGTTGAGGCGGGCGTCTCCGTCTTCAAACTCGAGGGACGCGGACGCTCTGAGTCCTACGTCTCCACCGTCACCAAAGTCTATAAAGAAGCCGTCCAAATCTGCGCAGCAGGTGAGTGGACGCCCGAGAAAGTCCCCGTCTGGGAAGATGAGCTACTGCGCGTCTTCAACCGCCAATTCTGGCAGGGCGGCTACTATCTGGGTGAGGAATGGGACACATGGAGTGGCTGCTCCAACAGCCTCGCGCTGGAGCAAAGGCAACACCTTGGCCGCGTCATACGCTGGTACCCCAAAATAGGAGTCGCACAAATCCGCCTCGAAGCCTATGATCTCAAGATTGGAGACATCCTTGAAATCACAGGCGTCACCACAGGCATCGTACGCGCCACCATCGAGGAACTGCGCTACGACAACGAGGAGGGTGAGACCATCACCGCAGATACAGCACCCAAGGGCAGCATCGCCTTCATCCCCCTGCCCGCCAAGACACGCCAAGGTGATAAAGTCTACAAAGTATCCCGTCGCAAGCTCACATAAGCCGATGAACTTGAATACCCTCCACACGGCAGAGCAAATTGACAAGGCAATCTGCCAGCAAGCACGCGAGATTGAGCGCTTGCTTGGCAGTCAGGAAGACATCATCGTACTCCCCCTCCTGCATGGAGCCCTCTTTTATGCAGCCGACCTCCTGCGCAAGCTCCCCTGCAACTACATCTTGAGTAGCCTGCGCGTGGGCAGCTACGGAGAGAGCCATGAGAGCTCCGGCGTGGTGCATATCGACACACCCATCCCCAAAGTAGCAGGCAAGATTGTCCTAATTCTTGATGACGTCATCGACACAGGACTCACCCTTTGCACCATCAAGAAATGCCTACTTGAGGCAGGAGCTAAGGAAGTCTATACCGCTGTTGCCATCGACAAGAAGCCCTGTAGACGCTGTGACTTTGAAGCAGACTTTGTAGCCTTGAGCGCAGAAAGCGAATTCCTCATTGGCTACGGACTGGATGATGCCGAACGCTACCGCAACCTGCCCTACATTGCCGTGCTCGGTAGCTAAGGGGGGGGGGAGCAAGCCCACAACACTGCGATAAGGGATCCCTGTCCACGGCAACAATGACACCCTCACTTCCAATCTGCGCTAAAGACACATCAGCAGCCTCTAACAAGCTTGTCATCCCCAACTTCCTGCTTGACCCCATCTCTCCTTGAGCGTAGACTCAAGGCTAATCCATCCCGCCTCCCCTCATTCTCATGAAACGCCGCAACTTCATTCAACTCAGCTTCGGCGTCGGAGCCGCCTTCGCCCTCGAGAACCTCAGCGAATTCTTCCCCTCGGCCAGCGCCGCTGAGGAGCCCAGCATCGAGCCCTCCGAGCTCAAGATGGTAGCCGTACAAGGTGGTGAGCGCGTCGAGATGCTCAGTGCTGCCATCACGGCAATGGGCGGCATGAGCCGATTTGTCAAGCCGGGACAGAGCGTCGTCCTCAAGCCCAATGCCTCGTGGGACAAGACCCCCGAGCTCGCAGCCAACACCCACCCCAGCATCGTCGCTCATGTCATCAAGCTCTGCCTTGATGCTGGCGCCAAGGAGGTAGTCGTCTTTGACCACTGCTGCGATGCCGAGCAGCTCGCTTACGCAAGCAGCGGCATTGCCGATGCGGTCAAAGCCGCAGGCGGCACCATGCTCTCAGGAGCTGATAAAAGCCTCTACCGCGAAGTAGAAATCAAAGGAGCTCGCAAGCTGCCCAAGGCTGCCATCCATAGCGCTATCCTCGATGCAGATGTCTACATCAATATCCCCGTACTCAAGCACCACGGCGGTGCTGGCATGACAGCCTGTATGAAAAACGCCATGGGCATCGTCTGGGATCGCCTCCACTACCATCACAATGACCTCCATCAGTGCATTGCCGAGACACAACTGGTGCGCATGCCAGAGCTCAACATCCTTGATGCATACTCCCCCATGCTACGCAATGGACCCAAAGGCAAGGACATCAATGACCTCGTAGAGATGAAAACCATGCTACTCTCCACCGATATTGTTGCCATTGATACGGCAGCTAGCAAGATGCTAGGCAATCAGGACGGAGACGTGCGCCATATCGACTGCGCCGCCGCTCTGGGTATGGGTGAGAAAAACCTCTCCCGCGTGCCTATGAGACGCATCTCTATGCCCGCCTAAACGGAGGCTCATCCAACTACGTACGACAGCTTATGTTAGCCCATATTCGCCGCCTCATCGCGCTGCTATTCCTCGCTATATTCATTTATAGTTTTCTCGCTTGGGGGACTTCTCATGAGTCTGCCCTCATCGCGCGAAGCCAATTCACCCCTGCCCTCCTCAGCAGCCTGAGAGGGGAGTCATGGGCGATTATTGCCCTAGCCTCCCTGCTGCTACTCACGCTGTTGCTTGGGCGAGTCTACTGCTCTTGGATTTGCCCGCTGGGCATCATGCAGGATATCGCGCGCCACCTGCGCAAGGGCAAGGCCGAGCGCTACAGCCCCAACCCTATCTGGATACGCGCCTTCTTTGGCGGAAGCTGCCTCATCGCCCTGCTCTCGGGCAGCATCCTCATCCTCAGCCTCCTTGACCCCTACAGCATTGCAGCACGCTTTTGCAGTGCCATCCTCAACCCTCTTGCCGCGGAGCTCAACAACGCCCTAGGTCGCAGCTTTATCCAGCCTGACTGGGCTCGCTACAGCCTCCCCCTGCTGCTGCTTGTCGCGCTCTCGCTCCTCCTACCGCTTGGCATGGCTATCTGGCGCGGTCGCATCTACTGCAACAGCATCTGCCCTCTAGGCGCGCTACTAGGACTACTCTCTCGCTTTGCCCCACTCGCACCACATCTCACACCCGCCAACTGCGGCCGCTGCGCTCACTGCGTGCAAAGCTGCAAATCACAGGCCATCGACCTCAAAACCATGCGCATCGACAAGACTCGCTGCGTGGGCTGCTACAACTGCATCGCCTCCTGCTCCAACAGCGCAATTAGCATCCGACCTCACAACCCCTTTGCCTCAATCGACCCCAGCGAGAGACCAGCCAAGATGGGGCGCAAAGACCAAGCCGCAAAACCCAGACCAACCCCCAGCGCGGACCCCGCACGCCGCGCCGCCCTCGGACTCGGAGCCTGCGCCATCGGCAGCCTCGCCCTCCCCTCATGCCGCCCAGCATCCGCCGAGCAGGAGAAACTCAGCGACACCATCGACAGCCTCAGCAACAACCACTGCCACGCCGTCATCCCCCCGGGCGCAGGATCACTCGCCAACTTTCTCCAGAGCTGCACAGGCTGCGGCCTCTGCATCACAGCCTGCCCGACAAAGACCCTCAAGCCCTCCCTCATGCAGCACGGGCTCAGTGGGCTGCTCAAGCCCCACCTCAACTTCCGCGAGAGCTTCTGCGCCTTTGACTGCAACCAATGCGGCAACATCTGCCCCGAAGGCGCCATTGCGCATCTTCCACTTAAGCTCAAGCAGCAAACGCAAATAGGACTAGCAGAGTTCCACTCCGAGCGCTGCCTCATCTGGGCTGATGGCGTCGAGTGCGGAGCCTGCATCGAGCACTGCCCCACCAAGGCACTCTACATCAGGAAAGTTTCGCGCCCCAAGCTCATCGCAAAGAACTGCACAGGCTGCGGCCTCTGCGCGAAAAGATGCTATGCGCAAGCCATCAGCATACACAATGGCCTCCCCGTCATTGACTGGGCCAAGTGTACAGGCTGCGGTCACTGCATCAGAGTCTGCCCCCATCAGGCACTCGACTACGATCGACTCCATGCCCCCATCCTCAACAAAAAACTCTGCATCGGCTGCGGAGGCTGTGAGGCAATCTGTCCAGCCACGCCCAAGCGAGCGCTGATCATCACAGCCCGCGCCCAGCACCTCCAAACAGAGATCAAGAAGGAATCCCCTTAGCTAATCGACGCAGGCGACTCTTGGGCACGCTAAAAGCCCAACATCTCTAACAAACAAATGAGCCTAATCCCTGAGGGACTAGGCTCATTTTTCACAAAATCAATCGACAAACTTGCAGCGCCCATTCGCCTCGGTGAACAATTCATGGCTCATGCCATAATCAATTCCCGCATCCACGATTGAGCGGAGTTTCTCCGTCTTACGACCGAGGTCAAAGAGGTCGATTAGCCCTGCTTGCAAATCCTCGCGAGGCATCGCGAGCTGCTGCTGCAAAAGATCGAGAGCCGCATAGGCATACTCTTGAGCTACGATATGCTCCGCTTTGCGCTCATCTTCCAGGCGATAGCAATCCCAGCCCTGCTCCTGCTCGATCGAGACCCAAAGGAAATCACCGCGATGACACAAATCCATCCTATCATAAATTTCAGCAAAAAAGCGACGCACCCGACTAGTGAGAGTTCTCAGACCCCAAATTGTCATCAGACGGCGAGCAAGAGCCTCCTGATGCATAGGCGCCTCCTTGGATAAAATAAGCTCAATATGCATGCACATTTTTGGGATGAACATGGCACTCAATGGATCGAGACCTCCACAATCGGCTGCCGCTATCCATGCCGTCTCATAAGGTCTCCAGCGAGAGGGACGAGCCGCAGCTGCTACCACAACAACGGGATTATCGACACCCTTGGTAGTAGGCATAGAAGAGGCCTCCTGAGCAATCGCGCGCGGCAACTTCTCCAGCTCGCGAAGCAAGTCATTCATCACGCGCTCACTATCCTGAAGCCAATCCAGAGTCCAGACGCGCAGAATATTCCAGCCCAATGATTGCAGCATAGACACCTGAGTTAACTCACGGTCACGTACAATGGATGTAGCATGATATCCTAATCCATCAGTGATAATCGCGCAGAGGTATTCCGAGGGTCTCTCTGGATTAATTACAGCCATATCAATACGATAGGTAGAGCTCCCAATGTGGCGGCGCAGCTCATAGCCTCGCTTCATGAGTTGCATTGATATGAAGTCAATCATGGAGGGCTCCTCCACGCGAGAGCTGTTACTCTTGTACAACAAGGCAGATTTCCCCTTTTGAGCAAACTCTAAAAAGGCTCTCAATCCAGCCACGCCTTGTGAGCGTGTGCGAGAGAGATCAATTTGCTCTGCTGCAAGCGAGGAAAACACCTGCATCTCAGCGCGGGCACGAGACACTGCTACATTGAGGCGTCTCCAGCCCCCCTCTCGATTGAGCGGTCCAAAGTTCATACTAACACGTCCGGACGCATCGGGACCATAGCCGACAGAGAACAGAATAACATCTCTTTCATCTCCTTGGACATTCTCCAGATTTTTGATAAAAATGGGCTCCTTTCCAGCAAATGCGATAGGCTCCAAAACTGCATACTCCGGGCGAGCCAAGGCCTGCAAGAGCAAGTCCTCAATCAAGCTTTGCTGCACTTGGCTAAAACTAATAACACCGATACTCAAGCGAGAGAGAACGGGGTCAGCTAACCTACGCAAGATTTCCTTCACGATTGCATCCGCCTCCGCTACGTTTCGCCGGCTCTTACCTTTGTCGTAAAAACCCTTTACAGGCACAAAGCTCAGTTTACTATTCAGGTCATCCGGCGATGGGTAGGTGAGTAGCTTATTCTCATAATACTCCATGTTACTAAAGGCTATGAGACTCTCATGCCGACTCCTATAATGCCAGCGCAAATAGCGTGAGGGCATGGAGAGTGCTAGACAATCATCCAAGATACTCTCCAAATCATCCATCTCCATCTCCTCCTCATCAACAGAGCCAGTAGAGAAGAAGCTCGTGGGGGGCATCTGCTTCGGATCACCTACAACAACAACGCTCTTAGCCCGAGCAATGCTCCCGACCGCCTCGCAAGTAGGCATCTGAGAGGCCTCATCAAAAATAAGCAAATCAAAAGGCTCCTGCTTAGCATCGATATACTGAGCCACCGACATTGGACTCATGAGCATGCATGGCTTGAGTCGAGGCATGAGCTGAGGTAGGGTCTCAAAAATCCGACGAATGGTCACGCCGCGCCCACGACTGCGAAGGCAGCGTTGCAGGATACCCAGCTCTGAGTTTTGCGAGGCCTCACGGCTAAAGTCGGGAATGCGAGAGCCCAACTGAGCTGCCAGTTCTTGGCGCGAGAGCTTCTCATTGAGCAGCTCCAACTCACGATATTTATCAAGAAGGTCTTCAAATATCTGACCGTTAAACTCACCCAATGAGGCATCTCTCCTGAGCAGTTCCTCCTTCATGTCGAGATAAAGACCACGATTAAACTGATTGATTATCTGACCAATAGGGACCTCATTAAGCACAAGGTAATCAATATAGCTCCCATAGCCTGCATCGCGCAGCTTATCTGCGGCCAGCTGCCAGCGACACCAATCGCGCAAGAGTTTCAAATGCAGAGCAAACCAATGAGACAGATTGCACCAGTCGGACAAATCGTAATCCAACTGCAGGGCAATGGACAACTTCATCCTCTTACAAAGAGTGAGCTTCATCTCATCAAATCGAGATAAAGCCTGCTGATAAGCCTCCATATCTGCTGAGTAAAGACGATCAAAAGTAGCCTGACCCTCAATAAGTTTATCCGAAAGAGCCAAGCGAAGCTGGCTCGCCTTTGCTATATCCCCCAAGTCCGCATCAGCCCAATTCTTGACTACTGCTGCAATTTCCTCCATACGACCCCAATCCTCGGATAGCTCAGCAAAGTTCTCCTCAGCCCAATCAGAATGGTGGGCTACAGCCTTTATCTCCTCGTTTGTCGACTCAATAAGACGAAGCAAGCGCGGGACATCATCAGCCTGCAGATCTTTGCCTTCGGCATAAGTTCGCAGCTGTCTAACAATTCCTCTCTGCTTCATCCAGCGCGGCAGCAGCCATAGAGTCTCCGCCTCGCGCCATTGTCGCAGGAGAGGCGTAGCGTCTAAATCTAGCGCAGGGCGGCTCAACAGGCGATCAATCTCGCCGAGCTTTGCATCGCGAGATCTCCCGTGAGCAGCAAGCTTTACAGCACGTTTCTCGAATGACTCGAAATTCACCTGACGCAGCAATCCGCTTGTCAGAAAATCTTGCTTCGTAATCCAGCTGACCCAGCCTAAAATTAAATGCAGATCATCTGGCTTACTCGAACAAGATGTCATTGCTAACATCTCCTCCACCAGAGCTTTCTTCTCCTGCAAAATTTTGCAGCAATCATCAAACTCCTTGAATATCCGCGCTAACTCATCCTCAATACCTGACTGATAAGTACTCAATCCAACGAGGCTAAGCGGATGGGAAGCGGCTGAGCCAATTAGCTTGGTGCAGCTACTGAGACGCTCTAAGGCATCGCTCAGCTCCGTCCACTCCTCAGCAGAGAGAGAGAGAGAGACCCCTGCCGCAGGCCTATATGGGGTCTGAGCAGGCGGGGGATCCTTATCGAGTCTGTAGAGAGCATCATAGAGGGATATCCCCATCGACTGACGCTCGTGCAAAGCATCAACGTGGCAGCGTAACTCCTTACGCAGAGAGCCTAGCCTCTCAGCCTCGCGGGAAAATTGCGCAGGCTTGGCAACGGCGCCATAATTAGCAGCCTCCTCCAATTGAGTAAGCACAGATAGCTTCGTTGCCTTGTTGGAATGTAGCTCCAAGCAGAATGGATTGAGACCAATCTGACTGAGGCGATGATGCACCACAGAGAGAGCCGCCATCTTCTCCGCAACAAAAAGCACGCGCTTGCCTCGATAGAGAGCATTGGCAATGATATTTGTAATCGTCTGGGACTTGCCCGACCCAGGAGGGCCATGCAGAACAAAACTCTCGCCTTTCGCAGCGCGATAAATCGCCTCAATCTGGTAGGCATCAGCAGGCACAGGCAGCAGCAACTCTGCAGGCGGCAACTGCGCGTCAATATCCAGAGGCTCACACTCAGGAATCGACCATTGAAGCTGACTTTGTAGCAAACTATCAACGACGGGACTGCGCCTCAGTTTATCTACATTATTGTGGATGTCATTCCACATGATAAACTTGCTAAAAGAGAACACCCCCAGCACAGCCTGCTCAACAACATCCCAACGAGGCTGATCCTTGAGACTCTGACGCAGCGTATTAAAGATCAAGTTCACATCTACACCATGCGCATCACGAGGGAGCTCATTGAGATGAGAAAGGTCAATTGTAAAATCCTGCTTGAGCAGCTCTAACAAGGTAATATTAATGACAATCTCCTCCTCGCTACAGCGAATGGTATAGCCAGAGGAGACACCTCGGCGACGCTTCATCTCCACGGGCATCAGCATCAGTGGCGCATAGCGAGCACGCTCACTATGAGGGCCCTCATACCAACGCAGCAACCCCAGAGCAAGATAAAGCGTGTTAGCGCCATTCTCCTCCAAAGACAAACGAGCAGAGCGATAGAGATGCGTAAGGCATCGCTCCGTATCCAACTCACTGAGCACTGTATGCAAGCAACCATTCCTCATATCATGGACAATAAGCTCAGAGATTGGGTCTTGGGGACTCATCGTAGTAAAAGCCGCTGCTCCATTCTCGACTTCTGGCAGCTTATACATCTCGGGGCGGTGGCGGAAGCTAAACTCCTTGCCCTGCGCCAGCAAATCCTCCAGCTCATTGATCGATGATGATACCAGAGGCAGCACGCTACGAGTAGGGCGCATATTAAGCAAGTTATTGCGCAAACTCAAATCGAGCAACTTGCGTTCCCAAATAGACTGACGCCCCAACACATGGCTCTGCCGCATCTGAGCCTCAACCTTATCCCTCTGCAAATCCAGCGCATCAGGCGCGAGGGGCAAAGGTGCAGAAAAGGACTTAGCAACCGCCCGTGACTGTCCTCCTTTTGAGAGTGGACGCACCCCAATGAGGCGGCAGCGTTTCACATCGAGCACACAGACAAAGCTAGCATCATCTAAGAGCTGCGCCTCAGCACTGCTAGAGGCATCCTCAAATGAGACATCCTTACCTGCATTCATCAATGTAGACTCAACAAAGCACATCTCTTTGATACCTTTGGCTATGCGCTTGCGCAGCAGTGAGGCATCATCACTCACATAATCAGCGAGAGTCTCATCTCTCAACCAAGCACCCACAAAAGTATGCTCATCCCGAATCACAACAAGCGCATTGAGACCAATAGCCTCTAGACAAGACGCATAAAAAAGAGTCATATCCAAGCAGGTGCCAAGCCGCGTATCAATCAGCTTGTCTGCCAAACGCACACGCTGCCCACATGACTCAAAAGATGCAGGATGGAGACTATAAACAATACATTCCTCTCGAATAGCCTGATAAAGTGCCGCGATTTGAATGCGGGCCCTATCCTCACTCTGGCTCAGATATGCATCCAACGCAGCACTACCAGTCCACTCCAGCATCAGCTGAGCAGCCCTCTGGAGCAGCGGCGCAATCTCAGGCGCATTAGGCGTCACAAAAGCCGCTAGCATCTCTGGTAAAATTGCATAACCCGGCCAAAAATCCCATGGCAAAACATCCACATCCAGATACTCCTCCTTGAGCAAATGCTCCCCCTGCACGAGCCGTATTTGCAGCTGTACAATCTGAGCCTCGCTCAGCTCGCGCAAACGCTCACTATCCCAATTAACTCGCAAATCAGCCAGAACCAAAGACGACTCGGGCACAATCACAGAAATAGGAGTCTCACAAAACTGAAACAAATCAGGCTTGCAAGATATCTGCAACTTCAAATCACGGAGCTCCTCCATCCCATCATGCTGGATAACCAGACGCTGAAAAAGGAGAACTCCATTTTGCTGCATTGCTAAATTAAGCTTAGCCAAACACTGAACATCAAAATCAATCATAAAAAAGTAAAAAGTAAAAAGAGAATCGATAAAAAAGAGAGAAAAATCAACGCAGGGGGCTCAGTATCTCCTGCAGCTGCTCAAGACTCTCGACACGCGCGAGCTGAACACGCAGCGGCTTCGCCCCGGGGATGCCCTTGGCATAGGCTAGCAGGCGCGAGCGCATCGCACGCATGGTGGCGATATCGCTGCCGTAATGCAGGCTATCTAGCGCGAGGCGCGTGTGACGAATCATCAGCTCCACTCGCGCTTGCGGACTGGGGGACTCTGGGATCGTGCCTGTCTCAAGATAGCTCTTGCACTGGGAGAATATCCAAGGCGCATTCATCGCGGCACGTCCAATCATCACACCACGGATGATGCCCTCCTCCTTAATGCGTCGCACATCCTCAGGGCTGGCAATATCGCCATTGCCGATGATAGGCACACTCGGGCAGGCAAGGGCACATTCGCGGATGATATCCCAGTTGGCCTGCCCACCATACTGCTGAGAGCGCGTGCGTCCATGAATGGCAATCGCCGCAACGCCTGAATCCACCAGACCATGGCAGCAGTCGATTGCATTGATACTATCCGGACTCCAGCCGATGCGTATCTTGGCAGTTACGGGACAGTCGCTGCCCATCTCTGCGACCACGGCTGAGGTGATGCTGTTGAGCAGCGGTAAATCGCGCAGCAGGGATGAGCCGCCATTCTTACCAACCACCTTGGGCACAGGGCATCCGGCGTTGATATCTATGAAGCTAGGGCGCATCTCATCCCAAATAATGCGTGCAGCAGCCGCCATGTACTCTGGCGAGCTGCCAAAAATCTGAACGCCCAAGGGACGATGCTCATCGATGAACTGCACGTAGCGACGGTTACGATCCCAAGCCTTGATCACCCCCACAGAGGAGACAAACTCAGTCACCATCACATCCGCACCCATCTCCTTGCAGAGCGAGCGAAAAATAGGATCAGTCACACCAGCCATCGGTGCGAGGTAGAGGGGGAATTGGCCCTCGTCAAAAAACGCTAAAGCAGTGCTCATCATTAATAATCTTTTAGCGGTAAGTCTTGCAGCGGTTGAGCCAGCCAGCCAGCCAGCGACGCTCTCCACGCGCTGGGGGCGCATTATCGACACGACGGCTGAGCACCGCAGCAGCGGCTCGGGAGAACTCAGCACAGGCAGCTCGACCACTGGGGCGACCACGCATCTGCTCAAGCACCTGCAGCAGACCCCAGCCCTCCCCCTGATAGCGCTCACTAGGCTTAATGCCCTCACCCTTGAAGTTCACGTAGTCCACAAGGCAATACATACCCTGTGTGCTAGCCGCAAGCGCGCGGAAGCGCGCATCCACATCCTGCCTCTGCTGCGTATGCACAAGCATCTTTGGCAGCGAGGATCGGCTGCGCGCGACAACAAATGCGGTCTGAACAGGGATATTGGAGGCGAGCCACTCTCGCATCTGATCCGCCTTGCCACTGCGATCGGCTAGATAAGCGGACTTATTGGTCCATGGGGCAGAGCCGTTAAAGTAAGTAGGCACGCTCAGACCAGCGCGTCTTGCATAGATTACAAAGCTGGGGAAGCTCTCGGCAAAGGGTGCATCAACGCCAGCAGGGAACCAAATAAAATGCCCTATCCCCAAGGAGGGGAACGCCTCACCAGCATTCCAACTCACGAGGCCAGAGACGGAGCCCGCGCACTCATTAGCCCAAATTCGATCCCCCAGAGCAGCGTAATTAATACTGGGCAAGGGGCTGCGTGTTTGAGGTTTTGCGCTGGAGCATGCGCAGAGGACCAAAGCCAAGCTGAGGTAGAGGAGCTTCTTCATATGGCTGCATCTTAACAGAAAGAGAGTCGCGGGTAAAGGCGATTGAGAGCCCCTGTCGCCCCCTCACAAAAAAAGTTAATCACAAAATCCCTCTTTATGCTTGACAATTCCGCTTCATTATGGCATATTGTCGCCCCCGCCATGCGGCCTGACCTGCACGAAAGCGCAGGTTAACTTGCTAGCAAACACGAGTTAACTAACCCGAACATGCAGGCAATTAGAGGCTCAGGCGTTGACAACCAACAGCTTAGAACAAAAACAATTATATGGTAGCACTCCGTCTCAACCGCCAAGGGTCCAAGGACCGTCCTTACTACAAGATCGTAGCCGTCGATAGCCGCGCACGCCGCGACGGTGCATACATCGAGCAACTCGGTACTTACAACCCAATGCTCGAAGGTGTAAACTACACAATCGACCTCACTAAGGTTGACAAGTGGATTGGCAATGGCGCCCAGCCATCCGAGACAGTGGCCTCCATCATTAAGAAGGAACGCGCTAAGGCCTAAGCCTAGCAGCACCTCTTAAGAAAAAGAAACCTTTTATTTGGTTGTTTAATGCACCCCAGCTTCGGCTTGGGTGCATTTCTTTTAGCCCAATTGGGAGCGAATCAACTTGACCTCATCAAAGCTATCAGCTAGAGTAACATTCTAACCAAGTTATGAGCCCCACATACCTCAGCCTCAGCCTCACCCTCATAGCGAGCCTCCTGCTCTCCTGCAGCTCAAAGCGCAAGGTCTATGACGATCTCGGCTTTGAGGTCAAGGGCCGTGCACCTGGGCAGGAGACAAGCCTTGAGCAGCGCTTTGCCTCCTCCTTTGATGAAAAGCGCAACAAAGACGGCGTCCCAGTAGCGCACTCTCGCAAGGTGAGCCCCTTCCAAAAGAAACTCGACGATGCGCGCCGCCTTGACAACGAGGTCGAGCGCAAAAGCTTTGACACAGGGATCGCATCAGGACTCGCCAGCAAGCGCTTTGACACAGGGGACAAGACCGCGCCCTTCAACAAGCGCTTCGAAGGCAGCAAAAAAAGCGCCTTCACCAAGGACCAGATACCCGACTTTCTCAAGGAGGGCAAGGGCATCACACAGAGCGAGCACCAGATTGAGCGCAAGGACTCCTCCATGCAAGGCAAAATCGTCGATGGATTCCACGGGGAGTTTGCCACGCATGGCAGCCGCTTCAGCCGAGAGGACCAAAGCAGCTACATCGAAAGCCGCCGCTACAACACACCCGCCCCCGTCATCTACAGCAAAGACGAGTACGCGCGCAAGACCATCGAGGAGACTCGCAGCCTCCTAGGTAGAGATTAATCAATCGCGCAAAGCTAGCCCACTCCACATAGACCAAGCAGCGTGATATGGAGATCTGCGCGGCCCACATAGGCAAATTTAGAGCCGCTGGCAACTTCATGATTTACAAGCCAGCTCGATTATGTTAATAATAATTCACTATGGATTTAGAGGAACGCGAAATTAACGTAGATACAATTAGCCCTTACTTCGAACAATACTTTGGGCACTCGCCTACTGTCATTGCAGCAGCCCCCGGACGTGTCAACCTCATCGGGGATCACACCGACTACAACAACGGCTTTGTGCTACCCATGGCGCTCAACAACGTCAACGTCGTCGCTATAGCCCCCTCCCCCACTGGCAAGCATCGCTGGATTGGTGGACTTGGAGACCCCATCATCGAAATACCTATCGAGGAAGCATCGAAGAAAGGATGCCCCTTCTGGAGTAACTACGTGCGCGGTATGATCTACATGCTTGAGCAGCGCGGTGCCGTCATCCCAGCCGTTGACATGCTCATCGACTCCAACGTCCCCCGCGGAGGAGGCCTCTCCTCTAGCGCAGCCTTTGAGATGGCCGTTGGCACAGCACTTGCAGCCTTCTGCGGCATCGAAATCACGCCCACAGAATGCGCCCTCATGGGACAAGCCACCGAGCATCAATTTGCCAACGTCCCCTGCGGCATCATGGATCAGTTCATCTCAGCCAACGGCATCGAGGACAACGCCATCATGCTCGACTGCAAGGACCTCAGCTACAAGCTCATCCCCATGACCGACCCCAGCATCAGCGTACTTGTCATCGACTCCGCTGTCAAGCACTCCCTCGCTGATGGAGGCTACGCCGCTCGCCGCAAAAACTGCGAAGACGCCTGCAGCGTACTTGGAATCGAGTCCCTGCGCGAAGCAAACATCGACATGCTCAAGGCCAACAAGGAAAAGCTCGGCAAACTCAGCTACATCCGCGCACGCCATGTCGTCGGAGAAAACGCACGCGTACACAGCTTCGCACAAGCCGTCGCCAAGAGCGACTGGGAAAGCGCGGGAATCGCCATGCGCGGCTCACACGCATCCCTCAGGGATGACTTTGAAGTCTCCTGCGCCGAGGTCGACACCCTCGTCACCCTCTGCGACACCATCCCCATGGCAGCCTCCATCTACGGAGCCCGCATGACAGGTGGTGGATTTGGCGGCAGCATCGTCGCCCTCGTCAAGAGCAACGACGTCGAGCAAGTCGCCAAAGAAATCATCGAGGACTACCGCCAAGCCCTCGGCATCGAGACCTCCTACCTCATCACACGAGCGGGTGCAGGAGCACGCGTCATCTTTCAAGCCTAACCCTCCCCAAAACATAACCCCATGAAACCAATCCTTAGCATACCCTGCTGCCTCGCACTCCTCTCCCTCGGAGCCGCCGCGCAGACCGATGGTGGAGCCATCGAAACCCTAGCTGCCCAAGCCCCTGTCGCAGTCGAGTCCGTCAAACTCGCCACCTGGGAAATGATCGTCTTTTGCATCGTCGTTGTCGGCGTCATCGCACTTGGCATCTGGAAGGCCAATGACCCCACCGAAAGCGATGAAGATAAAAAAGCAAACGGCGCAGCCGACTACTTCCTCGCAGGTCGCGGCCTGAGCTGGTGGCTCGTAGGCTTTTCCCTCATCGCAGCCAACATCTCCACTGAGCAATTCGTCGGCATGAGCGGCAAAGCCGCCAACTGGGTAGGCCTCGCCATTGCAGGCTACGAATGGCTCGCCGCCATCACCCTCGTCATTGTTGCATTCAGCTTCCTGCCCATGCTACTCAAGCGCGGCGTCTTCACCATCCCACAGTTCCTAGAAGAACGCTACGATGGCAAAGCACGCAGCATCATGGCCATCTCCAACCTCATCATCCTCGTCGGCGTCCCTACAGCAGGTGTCATCTACGCAGGTGCTAAAGTTGTTTCTGGCTACTTTGATCTCAGCATGCCCACAAGCTGCTGCATCATCGCAGCCTCCGCGACCGTCTACGTCTTTGTAGGTGGACTCAAGGCCTGCGCATGGACCGACCTCATCTGGGGGGCAGCCCTCATTTTTGGTGGTGGTGTCGTCGCATGGTTCGCCCTTGACGCACTCGCCCTCGCCGACCCTCATGAGCTCATCAAAACAGCCTCTGCCACATCCAACGTCACCGTTGAAAGTCTCAAGGATGCAGGCGCTATCGACCGTTTCATGAGCCTCAATGGCGGCGAAGCCATCACCGGCACCAACGCCGCAGGTGGCAAACTGAGCATGGTACGCCCATCTGATGATGCAGAAATCCCATGGACAGCACTCTGCCTTGGTCTCTGGATTCCCAACTTCTTCTACTGGGGTCTCAACCAATACATCATGCAGCGCACCCTCGCCTCAAAGAGCCTCGCCGAGGGTCAAAAAGGTATCGTCTTTGCAGCAGCCCTCAAGCTACTCATTCCCTTCGTCGTCCTCGTCCCCGGCATCCTCGCCTACAATCTCTACAACGTAGATATGCAGAGCACAGCCAACCTGAAGTCGATCGCAGCAATCAGTAAAGTGGAGGCAACCGGTAAGACACCCCTCTACAAAGTCACAACCGACTACTTTGTCACCAACACAGCGGATGCGACCAACGCAACCGTATTGAGTGGTGCCGAGCTCATCTCGCGCAACATCAAAGCAGCAGGCAACCCCGAGCAGCAAGCCAAGGCTAACAGCCTCTTTGCCGACTTCTCACTCCTGCTAGTCACCACCGACACCAAGGCACCAGCCATGGGCGAGCTCATCAGCAAGCACGGCATCTACGTACCCGAAAGCATCACCGATTTTGACAAAACACGTCGCATCGTAGCCTCGGACCTCGCAACCAAGATCGTCGCGATTAATGATGTCATCCTCACCGCAAAAGCAACCGACACCAGCGTCGCCATCTCCGCGCCCCTCAACGGCTACGACTACGACTCTGCATTCTCCGTGCTGCTGCGCAAACTGCTGCCTAACACAGGCTGGGCATGGTTCGTCCTCGCCGCCCTCTTTGGCGCCGTTGTCAGCTCCCTCGCCTCCATGCTCAACTCAGCATCCACACTCTTCACCATGGACATCTACAACAAGATGCGCAACGAGCAAGCCTCACAAAGCGAACTCGTCAAGGTTGGTAAACTTGGTGTACTGGTCTGCTCCGCCATCGCGCTGGGTCTCTCTATCTACCTCGCAGAAGGCATGGACAGCATCTTTAGCTACATCCAAGAATTCCAAGGCTTCCTCAGCCCAGGTGCGCTCGTCGTCTTCCTCTTTGGCTTCTTTGTACATAAGTGCCCTCGATTCTTCGGCTGGCTCGGTATCGCCATCAACGTCGTTCTCTACGGCGCTATCAAGATTCTCATCCCCGCGATGCCCTTCTTGAACCGCATGGCCATCTGCTTCATCGTCATCATCCTCGTTGGTGCCATCGTCACAGCTGTCCATTCAGCACGTGGTGGCAAGGCCATCATCCTTGAGGACAAAGGCATCGTCGAGATGGAATCCTCCAAGGGAGCAAAATACGCTGGTATCGCCGTCGTGATTGCCACCATCGTACTCTACATCATCTTTTGGGGTTAATAGAACCCATTAGAACAAGATTCAAAGCCGCGCAGCCTCAGGTTGCGCGGCTTTTTGCGTTCTAAACACATCCATGCCCCAAGGAAGGGGTAAAAAACAAAGCACATTGGCGCGGCAAGAAGTAACAGCCCACGCTATCTTAGAGCCGATGCTCATCCGAGACACGGCTAGAGCCGCCTTCCTGCCCTCAGGATAGCCCTTAAAGCCTGTTAGAGACACCCAGCCGAGCAATCCCCCCTTATTCAGAGCCACAAGAAGCACAGCAGGCAACTATCGGCGCCCATCATCGCGACAGAATCCTTCTCACAACCATCCCTAGCCCGTCAAGGAGAAGCCAAAGACACGCCCGCCATGCTCAGAGCATGGTCAAAGCCCCCGATCCCCCCACTGGGGACAAAAAAACAGCCACCCCGAGAAGGAGCAGCTGCTGTCGAAAAAAAGTTAAGTAAAAAACTTAAGCAAGTCGGAAAGTGATACGAGCCTTGCTCATATCATAAGGAGAGACCTCAATCTTCACACGGTCACCCACAACAAGGCGGATGAAACGCTTGCGCATCTTGCCAGAGATATGAGCGAGAAACTCATGACCGCTAGGCACCTTGACTCGGAACATTGTACCAGCGAGCACTGAAGAGATTACGCCCTCCATTTCAATTTCGCTCTCTGTGTCATTCTCATCCTTGGCTCGTGGAGCAGAAGGTTGGAAGCGACGACGTCCACCACCGCCTTTACCACGGCTCTTTGATTTCTTGCGTTGAGGAGTTCTATTGCCGCGTGGGGGGGGAGTTGCCATCTTGAATATTTGTTATTGCGCGCTGACTAAAATACGACAGTGCGGCTGTGGATAGTGTAATGTCAGACAAGGCGTATTGCAAGCGCTTTTTCATAATATAAAGCCAAAATTAAAAAAAAATGCTGCTTTTGGTAAAATGCGATTGACAAAAGACTCCAATAGGAGTAGATTAGCTGCCCCGAACTAAGAGGTTCGATGGCACAAGCCAAAACTGGAAACACAAAATAAAATATGAAAACCTTCTCTGCCAAGCCCCAGGACATTGAGCGCAAATGGTACATCATCGACGCCTCCAAGCAGGTGCTCGGCCAAGTTGCTGAAAAAGCAGCTCGCATCCTTCGCGGCAAGGACAAAACAATTTTCACACCACACGTCGACTGTGGTGACTACGTAATTGTTATCAATGCTGACAAAGTAACACTCAGCGGTAACAAAGAGCGTGCAAAGATTTACACCCGCTACACGGGCTATGTAGGTAACCAAGTTGTAACTACTCCTTCTAAGCTTCGCCAGAAGCACCCTGAAAAGATTGTTGAACTTGCCACACACGGCATGGTTCCTCATACTCGTCAAGGTCGCGCTCAGTGCGTACGCCTTAAGGTATTTGCAGGTTCCGAGCATCCTCACACTGCTCAAAACCCAGCAACTGTCACCCTCTAAACTCTAAAATAACAAGTATATGAGCACAGTTACTCCTTACAACGCAACAGGTCGCCGCAAGAACGCCATCGCTCACGCATGGTTGACACCCGTCGAAGAAGGCCAATCCGGCAAGATTACCATCAATCGCCGCGGTTTTGAAGAATACCTTCCTTCAGACGCCCTGCAGAACACCGTTCTCCAAGCATTCTACGCCACAAACACCATGAAGCGCTACGATGTTCGCATCGTCGCCAAAGGTGGTGGTATCCACGGTCAAGCAGGCGCAATGAGCCTCGCTATCGCACGTTCCCTCGTGATCGTTGACGAAGAATACCGCATCAAACTCCGCGAGCAAGGTCTCATGACCCGTGATTCTCGCATGAAGGAGCGCAAAAAGCCAGGTCAACCTGGTGCACGTAAGCGCTTCCAGTTCAGCAAGCGTTAAGCCGCTTCCGAGCGCTATCAAGCCTCTTACGAGCCATGCATCTCAAGGTGCATGGCTCTTTGGCGTGCCAATCACAGACCCACTCTAAGCCATCAAGATACAATTGCTGTGCGATTTTTTGCAAACAGTCCCGTAAAATCCCCTTGACATGAGCCGCAATTTCTCTATAATGCTGATAAATATCAGCCATGAAAGCCTCTCATTTTCTCACCATCATCCTAATTGCCGCCAGCAGCAGCTTATTACAAGCAGCCCCAGCCATCTCGGTCAAAGACCTCTCTGCGGATTCACTCCAGTCAGTAGCCACGCCACAACAGCAAGCAAGCCTCAAGGAATACAACGACGCTAAGGCCGAGGCCGAAAACCAACGCGAGCAAGACATCCAGAACGCCAAGGATATCACCAAGGCAAATGATGAAGGCCTCAAGAAAACCATCATCAAGCGCAGCCTCAATAACATGTTGCCCCCTTGTGAGCGCAACCAAGAGACCCCCCGCGACCCTGCTATCTACGAAGTACGCTAAGCGACTCAACAGTCAATTTTCCATCCTCGCTGGTGCCTATACCAGCGAGGATGTTCTATTTCTGAGACAGCAGAGCAGCCTAATCCCTATTTTTACGGATATAACCTTGACAAATAGCGTACATTTGTTTAACTTTCGTGAAAGACTTTTTAGCCATGCCCGAATACCATCCCAGCCAAGAGCGCGCACATCCGCGCCAAATGGAACTCAATACCCGAGTAGGAGATGGGGAGGAGCATCATGCGGAGCAAACGCGACTGCAAGTTGAAGAAGCCCGAGCGCAAGCCGCCTACTACGAGCAGCGACACGCCGAATGGGTAGAACAACGCCGCGATCTCGAGAAAATCACCCTCCAAAAAACCTTTTTTAGCGAGAACCTCAACGAAGTTGGCACTAAAATCAGCAACTGTCTCAAGCGCATTGAGATGGAGATCGACTCGCTGGAACGCGAGGAGCAAAGCCTTGAGCAAATCCAAGGCTGCCTCCACGGGCACCTCAAAATCCTCTCAGCCATGCAACCCCAGCAGTGGAGCCCCGAGGGACTCAGCGATCGCCTGAGAGAGGCCCTGCCCAAGCTTGAGCGCGCTGAGAACGACTACGATGAAGCCTACGTCTATGGGCGGCAGCTGCGCCACAGCAAACTCTTTGACAAAAAACCAGGCGATGCCGAGGCCAACGCCCTCAGCTGGGCGAAACTCAAGGAACAACTCCTCAGCGGACTCTTCTTCCACCTCCCCCTCTTTCTCCTCATTCTGATGACATGGGGCGTAGCCAGCCTCATCAACAAATAAAGAGAAGCTCTCACTACTAGCATGTCCATAGAACGAAACCGCCGTCGCCGTCGAGCACTCAACATCGACACCCCCAACATCGCTGAGCTCTACAACACCCTTGATGCCCCAGAGGAAGTCATCGAGAGGCGCCAACACAACCAAAGCCGCAAGCGCGTCGCCATCAAGCGCGAGAAAAGCCATGCTAAGAGCATCCTTGGGGAGAACATCATCGTGCTGCTCGCCCTCTGCGCTAGCATCTACGGCATCTTCCGACTCTGCCTCACCCTGCTCAATCAACACTAATCGCAATATGCCCGACAATCAAATCGACGTCACCTACATCGCCAAACTCGCTAAGCTCGAGCTCAGCGATGAGGAAATCGCACGCTTCAGCCAAGATCTCAACCAAATCCTCGCCCACGTTGAACAACTCAACGAATGGGACGTCGAAGGCATCGCCCCCATGAGCCACCCCCTGCCCGACATGGACGCCCTGCGCGCCGACAACTGCAGCAGCGGCCTGAGCAACGACGAGGCCATGGCCAACGCGCCAGCCTGCGCCGAGGGACAAATCCGCGTCCCCAAGGTCGTTGAATCAGCCCACAGCTAAGCACCCACTCCCAGCTAACCACATGAAATTTGGAACAATCAGCCATTGGAAACAGCAACTGAGCAGCGGAGCCATCAGCCCCGTTGAACTCGTGCAAGAGCTCGCCTCAAAAATCGAGGCCCTCAACCCCAGCCTCAACGCCTACATCTCGTGGGATAAAGAAGCCGCGCTTGTCGCAGCCGCAAGCGCCGACATCAGCAAGCCGCTCGGAGGCATCCCCATCGCAATCAAAGACAATATCTGCGTCAAGGGTCAGCCAGCGCGCTGTTCCTCCCGCATGCTAGAGGACTTTGTTGCTCCCTACAACGCTAGCAGCATCAACAATCTGCACAAGAACGGCGCCATCACCTTTGGCAACACCAACATGGACGAGTTCGCTATGGGCTCCCACGGTGAGAACTCCGCCTTTGGAGCCACCCTCAACCCCAACAACCCCCTACACGTCCCCGGCGGCTCCTCAAGTGGCTCCGCAGCAGCCGTAGCAGCAGGCATCGCCATCGCAGCCCTCGGCTCCGACACAGGCGGCTCCATCCGCCAGCCAGCCAGCCACTGTGGCATCGTCGGCATCAAACCCACCTACGGACGCATCTCGCGCTACGGTCTCGTCGCCTTTGCCTCCTCCCTCGACCAAATTGGACCCCTCAGCCAAAACGTCCAAGACGCCGCCCTCATGCTCAACTGCCTCTGCGGCTACGACCCTAAGGACAGCACCAGCAGCAAACGCGAAACCCCCGACTTTAGCGCCGAAATAGGGCAAAGCATCGCCGGCATCAAAATCGGAGTACCCAAGGAATACCTCAGCAGCGGCAACGACCCTGCCGTCAGCGCCGCCCTCGCAGGCAGCATCAAAGCACTCGAAGAACTCGGTGCCCAAATCGTAGAAATATCACTCCCCCGAGCCGAAGCCGTCGTCTCCACCTACTACATCATCGCCTGCGCCGAAGCCTCCTCGAACCTCAGCCGCTTTGATGGCATCCGCTACGGGCACCGCACAGCTGGCAACACCAGCCTCGATAACCTCTACTCACGCAGCCGCAGTGAGGGATTTGGAGCAGAAGTCAAGCGCCGCATCATCTTAGGCACCTACGTCCTGAGCAGTGGCTTCTACGATGCCTACTACACACGCGCCCAAAAAGTACGTGCCCTCGTCGCGCAAGACTTCAACAACGCCTTTGCCCAAGTCGACTACATCATCGGACCCAGCAGCCCCACCGCAGCCCCCCGACTCAAGGACGAGAGCCTCAGCCCCCTGCAAACCTACCTCGCTGACATCTACACCATCCCAGCCAACTTGGCAGGACTGCCAGCTATCAGCATCCCCTACCCTCAGCAAAGCGGACTCCCCATCGGCATCCAGCTGCAAGCACCCCACTTTGCAGAGACAGGCCTCCTGCGTGTCGCCTCCGCCCTCGAACTAGCCCTCAGCTAAAGCACAGCATGAGCCAACCCGTCATCATCAGCATCGCTGGCTCTGACTGCTCTGCTGGAGCAGGGCTCCAAGCCGACATGAAAGCAGCCCTCTCCTTGGGCTGCTACCCACTCACCGCGCTCACCTGCGCCGTCAGTGAAGTCCCGGGCATTGTCGAAGAAATCATCCCCATGCCCGCCAGCTTTGTCGCTGGCCAGCTAGCCCTCTGCCTCAAGCACTACCCCGTAGGAGCCATCAAGACAGGCATGCTCTACTCCTGCGACATCGTCCGAGCCGTCGCAGAGCAACTTGAGCGCAGCAACTACCAAGGAGCCCTCATCGTCGACCCCGTCATGATCGCCACCGCAGGAGAATCCCTCATGCAACGTGAAGCCATTGACATCTACGAGCAAATGATCATGCCGCGCTGCAGCATCCTCACCCCCAACATTGATGAAGCCCTAGCCCTGCTCGGCTGGGAAAGCATCACAAGCGTCGATGAACTCAGCGCTGCCGCGCAAGCACTCCAAGAGAAATACAACTGCGCCGTACTCGCCAAAGGAGGACACCTTGAGGGAGAGCACTGTAGCGATGTCCTCTGCAACGCAGACGGGAGCATCCGCAGCTGGAGCCATCCACGCGTCAACAACGTCAGCACCCATGGGACAGGCTGCACACTCTCTGCCGCCATCGCCGCAGGACTAGCAAAAGGAGAGACACTAGAAACCGCCGTAGAGCACGCCCTCCACTACACCGAGCAAGCCATCCTCGGCACAATCAAGTGGGAGAAGGTGCAAGCCCTAGGCTGCGACGCGCTGCGCAGCAGCTAAAGGAAAACCCCGTTTTCTAGCAAGCTCAAGCGCTCTCAGCCCCAGAAGGGATTGAGACCACGCCCCCCTGAGCATCCGCACTCCCCCTTTTGCCATACCAGCTAGCATGAGCACATCATCCTCATGCCAAGAAAGAGCTTTCATTTGAGCTTGCTTTTTTAACCTCTTAGGTGTACCGTTGTCTCCGCAAGGGTCTTCACCCTCCTAACCTCCAAGGAAGCAAATGGAAACAACTCAACAAGCCAAAATCACGCGCGCCCTCATCTCTGTCTCCGACAAGAGTGGGCTCGAACAATTTGCCCAGGGACTCCTCGCCCAGGGTGTCATGCTCATCTCCACAGGAGGTACCTGCAAGTACCTCCAAGACCTCGGTCTCCCCGTCGTGGAAATCTCCGACTACACAGGAGCTCCTGAGCTCTTTGATGGCCGCGTCAAGACCCTGCACCCCAAGGTACACGGTGGACTCCTCCAGCGTCGCGACCTCGAAGAACACCAACAACAAGCAGCAGCCAACGACATCCCTACAATCGATCTCGTCTGCGTGAACCTCTACCCCTTTGAGGAAACAATCGCTAAAGAAGGTGTCACACTTGCCGAAGCTATTGAGAAAATTGACATCGGTGGTCCTTCTATGCTGCGCTCCGCAGCCAAGAACTACAGCTCCGTCACCGTCGTCTCCGACCCCGCAGACTACGACACCATCCTTGAAGAGATGGAAAACCATCAGGGTAACACAACCCTCAAGACACGCGAAAAACTCGCCATCAAGGTCTTCCTGCGCACATCAACCTACGATACCGCAATCTCCAACTATCTCGGCCATCGCTCCGAGGAGTGCACAAAGAACAACTTCTGTCTCTCCCTGCCTTTCGCCCAGACCCTGCGCTACGGTGACAACCCTCACCAACCCAGCACACTCTTTGGCAACTTTGATGGCATCGTGACCCAACTTCAAGGCAAAGAACTCTCCTACACCAACATCCTTGACGTCGAGGCAGCAGCCTCCCTGATCATGAACTTCCGCCGCCCCACAGTCGGCATCCTCAAGCACACCAACCCCTGCGGTGTTGGTCAAGATGACGAAGACCTCGTCAAAGCTTGGAAGCGCGCCTATCAGACCGACACACAAGCCCCCTTTGGCGGTGTCATCGTCATGAATCGCACCATGACCGTAGCGCTCGCACGCATCGTTGGCGCAATCTTCACCGACGTGATTATCGCCCCTGACTACGAGCCTGAAGCACGTGCCATCCTGCAAAAGAAAAAGAACTGCCGCATCATGCGCATCGACATGGACGCATGGAAGATCTACTGCAAGCAGCCCATCATCCGCTCCGCTCCAGGTGGCATCATGACCATGAAGCGCGACGACATCGCTCTGGGTCTTGAGAAGCTTGAGGACAAAGTAGTCACCAAACGCGTCCCCACCGCTGAAGAGCTTGAGGCTCTCAGCTTTGCATGGCGCGTCTGCAAGCAAGTACACTCCAACGCCATCGTCTTCTCAGACAAGAACGGCACACTCGGCATAGGCGCAGGGCAAATGAGCCGCGTTGACTCCGCTAAGATTGCCGTCTGGAAAGCCGGTCAAGCAGGCATCGAGCTCAAGGGCAGCGTCATCGCTTCTGATGGACTCTTCCCCTTCGCAGATGGTCTCACCGCAGCCATTGAGGCAGGTGCTACCGCATGCATCCAGCCCGGTGGCTCCATCCGTGACCAAGAAGTAATCGACGCCGCTGATGCAGCAGGCATCGCCATGATCTTCACGGGCGCCCGTCACTTCCTGCACTAAAGACAACCCTATTTCAACTCAGCCCCAGCAGCAGCGTGAGCCGCGGCTGGGGCTTTTTTTATACTCAAACCAACACCCACACACACCATGCTACTCGGAGTTAATATTGACCATATCGCCACCCTGCGCCAAGCGCGCTACTCAAGCATGCTCGACTCTCACAACGTCGAGCCCTGCATCCTCAGCGCAGCCCAAGCCGCCCAAGCAGGCGGAGCGGACTCCATCACCATCCACGTACGCGAAGACCTGCGCCACATGCAAAAGGAAGATGCCCGCATCGTGCGACGTGAGATAGCCCTGCCGCTCAACCTTGAGATGGCAGCCACGCAGTCCATGCTAGAATTTGCCCTTGAGTTGTGCCCCGACTACGTCTGCCTCGTCCCCGAGCGACGAGAAGAAGTCACCACAGAAGGAGGACTCGATGTAGCCAGCCGCATTGAAGAACTCAAGCCCCTCATCGCCCAACTCAAGGCCAATGGCAGCCAAGTTAGCATGTTCATCGACCCCGACCTCAACCAAGTCGAAGCATCAAAGGCTGTAGGAGCCACCATGATTGAACTACACACTGGCTGCTTTGCCAACAATCTCGGCGAGCAACGCCAAGTCGAGACTGAGCGACTCATCACCGCAGCCCAATACGCTCAATCCATCCAACTCGAGATCCACGCAGGACATGGCATCCAGCTGAGTAACCTCGCAGAGCTCGCCAGCATCCCCCATATCCAGGAGCTCAATATCGGCCATACAATCATCGCACGCGCACTGAGCATCGGGCTCCAATCTGCAGTCAGGGAAATGCGCAGCGCTATTGATGCCATCGCTTGGAGCTAAATCTGCTAACTTAAAAGTTAAAAAACTTGGTTTTTTAACTTTTTACTTGCTATCAGTTATTAACATACTATATCATAGCTACCTATGAATAAGACTCAGCTCGTAGAGAAAATCCAAGAAAAGCTCGGCGACGACGCCAGCAAGAAATGTGCAGAACAAGCCCTTAAGGTAGTCCTTGAGAGCATCGGTGAAGCAGCCCTCAGCGGCGAAAAGGTACAGCTTATTGGCTTTGGCACCTTCGAAATGAAGAGCCGCCCAGCCCGCACTGGCCGCAACCCAAAAACAGGTGAGGCGATGACAATCTCCGCCTCCAAGTCTCTTGGTTTCAAGGCATCTTCAGCCTTCAAGAGCAGCTGCTAAGCACGCGCTTATTAGCCCAATTTCCAAAGACGACCTAGCGTTACTTACGCTAGGTCGTCTTTGGTGTATATTTTCCTTGCGCTGGGCTACCCCTTCATCTATATTGTCCTTGCGCTGAGCTACGCCTTCATCTATATTAAGAGCCCTCGAACTCAATTTCAGCCATGCCCCTAGAACTCATCAGCAGCCTACAGATAGACCCGATGAGCGTCCTACACTGGATGCTCGCAATCTCCATCACCCTACTCGTACTCGACCTCTTCATCCAGACAGAGTTCATCTCATGGGTATCCCTACTCATCTTTGCAGGCTACATCAGCCTGCTCTGCGACACCCATCTAGATCTACCCATCCAGTGGACAGTACTCGTCTTTATCGCAGGGCTAGCCCTCTCCATCGCCCTCTACTACGCCCTCTGGAGCAAGCTACAACTCCTCATCAAAAAAACACTCTTACGCAAGGCAACCCCCGAGTACCTCAATCGTGCTGCTGGAGAGATAGCAATCTATCGCCTCATGGAGGGGGCCTCCTTTGTCGAGTGGAATGGTGAGCTCTGGAGCGCCCAAGCCGAGAAGAGCAACGACGAGTTTAGCGAGCGCGAGCAAGTAAAAATCAGTCGTCAAGTCTCAGGCAAACTCTTCATCCGCAAAATCAACAACAACCAAACAAACCAATAAACCATGTTCATCAGCATCATCCCCCAGTCTCACTGCCGCATCATCGAGCGATTTGGCAAGCCAATCAAAGTCCAAGAAAGCGGCCTCGCCTTCCGCATCCCCGCCCTCGACCAAGTCAAGCGAGTCGCTGCCAAATGGGGTAGAAACGCCAACACAGGCGGCTACGCCATCCAACTCACCGAGCAAATACTCGACACCAACAAGCGCGAGTGCATCACGGGAGACAATGCCAAGGTCTCTGTCAACTGCATCATCCGCTGGCGCATCGTCGACGCCATCAAAGCCGTCTACGAGGTAGAGGATCTCTTTAACTCCCTCATCAACGCCGTGCTCAACACCCTGCGTACCGAGATAGGCAGCATGGACCTCGACAACGTGCTCAGCGCACGCCAAGCCCTCACCGAGCGCATCATCGCAGCACTCGCCTCAACCTCAAGCCGCTGGGGTGTACAAATCATCAGCCTAGAGATTCAAGAGCTCAGCACCGATGACGCCACTGCCACCGCCATGCTCCAGCAAATGGAGGCCGAGCGTCGCAGCCGCGCCATCATCTTAGAAGCAGACGGCTCAGCCAAGGCCATCATCCGCTCTGCCGAGGCAGAAAAAGCCGCCGCCATCCTCAAGGCCGAAGGACTCCGAGAATCACTCGCCATCATCTCAGAGGCGGAGAAATCCTACCTCTCCAAACTCAGCGAAGTCGTCGGCAAAGAACAAGCCTCCCAAATCCTCCTCACCACCAAGGTGCTCGACGGCTACGACAAGATTAGCTCCAACCCAGCCGACAAAGTCTACCTGCCCTCCAACATTCAGGGCATCATCGACTCAGGCAAGAACTAAAAGCCACCCCCTATCAATCAACAAAGCCGAGAGCCGCCAACGCTCTCGGCTTTATTTTGCCCACAGCGATGCATATAACGCTATGGCAACAGAGCATGCAACGCTCTAGCTGAGCAGCCAAGCCACGTCAATGAGACGCAGCATTTTGAGAAGGAGCACAAAGCCGCGCGGCTCCTCAAAGTTTCTACCATGCTGCGCAACTGCATATTTTCCACAGCAGCTCTTGACTTTAGCGAACAAAATCATTATAATCTCGCGCGTATGACTACAGAAGCTAAGAGCTATAAGGAAAGCATCTTCCTGCCTGATACCACCTTCCCCATGCGTGGGGATTTGACCACCAAAGAGCCCCTGCGCTTGGAACAATGGGAACAGAGCAAGCTCTACGAGCGAATTACCGCTAAGCGCCTCGCCGAGGGCGCTCCTAGCTTCATCCTCCATGATGGCCCTCCATTCGCCAATGGCGATGTGCACATGGGCACCGCTCTCAACAAGACCCTCAAGGATCTCATCGTCAAGAGCAAGAGCATGGCTGGCTTCTACGCCCCCTTTATCCCCGGTTGGGACTGCCACGGTTTACCCATTGAGGCTAAAGTTGTGAAGCAAGACCAAGGTCTTGAACCAGCAGAGATCCGCCGCCGATGCATGGACTTTGCTAAAGGCTACATCGATCAGCAGCGCAACTCCTTCCGCCGCCTCGGCATCTTTGCCGACTGGTACAATCCCTACATCACGATGAACCCCGACTACGAATCTCACATCCTGCGCGTCTTTGGCAAGCTGGTTGAGGAGGGCGCAGTCTATCAAAGTCTCAAGCCCGTGCAGTGGAGCTACGCTCACCACACCGCCCTCGCCGAGGCAGAGGTCGAGTATATGGAAGAAACCAGCACCGCCGCCTTTGTCTCCTTCCCCATGGTGGAGGATGTCAAGGGCATTAGCTGCGAGATGGTCATTTGGACAACAACACCTTGGACGCTTCCTAGCAATCTTGGTATCGCGCTCAATCCCGAGTTCACCTACGTGATTGCCCGCTACAGCAAGGATGGTGCGTCACGCAACTTCATCCTCGTGCGCGAGCTCATGGAGAGCTTCGCAACAAAGAATAACTGGCAGCTTGAAGAAGAACTCGCCACCTTTAAAGGCCATGAGCTGGAGCGCAAGTCCGCCAAACACCCCTTCCTCGACCGCGAAAGCCTGATTATCATGGGTAGCTTTGTTACCACCGAGACAGGTACCGGAGCCGTCCACATCGCCCCCGGCCATGGCGCAGATGACTACAACGTAGGACAGCAATACGGTCTTGGCGTACTCTCGCCTGTGGATGACAATGGTTGCTACACCAATGAATGCGGTCTGCCTCAGCTTGTTGGTCAACACGTCTTTAAGAGCAACGAGGACATCCTCACCATGCTCGTTGAAGCTGGTCACATGCTGGGTCGCGATGAGTTTAGCCATCAATACCCTCATTGCTGGCGCTCCAAGACGCCTATCATTTTCCGCGCGGTCAAGCAATTCTTCATCAGCATGAAAAAGCTGCGCCCCGTCGCATTGGCGGAGATTGACAAGACTCAGTGGCTCCCTGCATGGGGTAGCAGTCGCATCCGCGGCACAGTTGAATCTCGCCCCGACTGGTGCATCAGCCGTCAGCGCACATGGGGCGTACCCCTGCCAGTCTTCTTTGATGAGAACGAGCAGCCCATCCTCGATGCAGCCATCATCAACAAGCTCGCCGATCTGGTCGAGACTGAGGGCACCAACATCTGGTTTGAGCTGAGCGACGAGCAACTTTGCGAGCGCCTCGGCCTGCCCAAGAACCTCAAGAAAGGCAAGGACACACTCGACGTCTGGATTGACTCCGGTTGCTCCCACGTCGCCGTGCTTGAGCCCCGTCAGGAGCTCCATGCCCCTGCCGACCTCTATCTGGAGGCTACCGACCAACATCGCGGCTGGTTCCAAAGCTCACTCATGCTCTCCTGCGCATGGCGCGGCGTGGCACCCTACAAAGCAGTGATGACCCACGGCTTTGTCGTCAACCAAGACCGCAGCAAAATCTCCAAGAGCGCACAAGGAAAAACCGGTGGCAAGCCCACCGATGCCAAGTACTTCTACGACAAGTACGGCTCTGACATCGTGCGTCTCTGGGTGAGCAGCATCGACTGGCAAAATGAAGTTCCCTTTGGTGAGAATCTCTTCAAGCAGATTACCGACCCCTACCGCCGCCTGCGCAACACACTGCGCATCCTCTTGGCGAATCTCAAGGGATACGAAGGTCAGCAACCCGAGCAGCTTGAGGCTCTCGACATCTGGATTTTGGAGCGTCTCAATGCCCTCATCTCCGATGCGCGTGCTGGCTATGAGGCATATGACTTCCGCAAGGTATTCACCTCCATCAACCAGTTCTGCACAGTTGAGCTCTCCGCCCTCTACATCGACATCACCAAGGATAGTCTCTACTGTGACGCTGCCCACGCCCCACGCCGCATTAGCAAGCAATTCGCCCTGAGCCGCATCTTTGATGCTCTGGTCAAGCTGCTCGCCCCCATCCTCGCATTCACCGCAGAGGAAGCTTGGGAGCATGCTGGCAACAAGGACTCCATCCACGAGCAGGACTTCCCCAGTGTCGACCCAGCCTTTGAGCAGGGTTACAGCGTAACCTTCGAGCGCCTGCAGGCCATCAAAAGCTGCATCCAAATCGCCATCGAGGCAAAAATTCAGGCCAAAGCCTTTAGCAAAAACAACGAGGTAAAAGTCGAGCTGATCGTCCCCAGCAATGAGGATGCCAAGGTCATGAGCCTCTTGCAGGATGCTGACTTTGCCAAGGAGTTCTTCATCCTCTCAGAGATGAGCATCAGCCAAGGCCGCGAACTATCGGCCACAGCGAGCAAGTCACCCTATGACATGTGCCCCCGCTGCCGCCGCTACGAACCAGCAGTCAATGCCGATGGCCTCTGCGCACGCTGCGCTAAGGTCATAGGCTAAAAAAAGCATAAAAACCACCCCCCCTGCAATGCAGCTGCCTGATAAGGGCAGCTGCATTGTCATCTCAACACCGAGCACCCCCACACATTATGAGCAAACGCTTCAGCTTGACAATACTACTTAGCATCCTATTCCTCTACATCCTGGACCAAGTGAGCAAGTGGTACATCGTATTCAACTACAAGCCCCCCTTCAACAACCGAGTCAGGGAGATCACGAGCATCATCGCGGATAGCGAGATTGTCAACTTCAACATCATCCGCATCCACAACTCGGGAGTCGCCTTTGGCATGGGCAATGGCACCAGCTGGGCGCCCATCGTCTTCCTCGCAATCCAGCTCATCGCACTGGTGGGCCTCGTCGTATTATTCAAGCGAGGAGTCTTCAACACACGCCTGCTCAAGATCGCATGGACACTCATCATGACAGGCGTACTGGGCAACATGACCGACCGCCTCATCCAGGGATTCTTCCTGCCTGGTGCTGAGAAGCTCAGCTTCTTGCAAAACCTCGCCAACGGCTACGTCGTCGACTTCCTCGACTTCTCCTTCCCTTGGATTATCTCCGAGAACTATCCCTTTGGCTACCACTGGCCATCCTTCAACGTCGCTGATAGCTGCATTAGTATTGCCGCGGTCATCTTCCTCCTCTCAAGCTTCTTCCCTGCCCCAGCGCAGAGCAAAGACAAGCAAGATGAGATAAAAACAGTCTAAAACGACAACCACGCACAAGCATCATGAGGCGCCACCATCTCACAGCCTGCCTCCTCCTCGCCCTCTCACTGGGGAGCCAGAGCCTGCAAGCTCAATTTAGCCAGAGCAGCCAAGAGGCGCGACTCGGCTTTGGGCAGACCCACTGCAACTTCCTCTTTACGGCAGACTCGAGCATCCGCAAGGTTACCCCCAACTGCGACTGCACCAGCTACCGCATTGAGAACAACAAGCTGCATGTCACGGTTGATGCGCGCGAGTTCAACCGCGATACCAACCGCTACCTCGACATCAAGATGCAGGATGGCCGCAAGTGCCGCCTCATGCTCTACTTCCGCATCGCGCAGCCCCTGCTACTCAGCAGCCGCTCCTTGACATGGAAGCGTGGAGCTAGCCCCAGCCCGCAGAGCATCACCCTCTACATCCCCAAGGGCTCACCGATCAAGGCACTCAAGGAAGCAGGACTCAACGGCAAGGAATTTGACTACCAGACCAAAACCCTAAAAAAGAATCGCGAGTACCAAATCACCATCACGCCCCTGAGCACAGCTAAAAAAGCGCTCAACCGCCTCGTCATCAAGACCGAGTCTATCGACCCACGCTATAGCCAGCACATCATCTACCTCCAGATCAAGTAATCCATCGAGGAGATAAAAGCTAGAGCTACCGACAAGGCCTGAAGCATCATCCATTTGGTTCTAAATACTTAGAAGGCGAAGCGGTAGCCCAGCGAGGCATTGCCGCTGCTCATACCAGAGCGCAAATCTGCATCCACATTCAAAAACAGCTCAGCTACGTCACGACGCAGGGGGATGGAGATACCAAAGCCCAGCTGTGCCCCGACGGCCCCAGCCTCAGCCCCTTGGACGCGTACCGCCTCATCAGTACCCAGCAGACTCACCTCGCTCGCTGCCCTGCGAGAGCCAGCATCCACCACACAGAGCGCACGCAGGGAAAGCACCGAGCTACGGTTATAGACCGAGGTGCCAACCACACTCTCATAGCGTGCCCCCAGCCCAAAGCTCGCGTAGAGCATATCCTCATCATCAACGTGCACCTCATAGCGACCGCCACTCTCCGTGTAGGCAGATAGATCGCTATGAATTAAGCTCATGCTAAAGATAGGCTGCAAGCAACTCGATTTATCCTCATTGAGAGGGATGATGTAGCCAACCTCATAGAGCAGACCCATGGAGTAGCCATCCGTATCACCCTTGAGCTGCAGCCCATCGACACGGCGTTCCAATCGAGCATCCGACATTCCAAAACTCAAGACAAAGCCATGCGACCACCTCCCGATATGAGCTCGCGCATAGGCGCTGAGGTAGAGCGTATCTAGCTCCCCATCCCCCGAATCAAAGTTCGCGCCATCCACATCGCCATACATGGCCGTCATCGCAACGCCCAGACTCAGGCTACTGCTAATATCCACATCCATGCCGAGGCTGCCGCCCCAACTGTTCATAGAGTAACCCGTCTCTGCACCATCTGCATCCAGCTCGCTGCGACCCGCCTCAGCCGTGATCCAAAAGCTGTAGTATGGCAAGCCCGCATGCTTGTAGTTGGGATCAAGCCCCAGCCTCTCCGTGCGGTTACGCAGCGTGCGCAGCTGACGCGCCATATCATCACTCTGAGCTGCCGAGAGCGCGGTCAAGCTAGCGCCCTGCACGGCTAGCTCCAACTCATTGCCCGCCGTAATATTAGTGAGCAGCAAATCACCATCCTCAAAGAGAATGTAATAATCAGCCCCAATCGCGCGACTCTGACCATCCTCCAGCAACTGAGCAATCACACTAGAAGCCAACACCCCAAGACTACCATCAAACCCCGCCTGAGAAGTAAGCCCAAATCCCTCAATATCCTCAGCTTCCAGCCCAGTAAAAATCACCTGACGAAAAAGCGCCCCAAGCCCTGAGCTCAGGCTCAGATTAAATTTAGCCGAAGGATCCAGAGTCAAACTCCCCCCTGAGAGAAAGGCCGCCCCAGACTGCCCCGTCGTGAGCATGAGATGACTCCCATTCTGCAAGCTCAGGCTACTGCCTATCCCCGTATCAGCCGCTGTCATATCCAGCCTCGCCCCCGAGGCGATACTCACCGAGCGCAGCGTATCTGCCGAGCTCCCAGCAGCGAGCCGCAGACTACCAGCCTCCACACTCAGCTTGCTAAAGCCATTATCAGCGGCCAAGGCGAGTGTCCCCTCACCTGTCTTGCGCACCTGCTCATCCAAATCACTCAGGTGCGTCGCTGAGAGAGCAAAGTCCACCTCGGCTCCAGCGCCCACCTCCACCACATCAAAGTCAACAAATTTCATCCCAGCTACATTAGCATAGCTGGATGTGGAGTTAAATACCAGCGTCCTATCACCCGTCACACTGGATCCAACCTGTCCCGAGGCAAAGAGATAATCACCCGATATCTGCACTCCATTAGCCTGTAGAGCCGAGCCAATCTCCACCCTCGTACTCTCAGTCACCATGATGACCTCCGAGCCCTGATATCCAGCAGCCGCCACATTACTACCCGTGATCGTGCCCGAGAGCAGCTCTAAATTAATCGCCCCCTGTGTAATAGTCGCGCTCGTCTGGCGCGTAATCCAAGAGCCGCCATAGATATCGGTGACACTGCCCCCATCCAAAGTCAAATCAATACTACCCACCGATCCCGCCAAGCCCCTCGTGCCAGAGTCTGTAGAAAACCCGCCAATGAGCTTCGCCCCAAGCGTACCGCCTATAATGTCGATATCAACACTCTGAGTCGTCGTCGTCGCCGTACCGCCAAGAATGACAGCCGCGCCAACAACATCGCCCTCAAAAACACCCCCTGAAATGGATAACTCCAGCGCATTGGCAATCAGAGACAGCGTGGTTCCCGCCGTATTGTGAGTTGCGCTACCACTTGTCACAAAGCTCGTGAATCGCCCAGCAGATATCTCCAAGCGACTCGTTCCCGTGACCGTGGATATCCCTCCACCCAGCACATTGCCCGCCACGACCTGAGCAAAGCTACCAGCCGCACCCGAGATACTCACCAGCGAGTCTCCCAGCGTCAGCCGTGTGCGGCTATCGCGGTTGACCTCGTAAACCGAACCCCCGACCAAAAAACCGGCAAAATCACCGCCAGTCACGCTCAGGCAAGTTGCGGCAACATCCGCGCTTGGAGTCCCCCCAAAAACCATATTCCCCGCCACAACAGTCTTGGCAAAGCTCCCTCCAGAAATTGTCAGGCTCGAAGTCCCAGTGATACTCACCGTGCCTGAGCTATGATAATGCCCACCAATCACCTCCGAGCTAAAGCTGCTATCCCCAGAGATCGTCACATTCGTATTCTCAATACTCGCATCCAAGGAGGCAAAATAACCCTGCGTCAAGTAGGAGCCACCCACAATGAGACCATCAAAGCTGACCCCCTCCCTGCCAACAATCTCAATATTACTATCGCCCTCATGCTCCACCTTCCGATAGCCGCCACCCACATACATACTACCCACAATATCCTTGCCAAAGCTTGTTGCCCCCCCTGCATCACCGCTCAGATCAATGCTGATATTGGAGTCTCCCACATGACTGAGCACATTGTTGACGCTGCTGCTCGTGCCAGATATGTAGGCATTACTGCCCACAATGGCATTAGAACTCAGAGAGACCCCCGTCTGATCAAGAGCCGTGTAGATATAGATATGGGTATTGCCCACAAAGCTCGTATCACGCCCATTGGTCACAGCACTAGCTCCAATGACCGAGCCCGCAAGAGAATTGCTAAAGACTGAGATATAGCTATTACCTGACATACTTGTGCCTGTAGAGCTCTCCCCCACATTGCCACCAACCATGTAATTGACCGAGCCCGCACTCTCAATATCGAGCATCAGATGCGTATCACCTGCCAATCCCCAAGCCACGACACTATCCACATTACTCACCTTATTCCCACCAGCTATGATGTTAAAATCACCGCCAGTCTGCTTAATCCAACTATCAATGATGAGCAGCGAGCCCGGCACCGTCGCACCTGGCGTGTAGTTGCCGCCATAGACACTCGCCGAATTGCCATCGCCGCCGCCCGTCAGGATGACGCTGGTTGTACCATTATCCAAGTAGGGATTAACACCGCCTACATCAGCATTGGCAAGCCCTGTTTCTGGAGCTGTGATATCGCTACTCTCCACAGGGTCTGTTGGGCGATCACTAAGCTGCGCCTCCCCCCAAGCCGCATCCCAACCATAGGATTGTTGCGCCTCTATGGATTGATTCAAGGCAAAAATGGAAATAAAGAGCAGACTGGATGTTAGTTGTAATTTCATAATAAGATGATCTTGCTATAAGACTACTACATTCTAACCCCCTCCTACAGTCAAGATAATAGGGCTAACATCAAGCTAATTGATAGAAACAAAAAAAGCGCCTGCCCTCACATTGAGGACAAGCGCTTGATTAATTTTCTTAGAGGATTTCTTTAGAAGGCGAAGCGATAGCCCACCGAGCCACTGCCGCTGGTCATACCATCACG